>RFGR01000181.1 GCA_003696625.1 Planctomycetota bacterium
CCCCGACCCCCCGACAGCCCGACCTGCCCCGAGAAGCCGGATGAGTACCGCAGGCAAGCTCTTCACCGTCATCAACCTGGTCCTGGCCGCCCTGTTCGTCGGCTCCGCCGCCAGCCTCATCGGCACGAGCAACGAATACCGCTCCAAGCTCGAGGCTGAGCAGCAGGCCCACGCCCAGACCCGGTCCGAACTCCAGGCCCAGGTCGACGACCTGACCGCCCAGGTCCAGACCCTCTCCGGCCAGGCCGAGAGCGTCCGCAACCAGCTCTCCTCGGAGCAGGCGAAGACAGCCGCCCTGGAGAACGATGTCCAGGACGCCCGCAAGCGCAACGCCGAGCTGAACGAGTCCGTCGGCGGCATCGAAGCCAAGCTGGCCGACCTCGAGGCCACCAACCGGCAGTTCGCCAACCGGATCGCCGAGCTGGAAGACGAGAACCGCGCCCTGCGTACCGAGCGCGACGAGGCGCTCGACGCCCGTGACGCCGCCCTCGCCGCCCGGACCGCGGCCGAGGAGGCCCAGCGCGCCGCCCAACTGGCCGGTGAGAAGCTGCGCAAGGAACTGGCCTTCGCCAACGACCGGGCCGACGAGGCCGAGGCCAAGCTGGCCACGGTCGTCCGGATGTCGGGCATCGACCCGGCCGCGGTCGAGGGCATCCAGCCCGACCTCGAAGGGGTGGTGCTGAGCACCTCCTACGACCAGGAGCCGGCGCTGGTCCAAATCAACCTGGGCAAGGGGGACAAGGTTCTGCGCGGCTATACCTTCGACGTCTACAACGGCCAGACCTACAAGGGCCGGATCAAGGTCGAGGTGGTCCGCGAGAACTCCGCCACTTGCACGATCGCTCTGCCGGCCGGCGTCCGGATCGAGGCCGGCGACCGGGTCGCCACCAACCTCTGATTCCCCAGACCGCGAGACCGCCATGGCAGCCAAGCGCCGCGCCAAGCCCGCCGCCCGCAAGGAGCGGAAGCCCGCCAAGCCCCGTCGCGCCGAGCGCGCGGCGAAGGCCGCCCCCGTCGCCGACGAGGAGAAGCCCGCGATGCCGCTCGAGAGCGCCCTCGCCGTCGCCACCGGGATCATGCTGATCGTCGCCCTGCTCCTGCTCGACTACGAGAAGGGCGCCCACTACGGCACCGGCATGTTCTTCAAGGGCAGCTACGGCGCCCAGGCCGAGGGCGGCGAATAGCCCGTCGGCCATCGGGCCCGCCGGCGGCCGTCTCCTCGAGGGGGGCGGCCGCCCCTCTTTTTCCGCCGAGGCCTGGGAAGGCGCGTTTCCCGGCCGCTATACTCCGGCAGCTTTCCCTCCGGCCGCGATGAATCCCACCCACCTGTGCGCTTGATGGACTGGCTCTTCGGGCGGTTCTCCTTCGCCGAGGACCTCGGCATCGACCTCGGCACGGCGAACACGCTGGTCGCCTCGCGCGAGCGAGGCATCATCCTGAACGAGCCCTCGGTGGTCGCGGTTTACAAGGGCACGAACGAGGTCATCTTGAACGGCATGGGGGTTGGGGACGAGGCCTACCGCATGCTCGGCAAGACGCCCGGCAACATCGTCGCGGTCCGGCCGCTGAAGGACGGGGTCATCGCCGACTTCGAGGTGACCGAGAAGATGCTGCGCTACTTCCTGCGCAAGGCCCACGAGGGCAAGGCCTGGGTCAAGCCTCGGGTGGTGATCGCCGTACCCTCCGGCATCACCACGGTCGAGAAGCGGGCGGTGATCAACTCGGCCGAGCGGGCCGGGGCGCGGCGGGTCTTCCTGGTCGACGAGCCGATGGCCGGCGCGCTCGGGGTCGGCCTGCCGATCACCGAGGCCGAGGGTTCGATGATCGTCGACATCGGCGGCGGCACCACTGAGGTGGCCATCCTCGCCTTGAGCGGCCCGGTCGACGTCAAGTCGGTCAAGATCGCCGGCGACGAGATGGACGAGGCGGTGATCGACTACCTGCGCAAGAACCACAACCTGCAGGTCGGTCCGCAGACCGCCGAGGAGATCAAGAAGACCATCGGCTCGGCCTGTGCACTCGACACCGAGAAGTCGATGGAGGTGGCCGGCCGCGACACCCTCAGTCTGCGGCCGCGCAAGGCCGTGATCACCTCGGAGGAGGTCCGCGAGGCCCTGCGCGAGCCGCTCGAGGCGATCGCCCGGGCGGTCCTCGACTGCCTCGAGGCGGCGCCGCCTGAGATCGGCGCCGACCTGCTCGAGTCCGGCATCACGGTGGTCGGCGGCGGCGCCCTCCTTCCCGGCCTCGACCGCTTCCTGACCCAACAGACCGGCTTGCCGGCCCGAATCGATTCCGATCCTCTGACCGCCGTGGTCCGTGGCACCGCCCGCTTCGTCGAGGAACTCGACCTCTACGCCGCGGTGCTGACCGAGGGCCTCGAAGTCACCTAGGCGGTGGAGCTGCTGCCGGCCGCGGAGCGCAATCGTCGCGCCCTGGTCGCCGGCGCCGTCCTGGGCCTGTTGGCGGTCCAGGCCTGTTGGCCGGCCGGTCGGCTGGAGCGGCTGGTCGGCCTCGTGGTCGCCCCGGTCCAGGCGGTTCTGGCGCCGGCCGCGGCGCTGCTGCTCGGCCCGGTCGAGGCGGCGCCGGAGCCGGAGCCGCCGCCGGTGGCCGGGTTGGCGGCGGTGGAGGAGGGGTTGGGGATGCCGCCCGAGGTTCCCGGGACGGTCTGGTGGCCGGTGCCGGTTCTCGAGCGCGGGGAGACGACCTGGCTGCTCGGCGCCGGCACTCGGCACGGCCTCTTCGAGGGCCAGCCGGTGGTGTTCGGGCGCGCCTGGCTCGGCCGGCTGGAAAAGGTCGAACCCGACCGGGCGCGGCTGCGGCTCTGGACCTCGCCCGAGGCCCCGACCGGCGCGCGGATCGGCTCCGGGCCGGGGATCGAGGCGATCTGTCTCGGCCGGCGCCGCGGCGGCGAGCCGCTCGTCCGCCGCCTGGCGCCGGGCGCGGAGCCCGAGGACGGCATGCCGGTCTTTTGGCGCCACCGCGAGGGGGACGCGCCCTGGTACGAGCAGGGAGGTTTCCGGCTCGGCGTCCTCCGCCGGCGCGGAGACGAGCGGCGGCGGGAAGGCTACTGGGCGGTGGAGCCGGAGCTGCCGGCCGCCGCCGAGGGGCGGGTCTTCGTCGGCCTGGGGGCGGTGCCGGCCGATCCGCCGGCCGAGCGATCGCCGGAGCGGGTCGCCGCCGAGCTCCTGCTCGCGGGCGACGGGGTCTACGGGCCCGGTCCCCGGGCGGTCCGGTCCGCGGTCGGGAGGTTGCCGGAGCCGGCCAGCGCCGTCACCGCCGGCGGTCGGGTCGCCGGCGTCGTCGTCGCCGTGTGCGGTCCGGTCGCCTGGACCGTGCCCGTGCCGCCCGCTGACTGGCCGGGTGAGCTGGTCGCGGTCGAACCGGGGCCTCCGACCCGCCTCTTCGCCGGTCGGGAAGCCCGGAGCCGGGCCGGCGCCCTGCTCTTCACCCGCGGCGGCGCCCGCTTTCCGCGCGGGCTCTGGCTCGGCCGCTCCGGGGAGCCCGCCCGGCCGCCGGACCGGGAGCTGGAGGTGGTCGGTCGATGAGGCGGTCGGCCCGCCTCGCGGTGGTCCTGCCGGCGGCCGCGGCCCTGGCGCTGGCCGCGCCGGCGCTGCGGGCCTTGCCCGGCGGCCTCCTCCTGCCCGATCCGCTGTTCCTCCTCCTC
>RFGR01000182.1 GCA_003696625.1 Planctomycetota bacterium
GAACAGGGGGGCGGCCAGCGCGGCGGCGCCGCTGACCAGGACCTCACGGCGGGTGGGTTCGATCATCGTTCCTCCTCGTAGGCGGCGGCGGCGGCGGCGAGGGCGTCCTCGTCGGGGTCGCCGGGCAGGATCAGCAGGCGGTAGCGCAGGGTGAGCGGCTCGCCGCGGCGCAGCGGCCAGCGGCTGCCGGCCCGCGGGAAGGCCGGTTGCAGCCAGGGCAGGTACTCGTAGGTGACGAAGTCGCCCGGGAAGTCGGGGTTGGCCGGGTGCTCCAGGATCGCCAGGGTGGTGCGCCGGCGGCCGCCGCGCCAGGTGCCGGTGGCGGTGGACCAGGCGCGCGGCGGTTCGGCCGCGTTGGCGGCCTGCGCGTGGTGGCCGAAGGCCAGGCCGTCGACCGGCGCCAGGCGGACGTTCAGGCCGCCGTAGGTGTCGGTGTGGCGGCGGGCCAGGGTGATGCCGTCGGCCAGCGCCTCGAAGCGCAGTTCGAGATCGATCACCCGCCGGTCGGCGGCGGCCTCGCGCACGGTGATGCGCACCCGCTCGAAGACCACCGGCGCGGCGTCCGCCCACAGCCAGAGGTTGTGCGCGGTCAGCGCCACCGTGCCGTCCGCGCGCCGCTCGACCGCCGCCTCGCCGACCGGCCGCGAGAAGACCTCCTGCAGCGCGTGCAGGTCGCCCTGCCGCTCGCCCCAGCGCACCTCGGGCCAGGCCCAGTAGATGCCGCGGTGGTGCGGGTGATCGACGCTCCAGTCCAGCGTCAGCTCCTCGCCGTCCAGCCCGTAGAGCGGATGGATGTAGCCGCTGCGGGCGCGGGCGTAGATCCGGTTGCCCGCCGCCACCCGCTCCAGGTAGCCGGCCGGCGGCTCCACCCGCCGGGACCGGTAGACGAGCACCGGCCGGCCGCCGGCGGCAAGGGTGACGGCGCCGTCCGCGGCCGCCGGCGGCGCCTGGGACAGGAGGGCGAGAACGAGCGACGGGACGAGCAGCATCGGCGGCCGGCATCTTCCCACCCGGCCGCGGGGGGGCCAAACCCTGCGCCGGCACGAGGGCGGCGGCATGATCGGCCCGGCGCCCATGCCCGAGCCTCCCCCCAGCGAGCCCGATTCGATCCGCGGCTTGCCGATGGTCGAGCCGCCCGACCCGGCGGCGCTGGCGGCCGAGCGGCGCTGGCTGGTGGAACTCGACCGCGCGCCGGCGCCGCGCCGCTGGTGGGCCTTCCTCAAGCGCGGCGGCCCCGGCTACCTGCAGGCAGCGCTCACCCTCGGCGGCGGCACCGCGGCCAGTTCCCTCTTCGCCGGCGCCGCCTTCGGCTACCGGCTGCTCTGGGTGGCGCCGGTGGCGATGCTGCTCGGGGTGGTGATGATGGCGGCGGTCGCCCACCAGACCCTCTCGACCGGCCTCCGCCCCTTTCCGGCGATGAAGCGCTACGCCGGCCCGGTCTTTGCCTACGGCTGGGCCGGCGGCGCCCTGCTGGCCTCGATCGTCTGGCACTTCGCCCAGTACTCGCTGGCCGGCGCGGTGCTCGAGGACATCGCCGCCGTCGCCGGCGCCTCGCTGCCGCGCGCGCTCGGCGGGGCGCTGGTGCTCGCCTGGGCCGTGGTGGTGGTGGCCGGCCTCGGCGGCTCGGCCCGCTGGACGCGGCTCTTCGACGACGGCCTGCGCCTGCTCGTCTACGCCATCGTCCTCTGCTTCGGCTTCGTCGTGCTGCGCACCGGCATCCACGATCCGGCGGCGCTCCTGCGCGGCTACCTGGCCTGCGAGATCCCGGCCGGCCGCGACGGCGTCTCCGGCCTGGCGGTGGTGATCAGCGGCCTGGCGGCGGCGGTCGGGGTGAACATGGTCTTCCTCTATCCCTACACGCTGCTGGCGCGCGGCTGGGGCCGGGCCCACCGCCGGCTGGCCCGCTTCGACCTGGTCGCGGGGATGTTCCTGCCCTACCTGCTGGCGACCAGCCTGATGGTGATCGCCACCGCCAACGTGCTCCACTACGGCGACGCCCCCTTCAGCGGCACCCGCCTGTCGCCGGTCGAGGCCGCCGCGGCGCTGGCGCCGGTGGTCGGCGACACCTGGGGCCGGGTGGTCTTCGATCTCGGCGTGCTCGGCATGGCGATGTCGACCATCGCCCTGCACATGCTCTGCGCCGGCTTCGTCTGCAGCGAGGTCTTCGGCTGGAAGGTGGGCAGCGGCCGCTACCGCCTGGCCTGCCTGCTCCCGGCGCCGGGCGTGCTCGGCGCGGTCTTCTGGGGCGACATGGCGATCTGGCTGGCGGTGCCGACGACGATCCTGTGCGGGGCGCTGCTGCCGCTGGCCTACCTGGGCTTCCTCCGGCTCCAGCGCAGCCGCGCCTACCTGGGCGAGGACCGGCCGCGCGGGCTGCTCGGGGCGGCCTGGTTCGGTGGCATGGTGCTGGCGACGCTGACGATCACGGTCTTCCTGGCCTGGTACGCGGTGTCGAAGGGGCCGGGGTTCCTGCGCGCTCTCAGCGGCTGATTTCGAAGGATTATCCGGATTTCCCCAACCCTATACCTTGGTATAGGGCCGTAGACCTCTGGGTAGGCCAAACCATGTCGGACACCATCCAAATCGGCCAACTCGCCCGCCGGGCGGGCGTGAGCGTCCAGACGGTCCGCTACTACGAGCGCCGGGGACTCCTCCCCGAGCCGCCCCGGACCGCCTCCCGGTATCGGGTCTACCCGGAGGAAGCGCTCACGCGCCTGCGTTTCATCCGCCGCGCCAAGGAACTGGGATTCACCCTGACCGAAACGGAGGAGTTGCTCTCCCTCCGCGCCGAACCCGGCGCGAGCTGCGCCGAGGTCCTCGCACGGGCCAACGAGAAGATCGCCCGGATCGAGCGGAAGATCGCCGACCTGGAGGCCATGCGCCAGGCCCTGCTGGCCCTGGCCGATCAGTGCCGGGGCAACGCCACCCCAACCCGGTGTCCGATCCTCCGAGCCCTGGAGGACGAGGTCGAACGATGAATGATCCCACCCAGTCCCGATCCGTCGAGAAGGCCTGCCTCGAATGCGGCCAGCGTGGTCGCCCCGTGCCGGCGACGACGTTGGAAGCCCTCGTCTCCACGCCGGCCCTGACTGCTCTGCGCGACCACACTGGTTTCCGCTTCTGCGCCAACCCGCTTTGCGATACCGCCTACTTCCGGGCCCAAACCGGCGAGAGGGTACCGCGGGGAATGGTCAAGGTCCGGATCGGGCAGAAGGAAACGGAGCCGCCCATCCCCGTGTGTTACTGCTTCGGTTTCAGCGCCGAGCAGATCGAGGCGGACGTCCACCGAACGGGCACCTCCCCGATCCCCGAAATCATCCGGGAGAAGTGCCGCCAGGGACTGGACCGCTGCGAGCGCACCAACCCGCAGGGTCGCTGCTGCCTGGGCAACGTGCGCGCTGTCCTCGCCCGAGCGGGCGCCGGCGGCCAGACAAGGAAGGACGAGTCACGAAGCCGCTGCTGCGACGAAGGTGTGGAGGAATGAGACAGGACCGGAACCGAACGGGCCGCAAGGTCCAGATTGCCGCCTTGGCCGGCGCCGTGTTGGCCTCCGCCTGCTGTTGGCTCCCGCCGCTCCTCATGGCCTTCGGCATCTCCGGCGGCGCCCTGTCGGCCACCTTCGAACGTCTGCGGCCGATCACCCTGCCCGTCACCCTGCTGCTCCTCGGCCTGGCGTTCTGGCTCACCTACCGCCCGCGACCGCGGGCGAACGGTGACGGAGATGAAGACCTAGCTTGCGCCCAGGCCGGCGACGGCGCCTGGTGCCCGCCGGGCGGTCGGAGATCCGGCCTCCAGCGGACGAACCGGGTTCTCTTCCCGTTCCTCGCCGCGGCGATCCTGGTGGTGGCCTTCTTCCCCAACTGGGTCGGCCTGCTCCTCGGCGGAGGGCCGTCGGCCCAGGCCCATTCCGGCCAGGAAGCCGTCCACCTCGAGATCACCGGCATGACCTGCGAAGCCTGCGCCGTCTCCCTCACGCACGCCCTGCGCCGGGTCGAAGGGGTGGAAGACGCCTCGGTGGATGCCGCGACCGGCGAAGCCCAGGTCTGGCTCCGGGCTGGCAATGTGGTGGCGACCGAGCGACTGCTGGCTGCGGTCGCAGCCAGCGGTCCCTACCGGGCCAGGATCTCGAGCAGCGTAGAGGACCTCCAGGTGGACCAGGTGGATCCTGACGGCGCCATTTCCTTGCCCGGGGGATGCTGCGACTGAGGCGAGGCAGCCTTGGCCGGAGCAGATGGATCCGTCACCATGGGGCTGTGGGCACGCGATCCCAGCGCGGGCGGGCATTCCGACCACCACTCGAGCCCGGCCGGAGAGCAAGGAGGACCAGACCAGCATCCGCGATCGGCCCGCCTCATCTCCCCGGTCGAAAGGCATGACCCTTGCCTCCCTGACTCCGCCGGCCGAGGCGCCGATCACCATCGATGACGAGGTGCTGGCGCCCGCCCGCGCCGAGCTGGCCGCGCTCGACGCCGCCGCCGGCGGGCCGCCGCCGCCCTGCCGGCTGGCCTACGCGGCCGCGCACGTCGTCGCCGCGCCGAACGGCGACGGCGTCGACTGGGCGGCGACCTTCGCCCTGCGGCGGCGGCTGGCCGGGCACGGCCTGGGCATCGCCGAGGCGATGGACACCGCCCAGCGCTTCGAACTGGGCTGGGGCGTGGCCGAGCGGCTGATCCGCGGCACCGGCGCCCTCGGCCTCCCGCACGGCTTCGTCGCCGGCGCCGCCGCCGACCACTGGCCGGCGCCCGGGCCGACCACCCCCGAGGAGGTCGGCCGCGCCTGGGCCGAGCAGGCGGCGCTGATCCGCGCCGCCGGCGGCACGCCGGTGCTGCTGCCCGAGCCGCGGCTGTGCGCCTGGGGCTGCGGCCCGGACGCCTTCGTCGCCGCCTACCGCGCCGCCCTCGAGCACTCCGAGGGCGAACTCTTCCTCCATTGGCTGGGGCCGATGTTCCACCCCGGTCTGGTCGGCTACTTCCCCGGCGACAGCCTCGAGCGGATCCTCGCTTTGGCGCCGGAGCGGATCCGCGGCGTCAAGCTGTCGCTCCTCGACGCCGGCCGCGAACGCGCTCTGCGCCGCCGCCTGCGGCCGCGCGGCCAAATCGTGCTGACCGGCGACGACCACCACTTCGCCGCCCTGATCGCCGGCGAGCCGGACGACCCGGCCGACTTCAGCCACGCCCTGCTCGGCGTGCTCGAGGCGATCGCCGCCCCGGCTGGGCTGGCCCTGCGCTTCCTGGCCCACGGCCGGCGCGACCGCTTCCTCAAGCTGATGGAACCCTGCGAGGCGCTCGGCCGCCACCTCTTCGCCGCCCCGGTCGCCCACTACCAGGCCGGCCTGGCCTTCCTCGCCTGGCTGAACGGCTGGCAGGAGCACCGCCGCTTGCCGGCCGGCGCCCACCGGCGCCGCGACCGCGCCCACCTGCTCGCCGCCGCCCGCCTGGCCGCCGCCGCCGGCTGCCTGGAGGACGCCCCGCTCGCCGCCGAGCGGCTGGCCCGCTTCGCCGCGGGCGGCGAGGATTGAGGC
>RFGR01000183.1 GCA_003696625.1 Planctomycetota bacterium
CCCCTCCGCTACACTCCCCCCAATGCCCTCCGGACGCCGGATCCGCCTTGCCGTCTTGTTCGGCGGTCGATCCGCCGAGCACGAGGTCTCCCTTCGCTCCGCCCGGGCGGTGCTCGAGCACCTCGCCCCGGCCCGCTACGAGGTTCGATTGATCGGGATCACCCGCGACGGCGGTTGGCTGGGCGCGGCCGATTCCGAGGCGTTGCTGGCCGGGAAGCGCCCGGCGGGGCGGGGCGGGCGGCCCTTCCTGCCGGACGGCACCGACTGCGTCTTCCCGGTCCTGCACGGCCCGTTCGGCGAGGACGGCACCCTCCAGGGTTGGACCGAGCTGTGTGGAATCCCCTGCGTCGGCAGTCCCTGCCTTGGTTCGGCGCTGGCGATGGACAAGGGAGCGACGAAGCGGGTGGTCCGGGACGCGGGGGTGCCGGTCCTGCCCTGGGCGGAGGCCGACCGCGATCAGTACGCCGCCGCTCCCAGCGCCTGCCTCGATGGGCTGGTCCGGGCGGTGGGCCTGCCCTGTTTCGTCAAACCGGTCGCGCTCGGTTCCAGCGTCGGCGTCGGTCGGGCGGAGGATCGGGGAAGTCTCGACGGCGCCCTGGCCGAGGCGTTCCGCTACGACCGGCGGGTGTTGGTGGAGCCTGAGTTCCCGGGCCGGGAGATCGAGGTCGCCGTGCTCGAGGATCCGACCGCGGACGGCGGCCTGCGGATCTCGCCGCCCGGCGAAATCCGCCCGCGGGGTTGGTACGACTACCGGGCGAAGTACGAGGACCGGAGCGCCGATCTGCTGGCGCCGGCGCCGGATCTGCCGGCCGGGGTCGCCGAGGACCTGGCCCGCCACTGCCGGACCGCCTTCGCCGTCCTCCGTCTGGCCGGATTGGCCCGAATCGATTTCTTCCTCGGCGCCGGCGGCCGCCTGGTCCTGAACGAGGTGAACACCCTGCCCGGCTTCACCTCGATCTCGATGTATCCGCGCCTGATGGCCCTGGCCGGAATCCCCTTCGCCGAACTCTGCGACCGGCTGGTCGATCTGGCCCTGGCTCGGGCGGGTTCAGAAGGCGAGCTTCAGGCAGAACACCGACCCGCCTGACTTGCGGAACTCGGAGGTCTCGAGTTCGATCGGCTCGAAGCCGCGGCGTCTCATCTCCGAAGCGGCGCGGGCGCAGCCGCGCTCGATCAGCACGTGCCGACCGTCCGGACAGTGGGCGTTGCAGGCGAAGCGGAGCGCCTCGTGCAGCGGCACCGCGATCGCCTCCGGGAAGGCCGCCTGGAGCAGCTCGAGGCCGTCGCGGTCGAAGGCCTCGCGCACGTAGAGGGCGCAGGTCTCCGACAGTGGGGCCAGTGCGGTGTCAAGGTGGTAGAAGCGTTCGTCCTGGAGTTCGTAGACGAGGATGTCCAGCTCCGGGTGGGCCTCGGCCAGCGCCTGCCAGGCTGCCTCGGCCGTGCGCGGGCCGACGCCGGCGTGGAGCAGGTGGCGGCCGGGATGGACCAGGCCGTCGCCGCAGCCCTCGAAGCGGCCGACGGTTTCCGGCATCCGCCGGAGCGGGATGCCGGCGGCGGCCAGGAACTCCTCGTGCAGGGCGACCTCGGGCTGGCGGGAGGGATGGGCCATGCGGGCCAACCAGGCCTCGCGGCCCCCGTCGGGTAGGGGCAGCACCAGCGACGGATTGGCGGTGAAGCAGAGATCGACCAGGCCGGGCCGGGCCGGCAGCACCTCGACGGGGACGCCGATCCGTTCGTAGGCGGCGCGGAGTTCCTGCCACTGGCGCCGGGCGAGGCCCCGGTCTATCCGCTGCAGCCGGCCGTCGGCGTCGGCCATGTGGACGTTGATCGCCTCGACCACGTCGAACTCGGCCGGGTCGCCGAGGAGGACGCGGCCGAGCAGGGAAACGGCCGGCAGCGCCTCGGGGCGGCGCGGCCAGTCCTCGGCGGTGCGGAACAGGGGCATGGCTAGAGGATGTCGCGGCGGCGGGCGGCGCGCCAGGCCAGGAACAGGGCGGCGACCGTGATCCCGGCCAGGACCAGCAGGCAAATCGGCGCCGTCGGCGGCTCGGGGTCGGGCGGCAGGCCGCGCAGCTCGTCGGCGCCGATCCCGGTCCAGTGCCGGAACAGGGCGGCGAGGTAGCGGTGGGGGGAGGCGCCGCGCAGCGACCCGGGCAGGTTGCCGACGACGCTTCCCCAGACCACGAGCACGAACATCGCCCAGAGGATCGCGCGGCGGGACCAGGCACCGAGGAGGACGCAGAGGGCGCAGTCGACCACGAGGCCGGCGGCCAGGACCGCGAACACCGCCGCCACGGGTTCGAGCCAGCCCGTGGCCGGGGGCGGGCCAACCGCGCTCAGGACCGCGGCCGGAGCGGCTGCGGCCAGGAGGGCCGCCGGCAGGCCGGCCAAGACCGCGCCCTGGTGGATGCCGAGCAGCGGCGCCCAGCGCGGCACCGGCCGGGTGAAGACATAGCCGACCGCGCCCCGGTCCCAGAGTTCGCCGAACACCGGCAGGGTGGCGAACATGCTCAGGAAGGGCAGGACGAAGCCCAGACCGAGCGGGCCGGCCAGACGCAGGTAGAGAGCCCGGGCATCGACCTCACCATGCCAGGCGACGGCGGCGGCGATCCCGGCCGGCACCAAGGCGACCGCCAGGCCGGGGAGCGAGCCGACGCCTCCCAGCCGGCGGCGAAGGACATAGGAACGGAGGGCGGCGACGGCGTTCATCCGTCCTCCCCGATCAGGAGGTCGAAGATCCCTTCCAACCCTTCGTCGACCACCTCGAGACCGTCGATTCGGCCCTCCCGGCCGAGTTCCCCGAGCCGGACGAGCAGGGAGGGCAGGTCGCGGGTCTCGAGTTCCAGGCGGTCGTCGTCGGCGAAGCGGGTGCCGCTGGCGAGTTCGGCGTCGAGCAGGGCGGCGGCGATCGGCCGCGGTCGGGCGCACTCGACCACCACCCGGCGCGGCCGCCGATCGAAGCGCTCGCGGATCTCGTCCAGCCGGCCCTCGGCCAGCAGCCGGCCGTGGTGGAGCAGGATCACCCGGCTGGTCACCGCCTCGACCTCGTGCAGCACGTGGGAAGCGAACAGGACCGTGCCGCCGGCGTCGGCGTGGCGCCGGAGCAGCGCCATCGTGTGGCGGCGGCTGATCGGGTCCATACCGTTGAGCGGCTCGTCGAGCAGGAGCAGTTCCGGCTCGAAGAGCAGGGCCTGGGCCAGCTTGACCCGCTGACGCATGCCCTTCGACATCGCCTCGAGCCGGCTGCCGCCCCGTCCGGCGAGGCCCACTCGGTCCAGGGCCGCCGCCGCCCGCTCCCGGGCACGGGCCGGCCGGTCGCCGCCGAGGCGGGCGAGAAGGGCGAGGAAGTCCTCGGCCCGCTCGTGCTCGAAGTGGACGTCCTCGCCGGGCATGTAGCCGACCCGGGCGAAGACGGCGTGGTTGTCCGGACCGACCCGGCGGCCGAACAGCTCGACGTGGCCGCGGCTCGGTCGGATCAGGCCGGTGACCAGCTTGAGGAAGGTGGACTTGCCCGAGCCGTTCGGGCCGAGCAGGCTGACCACCCCCCGGTCGACGGTGACCGTCAGTCCGGAAAGTCCCTGCACCTCCCCGTACCAGCGGGACAGGCCCTGGCAGCGCAGCGCCGGCGCGCTCATCCGACCGTCCCCTGCCGGCGCAGCCGGGCGAAGAGCAGGAGCAGGGAGAGACCGCCCAGTCCGAGCAGCACGTTACGGGCGAGGTCGACCGGTACCTGGCGCGGTTCGGTGGCGCGGAAACGGTGCCGCCGCCCTGCCTGGGCCCGCCGCACCTCCTCGGGGTAGCTTCGGTCCAGGCAACCGAGGCACCAGCCGCGGATCACCTCGGTGATCGAGACGGCCAGCAAGCGCGGGTCGTGGTGGACGACGATCCGCTCCTCCGGTGAAGCGGGCGCCGGCCGCCGGTCGGCGCTCCGGCCGGCGCCTGCCGGCGGTCCGCGCCGGCCGACGGCCGCGGACGCCGCGGCCGGAGGTCTGCCGTCTTGCCGGTCGCCGGAGAAGAGCAGGGTCGGAGCGGCCAGGAGCAGCGGCGTCGGGTCGCCGCCGACCAGGGCCAGGGCCGCCCCGACCAGAAGGGCGAGCGGCAGGCGATCCGGCCGGATCCGGGGCGGAGCGTCGGCGGGGACGGTCGGCTCCGGGCCGTTGTCCGCCGTCTCTTCGGCCGGGACCGGGGCCTGCGCCGGGGTGGTCGCCGCCGCCGCGGCCGGTTCGGCTTCGTTCCTCCCTCCGCTCGCCGCCGGGACCGAAACCACTTCCGGGCGGTCGGACTCCTCGTAGAGGATCTGGCCGGCGACGAAGCCGAAGAAGAACAAGACGATCACCGCCAGGTTGGTCCATACGCCGCTGCGGGTGACGCTGGAGACGGCCTGGATGAACAGGGCCAGGACCAGGGCCACCGGCACCAGCCCCTGGATCAGGGCCAGCGGCACGAAGGCGATCTCGCCGAAGCGGCCCTGCGGGCCGGTGGCGGCGTCGAAGGCCCAGATCCAGAGCATCGGGCCGAGGGTGGTGAGGAGCAGGAAGCCGGTGTAGGCCAGCGTGCGGCCGAGGACATAGGCGGCCGGCGAGACCGGCCGCGAAAAGTAAGTCTCGAGCGCGTTGCTGGTCAGGTCCCGGGCGACCAGATCGTGGCCGAAGAGGAGGGACAGCGGCAGCAGGATCGGGTAGACGAAGACGTGTAGCAGGCCGGCGTAGAACTGGACCGGGAAGCCGGAGGCCATGCCCTCGTCCTCGCCCAGGACGCGCAGCAGGGTCGGCCAGTTCGGCATCACCTGGTAGGCGAAGTAGAACAAGGCGGTGAAGCCGAAGGCGACGGCCAGGGCACCGAAGCTGAGCAGGCGGACCCAACGCGAGGACCAGCCACGGCGGAGGGTGGCCGTGCACACCGGCCACCAGACCGGCCGGCGCGCGCGGCGGCCGGTGAAGCGCTCGTATTCGGTGGCGCGGAAGGCCATCAGTCCCCTTCCAGGGCCTCGAGGAAGGCGTCCTCGAGCGAGCGGGCGGCCGGGCGGACGCCGAGCACCGGCGCCCCGCAGGACGCGGCCAGGGCGAAGACCTCGGCCGGCGCCACTTCCGCCTCCGGCCGGGTCAGGACCAGTTCGGCCTCGGCGGCGCCGTCGGCCACGACCAGGCCGGCGGCGCGGGCCGCCGCGGCCAGAGCTGCGGCCGCCTCCGGCCTGGTCCGCACCCGTTTGGCGCCGCGCGCGGCGGCGGTCAGGCGCTCCAGAGAATCGGCCATCTTCAGCCGGCCTCGGTCGAGCACCCAGACCTCGTCGCAGAGTCGCTCGACGTCGGGCAGCAGGTGGCTGGCCAGGATCAGGTGCAGCCCGTGTTCGCGCCGGACCCGGTCGATCACGGTCAGCATGCGCGCCCGGCCGCGCGGGTCGAGGCCGTTGGTCGGCTCGTCGAGGAACAGGATATCCGGGTCGTGGACCAAGGCCGCGGCCAGCTTCCAGCGCTGGCGCATGCCGACCGAGTAGCCGGCCACCTCGCGGTAGCGTTCCTCGCCCAGGCCGACGAAGTGGAGCACGTCGTGTGCCCGCAGCATGGCGTCGTCCGGACGGAAACCGCAGACCTCGGCCAGATGGGCCAGGGCCCGAACGCCGCTCATGCCCGGCACGAAGGAATCCCGTTCGGGCATATAGCCGATCCGTCGTCGGACCTCGCTTCGGGCCCGGCGGGCGTCCCGACCGGCGACCCGCACCGTCCCCGCCGCCGGCCGGACCAGGCCGAGGATGCAGCGGAGCAGACTCGACTTGCCGGCGCCGTTCGGGCCGAGCAGGCCGAGGGCGCCGCCGGCGAAGCGGGCGCTCAGGCCGTGCAGGGCCGTGAACGAGCCGTAGCGAACGACGAGCCGGTCGAGCTCGAGGACGGGTTCAGGCATCCATGCGGATCAGCGGACGGGCGCCAGCAGCCGGCGCTCGACGCCGCTACGCAGCTCCTCGAGTTTCTCCTGGAGCATTTTCTCGCGCAGGGACCGTTCGACCCGATCCCGGACCAAATTCAGATCGACCACCGGGTGGACGCGGACGGTCTCGATCCGGACCAGATAGACCCACTTCTCGCCCATGATCGGCCCGCGTAGGATCATCCCCTCCGGCATCTTGTAACCGAGATCGGCGAAGGTCTGGCGCAGCAGGGGCTCCTCGTAGCGGCCGACCATGGTCCGACGGACGAGGCCGACGTAGCCGTTCCGCTCCCGGTCGGCCGGCACCACCGCGTAACGGTCGACCGCCTCCTCCCAACTCAGCTCGCCGGCTTCGAGGGCCTCGGCCGCCTCGGCCAGGGTCTCGTAGCGGGCGCGGCGTTCGTCCTGGTCGAGGGCCCGTTGCTCCTCGGCGTCGAACAGAGGCAGTCGGATCCAGGACAGCGCCAACTCGTGGAAGAACTCCGGTACCGACGAGAGCATGTGCTTGCGCAGCTCCTGGGTGGAGAACTCCGGCGGCTGCAGCGCGATCAGCCGGGCGCGGTTGTCGATCTCGAAACCGTGCGCGGCCAGGGCTCCGGCCGGGGCGCTCTTCATGCCGCGGTCGGCCGCCCAGGCCGCCGCCTCGGCCAAGCGTTCCTCGGGACCGACCTGCGGGATGCCGGCCTGATCGAGGATCAGGTGGTCGCTGAAGGCCTGGACCTCGGTAAGGAAGGCGGTCGAGCGCAGGTAGATCCGCCGGTACTCAGGGTCGCGCTCGACCGCTTCGAGCAGAGTGGCGTCCCAGGCCGCGGCCCGGGCTTCGAGAACCTCGCGCGCCGTCCAGGTCCGGCCTTCCTGCTCGAGGACCGGCACCGCCAGCGGGTCGTCCTGGGGCGGGAGCGGGGCGGGGCAGAAGAGGACGAGTGCGGCGAACATGGTCGGGACCCGCCGGCTGTGGGCCGGTGGCCCGCCATCGTAACCTGGGCCGGTGGCCCGGGCCGAACTCCTCGACCGTCTGCGCGAACTCCAGCCGACCACCAGTCGAGCCGGCGCCCGGATCTTCTTCGCGCCCGGGCGGGCCAATCTGCTCGGCGCCCATCTCGACTACAACGGCGGCAGCGTCATGCCGGTGGCGCTGTCGCGCGGGACCTACCTGGCGGTCGCGCCGAGGACGGACCGGCTCCTCAGCCTCCGTTCGGCCCAGTTTCCGGGCGAGGCGGTCGAGCTGCCGCTGGACGAACTGCGACCGCGCCGGACCCGCGCCTGGACCGCCTACCTCGAGGGCGCCCTGTGGGCCTGCGAACAGGCCTGGGGCCGCTTGCCGGGCCTGGACCTCGCCCTGGTCGCCGACTTGCCGATGGCGCGCGGCCTCTCCTCCTCGGCCAGCGTCGAGTGCGTCGCGGTCTTCGCCTGCGCCCGCCTGCTCGGCCGGGAGACGGAGCCGGACGAGATGATCCACCTCGCCCACCGGGCCGAGAACCTCTACGTCGGCGTTCGCTGCGGCATCCTCGACCAGGCCGCGATCCTCCTCGGCCGCCCCGGCCACCTGCTGCTGTTCGACTGCCTGGAGATGACCCGCGAACACCTGCCGCTGCCGGCCGGGCTGCGGCTGGTGGTGGTGGACAGCGGCGTCCAGCGCGAGCTGGCGACCTCCGCCTTCAACCAGCGGGTGGCGGAGTGCACCCGGGCCTTGGCCGAACTCCAACAGGTGGCGCCCGGCCTCACCTGTCTGCGCGACGTCGACCGCGACCTGCTCGAGCGGCACGGCGATCGGCTGGCACCGATCCTGCGGCGCCGGGTCGAACACGTGGTGGGGGAGGTGGAGCGGACCGAGCGCGGCGCCGCCGCCCTCCGCGCCGGCCGCGGCGAGGAGTTCGGTCGGATGATGACCGCCGCGCACGATTCCCTGCGCGACCTGTTCGAGGTCTCCACGCCCGAGTTGGACGCCCTGGTCGAAGCGGCGGTCGCGGTTTCCGGCTGCCTGGGGGCGAGACTGACCGGAGCCGGCTTCGGCGGCTGCATCGTCGGTCTGGTCGCGGCCGGAGCCGAAGACGCCTTCGAGGCGGCCGTGGCCGACGCCTACCGGCGCCGCTGCGGCCGGGAGGCGGAGTTCCACTGGTTCGACCCGGGCGGCGGGCCGGCCGAGATCGCCTAGTCGCGCAGGGGCAGCAGGTACTCGTGCCGGACCGCCGACCGGCCGGGGGGGGGCAGCCGCACCCAGACCGGGCCCGCCGGCTCCAGGCCGCCCTGGGCCGCGCCTTCGCGCAGGGCCGTCGCCGCCGCGGTCGGGTCGCTGTCCGGGGCGTGGCTCAGCCAGCGCAGCCAGAGTCCGGCCGGGATGCGGACCGCCTCGGTGCCGGGCGGCGCTTCGGCGCCTGCTGCGCGGGCGGCGACGGTGGCCTGCGGCCGGCCCTGCTCGTCGAGCCAGGACCAGAGGACCGGTTCGGCGGCCCCGGCGGCGACCGCCGACTGGTGCCAGGAGCCGTCGGCCGGTCCGCGCAGGAAGATCCCGGCCGGGCGTCGGACGATCGTGATCCGATCGGCGGCCGGGCCGGTTCCGGCCTCGGTCCAGGCCTCGCTGCTCCAGCGCAGCTCCGGCGGCGCCATCCCCGGCGGTTCGAAGGCCCGGTCGAAGAACAGGGCGCCCTCTTCGATCCGGTCGAAGCGCTCGGTCTGGCCGACGGCGCCGAGGCGCCAGCTCCAGGTGGCCGGCAGCCGCGATCCGTCCGCCGAAACCGCCCTCCAGTCGGTCAGCTCGAGCCTGGCCTCCTCGTGTTCGAGAACCCGCGGCAGACCATCGGCGTCGACTTCGATCCGGCAGCGACCGACCGGGCCGTCCACCTCGAGCGCCCGGGCCCCGGGCGGCAGGCTCCGGATCGGGTCGGCCAGATCCCAGGGGAAACGGCAGGCGAGCCAGCGCAGCCAGGTTTGGACCGCGAGCTGACGGGCGGGATAGGGGCGGTAGTCCTCGTCGCCGCTCCGGACCCAGGCCGTCTCGGCGTCGCGGAGCAGGAAGACGTTCTTGGCGCCGCCGGCGGCGAGGGCGTAGCGCAGCCGATCGGGCCCGCCGAGCGAGACCTCGCAGTCTTGGGTCACCTCCTTCGGGCCGGGCAGGGTGAAGGTGATCGTGCCGCTCAGGAAGTA
>RFGR01000023.1 GCA_003696625.1 Planctomycetota bacterium
CGGGGCCGGACCCGACTCCTCCCTCTCGGTCTTGTGGTATGAGGTGGCGCCCATGGCACACCCCTCCCCCGCCCGCCGGCTCGCCGAACTGGCCGACCTCGAGGTCGTCCTGGCGCGGCGCGAGGCCGGCGAGGCGCTCGAGGCGCCGCCGGAGGAGGCGGGCCGGGCGCTGCTGGCGCGTGAGGGGCTCGAGCCCGACGAGGCCCTGGCGCGGCTGCCGCGGGATCCGGCGCTCAGGCGGGCGCTGGCGGCGGAGCTGCTCGGGCGGCTGCGGGCGGCCGGGGCGGCGCTTCCCGGCGAGCGGGTGGCGGCCGGACACCGCGCCGCCGGCTGGGTGCTGGCGGTGGTCGGTCTGCTGCTCGGCTCGGCCGCGGCGCGGGCGGCGCTCGCCTTCCACGGCGCCGAGCCGATCAACGTCTGGGCCTTCCTCGGCGGGCTGGTGCTGCTCCAGGTGCTGCTCCTCGTGGTCCTGCTCGTGGCGCTAGCCGGCGGGCTGGCCCGCGGCCTGCCCCTGCTCGGCGCGGCGCAGCGGGCCGCCCGCGCCCTCGGCCGGCTGCCGTGGCTCGACCGGCTGGCGCGGCACACGCCCGAGCGCGCCCGGGCCGCCTTCGCCGCGTTGGACCGGGCGGGGCACCGCGCCGCCGGCCGACAGAGCCTGTACCGCGGCGCCGAACGCTGGCTGCTGCTCGGCCTCACCCAGCGCTTCGGCGTCTTCTTCAACCTCGGCGCCGCCGGCACCTTCCTGGCGCTGGTGCTGTTCACGGACCTGGCCTTCGCCTGGAGCACGACCCCGGCCGAGATCGACGGTGGCCACCTCGAGGCGCTGGTGCGGGCGCTCGCCCTGCCCTGGGCCTGGCTGCTGCCGGGCACCGTGCCGGGACGGGAGGCAATCGAGGCCACCCGCTGGAGCCGGTTGGAGCACGCCTTCGCCGGCGGCGACGTCGACGCCGCCGCGGCCCACGCCGCCGCCTGGTGGAGCTTCCTGTTCCTCGCCCTGCTCGTGTGGGGACTGCTGCCGCGGCTGCTGGCCTGGGCGCTGGCCGCCTGGCGGCTGCGCCGCGAACTGGCGGCGGCGCGGCTGGACGACGCCGCGACGCTCGAGCTGCTCGAGTCGGCCCTGCCGGCGCCGGCGGCCGGATGGCACCACCCCGATCCGGCCGCGGTCGCGGGCGAGCGACTGGCGCCGACCGCCGGCGTGGACGTGAACCAGGACGAACCTTCCGCCGCCGCCGGCGAGGAGGTCGCCGTCGTCCTGTGGGGCGGCTGGTCCATCGAAGCGGACCGACTCGCGGACGCCCTGGCGGCGCACCGCGGCTGGCGCCCGGCCGCCGTCCACAAGGCCGGCGGGCCGGACGAGGCCGCCACCCGCGCGGTCCTCGAGCGGCTCGGCCCGGCGGCGCCCCTGGCGCTGCTCGCCGAGGGCGGCGAGCCGCCCGACAAGCGGCTCGGCCGCTTCCTCGCCGGCGCCCGCGAGCGCCTCGGCGAGCGCGCGCTCGTGAGCGTCGTCCTGGTCGAGCTGGACGGCGCCGGCGGCCTGCGCCCGGCGGCGGCCGAGGACGTGGACCTGTGGCGGGCGGCGCTGGCCCGCCGCCACGACCCCTACCTGCGGGTGGAGGCGCTGCGCCGATGAGCGACCCCGCCCGCCCCCCGGTGCCGACCTTCGTCGTCGTCGGCCACGTCAACAAAGGCAAGTCCTCGGTCGTCGCCACCCTGACCGAGGACGACACCGTCCCGATCGACCGCACCCCCGGCACCACCCGGCGCAGCGGCGAATACGAGCTGCGGATCGGCGGCGAGCCGGTGCTGCGCCTGGTCGACACCCCCGGCTTCCAGGACGCGCCGGCGGCGCTCGAGTGGCTGCGCGCGCGCGCCGGCAACGCCGCCGAGCGGCCGCGCGCGGTGGCCGAGTTCGTCGCCGCCTTCCGCGGCGGCGAGGACTTCGCCGACGAGGTCGAACTGCTCGGCCCGCTCACCGGCAAGGCCGCGATCCTCTACGTGGTCGACGCCTCCCGCCCCTACCGGCCGGTGTACGAAGCGGAGATGGAGATCCTGCGCTGGACCGGCCGCCCGGGCATGGCGCTCTTGAACCGGATCGGCGCGGACGACCACGCCGAGGAATGGAAGCCGGTGCTGCGCCAGTTCTTCCACCTCGTGCGCGAGTTCGACGCCCACCACGCCGGCTTCGCCGAGCGCCTGGCCCTGATCCGCGCCTTCGCCGAGGTGCACGACGAGTGGCGGGCGCCGGTCGAGCGCGCCGCCGCCCGGATGGAGGCCGAGGAGGCCGCCCGCCGCCGCCGGGCGCTGCGGGCCATCGCCGCCGGCGTCCTCGACTGCCTCGGCCACGTCGAGCGGAAGCCCATCCAACCGGGCCAGGATCCGGCCGAACTGGACGAGGCGTTGCGCCGCGCCTTCCACGACACCCTGCGCCGGCGCGAACAGCGCACGCGCGAGGAGGTGGCCCGCCTCTACCGTCACCACCATCTCGGCGCCGAGGCGCCGGAGTTCGAACTCCTGGCCGCGGACCTCTTCTCCGACACCAGCTTCGAGCTGTTCGGGCTGACGCGGCCGCAACTCGCGCTCCGCGGCGCCGCCTGGGGCGCGGCCGCCGGCGCCGTGATCGACCTGATGGTCGGCGGCCTGTCCTTCTTCGCCGGGGCCGTCCTCGGCGGCCTGCTCGGTGGCGGCGCCGCCTGGATCGGCTCGACCCGGATCGCCCGCTCCTGGGGCGAGCGGAGCGAACTCTTCCGCCGCCTCTTCCCGGGCGAGACCGGCCGCTTCCGCTGCTTCGGCCCGGTGACCAATCCGGCCTTCGCCTGGGTGCTGCTCGACCGCGCCCTGCTCCACTTCCGCGCCGTCAGCCGCCGCGCCCACGCCTGCCGGGAGCCGCTCCGGCCGGAGACCGAGCCGGGCAAGCAGGGCCTGGTCCACCGGCTGCCGGCCGGCCTGCACCAGGAGATCGACCGCTGCCTGCGGGCGGCGCTCGACGGCGCGAAGCGCGGCCGCGCCCCGGGCGAGGAGGAGCGGGCACGGCTGGCCGATTTGCTCGACCGCGCCCTGGCGGCGATCGATGGCTCAGAAGCTTCTTGACAGGGCGAAGCCGAAGCCGCCGCCCGAGAGGTCGGTCAGGACCGTGACCTCCATGCCGGCCAGGTGCGGGCGGGCGTCCGGATCGGCGCCCCAGACCAGGCCGAGGAGCAGGTCTACCGCCAGCTCCCCCGCCTCGTAGTCCGGGTCCACCTGGGCCAGGAAGCCGGGCTCCACGGCCAGCGACGGCGGGACCGGGAACTCCGGCGGGGCCGGCGAATCCACCCGTTCCCTCCACCGCTCCGGCGACGCTTCGAGCCACCGGGACGAGGCGAGATACAAGCCAAATAGCCTGTATTCACCCAAGCGAACCGCCGGCCGGGCGGGCGCCTCCGGGGCTCCGGTCGGAAGGCCTCCCAGGAGGGCGGCCAGGAACAGGGCGATGGCGGACATCGGGGGATCCGGCCCCCTTATCGGCCGTCGAGGGCTGCCCCTGGAGGCCGGGTTTCTTCGCAGATCGCCCCGACTCGGCCGTATAAGGGGTGTGCTTCCGCCGGACCGCTGGAATCCGACCGGTCCCGCCCCCACCAACTGCGAAGTGAACCACCTTCCCACCCGCATTCCCCGCGGCCCCCGCTCCGGCGGCGGGTTGCTCGTCTCCCTTCTGATTCTGGTCGTCCTGGTCGCCGCCGGCGCCTTCGTCGTCGTCGGGGCGAAGAACGGCGCCGTCGAGAAGCAGGAAACGGTGGCCCAGAAGTGGGCCGACGTCGAGACTACGCTCCAGCGCCGCTTCGACTTGATCCCGAACCTGGTCGAAACGGTCAAGGGCGCCGCCAACTTCGAGCAGGAGACGCTCACCGCCGTCACCGAGGCCCGCGCCTCGGTCGGCCAGGCCAAGCTCGAACTGGGCCAGGACGCGCTCGCCGATCCCGAGGCCCTGCAGAAGTACATGGCCGCCCAGCAGACCCTCGGCGGAGCGCTGTCGCGGCTGATGGTCGTGGCCGAGCGCTACCCCGAGCTGAAGGCGACCCAGAACTTCGCCGACCTCCAGCACCAGCTCGAGGGAACCGAGAACCGGATCGCGGTCGCCAGGCAGGACTACAACGCGGCGGTCAAGGATTTCAACACCTTCGTCCGCAAGATCCCGAACAAGTGGTTCTTGAGCGAGGAGGAGTTCCCGCCCAAGCCGCTGTTCGAGGCCGCGCCCGCCGCCCTCGGCGAGGCTCCGAAGGTCGATTTCGGGGGCTGACGGTTGCTCCGTCCGGTCGCCCTGCTCGGCGTCCTCCTGCTTGCCGCCGCCCCGGCGGCGGCGCAGGAGGTGCCGAAGCCGGACGGCTGGGTCACCGACCTCGCCGGTTATCTGTCGCCCGCCGAGGAGGGCCGCCTCGAGGAGGTCCTGAACCGCTACCGGCTCGGCTCCTCCGGCAACGCGGTGGCGGTGCTGACGGTGCCGTCCCTGGCGGGCCGGGACCTCGAATCCTACGCCCTGACCGTGGCGCGGGCCTGGAAGCTCGGCGAGAAAGGGCGGGACAACGGCGTCCTGATCCTGGTCGCCGACGCCGAGCGCAAGATCCGGATCGAGGTCGGTCGCGGTCTTGAGGGGGAACTGACCGACCTCGTCTGCGGTCGCATCATCGACCTGGTGATGGTGCCGGAGTTCCGCGCCGGCCGGAAGGCGGCCGGGATCGAGAAAGGGGTCGAGGCGGTCCTGGCCGCCGCCGGCGGCGATCTCTCGTCGATCCCCGAGCGCGGCGGCGGCGGCGCGGTGCCGCTGCTCTCCTTCCCGTTCCTCCTCTTCTTCCTGCTGCTCCTGGTCGGCAGCCGCGCCCGCGGCGGCGGTCCGTTGTTCTGGTTCCTGGTCGGCTCCAGTCTCGGCGGCGGCCGCCGCTCCAGCGGCTTCGGCGGCGGCGGTTTCGGTGGCGGCGGCGGTTTCGGCGGTGGCTTCGGCGGCTTCGGCGGCGGCGGTGGCTTCGGCGGCGGCGGCGCCTCGGGAGGATGGTAGCGATGGAACCCTGGTGCGCGATCCTGGTCGGCTTGCAGAACACCTCCGCCGAGGCGGCCGAGTGGGCGGAGCAGGCACTGCCTCCGGCGCCGCCGTGGGCCTGGCTGACCGCAGCCGGCCTGCTGCTGCTGCTGACCATCCTGGTCGTCCAGGCCCTGGCTCGCCGCCGGCTCTACCGCGGCTCCGAGGTACTCGGGCCCTCCTCCCTCGCCGCCGTGCGGGCCGCGATCGAGGAGGCTGAGAAACGGACGATCGGCGAAATCGTTCCGGTCGTCCTCGACCGCAGCGATCGCTATCCGGCCGCGGACCTCTGGTCCGGCATCCTGTTCGCGCTGGCCGCCTACCTGGCCGCCTGGGCGCTGCCGCTCGAACTCGGGCCGGGCGGACTGCTCACCGTCGCCCTCGGCGCCGGCCTCCTCGGCTGGCTCCTTTCCCGCACCCTGCCCGAGCTGCGGCGGCGCTTCGTCGCCCCCTGGCGGATGACCGAGATGGCCGAGGAGCAGGCCTTCCAGGAGTTTTTCGCCCACGGCCTGCACCGCACGGCCGAGCAGACCGGGGTACTGCTCTTCGTTTCCCTGTTCGAGCGGCGGGTGGTCGTCATGGCGGCCGAGGGCATCGACGCCAAGGTGCCGCCCGGCACTTGGAAGGACGTCCACGGCCTGGTCCTGAAAGGGGCACGCGAAGGCCGCCTCGGCGCCGGCCTGGTGGCCGCCGTCCAGCGCATCGCCGACCACCTGGCGGAAGAGTTCCCCTGGCGGGAGGGTGACCGCAACGAGCTTCCGGATCGGGTGATCGTGCGTCCGGAGTGACCGGCCAGCCGTTCCAGCGGGCCCGCGCTGAGACCGGGTCGATCCTGTAGGTTTGGTTTCCACCGACCGCGCCTCCCCCTGGCCTAGGCTTGATGCCGGTTCAGGTTCCCGATGAGGCAACCCTCGACTGCTCCTCACGAGATGGGCGCCCTGAAGGCCCCGATCCCCCCGCTCAACCTGGTGCGGGGCGGCTATCGGCTGCGCTTCGCCGCCTCCGCGGACGACCTGCGGGCGGTCCAGCGCCTGCGCTACGAGGTCTTCAACCTGGAACTGGGCGAAGGGCTGGCTTCGGCCCACGCCGAAGGACTCGACCGCGACCGCTTCGACCCCCACTGCCGGCACCTGATGGTCGAGCACCTCGGGAGCGACCGGGTGGTCGGCACCTACCGCCTGCAGCTCGCCGCCGAAGCTGTTCGGGCCGAAGGCCTCTACTCAGCCACCGAGTTCGACCTGTCCACCCTGCCGGCCGGCTTCCTGGACGAGGCGGTCGAGCTGGGCCGGGCCTGCATCGCCGCCGGCCACCGCGACCAGCGGGTGCTCGGCCTGCTCTGGAAGGGCCTGGCCAACTTCATGCTCTGGCACCGCAAGCGTCGCCTGTTCGGCTGCAACTCCCTCACCAGCCGCGAGCCGGCGGCCGGGCTGCGCTTGTTCCGCCAGCTCGAAGAAAGCGGCCATCTGCATCCGGAGATCCATGTCCGGCCGCTCCCCGGCCTGGAGTGCACCGGCCCCCCGGCCGCGGAAGAAGTGCCGTTGCCCAAGCTGTTCGGGATCTACCTCCGCTACGGCGCCCGCGTGCTGGGTCCGCCGGCCGTCGATCGCGAGTTCGGCACCATCGACTTCCTCACCTCTCTCGACCTGGCCGAGGTGGATCCGGCGGTCGTCGCCGGTTACGCCCGCTGACCGGTGTGGGGGCGGTCCGCGTCGCCTACCGCTTGCTCGGCTTGGTCGTCCTGACCTTGCCGCCGTGGCTGGCCTATCTGCTCACCCGCCCGCTCGCCCGTCGGTTCCCCCGTTTCGGCGTCCGCAGCCATTTCGCCTTGATCCGCCCCTGGGCGCAGGCGGTCGCCGCCTTGCTCGGGCTGCGCATCGAACGCGAGGGTGAGCCGCCGCCGCCGCCGTTCTTCCTGGTCTCCAACCACCTCTCCTATCTGGACGTGATCGTTTACCTGGCCAGCGCCGATGCGGTGCTGCTCTCCCGCGCCGACGTCGCCCGTTGGCCGCTGATCGGGGTCCTGGCCCGCTCCACCGGGACTCTGTTCATCGAGCGCTCGCGCCGGACCGAGTTGCCGCGGGTGATCGCGCGGGTGCGTGCCCGGCTCGACGCCGGCTACGGGGTGATCGTCTTCCCCGAGGGCACGAGCAGCTCCGGCGAGGGCGTTCTGCCTTTCCGCGCCTCGCTCTTCGAGGTGCCGGCCGCAGCCGGATTGCCGGTCCACTGCGCCAGCCTGAGCTACGACGTGCCCTCCGGCCGGCGGCCGGCCCGAACCGCGGTCGCCTGGTGGGGCGACATGACCTTCGGCCGCCACGCCCTCGGCCTGCTCGCGCTGCCCGGGATCCGCGCCCGCCTCCGCTTCGATCCCCGGCCGGTGGTCGCCGCCGACCGAAAAGAGCTGGCGCGGCTGGCCGAGGAGCGCGTCCGCGCCGGCTTCGTGCCGACCGGTAGCGGTGAGCCGGCCGGCGGCGGCGCTGCGGAGGAGCGATGAGCCGCCGCCGCCGCCTGCTTTTGGCCTGGCTCGGCCTGCTGTCGCTCTCTCATTTCGTCTGGCTGGTGCGCGATCGGACACCGCCACTGCCGGCGGGGGCCCAGGAGATCCAGGTCCGCGAGTACCGGGCGGACGGCAGCGCGACCGGCCGGCGGCTGCGGCTGGTCTTCCGCGACCTCGGCCGCCGTGAGCCGGACGCACCGGTGGTCCTGCTTCTGCACGGCAGCCCCGGCGGCATGGCCGACTTCGACCGCCTCGCCGCCGGGCTGACCGGAGCCTGCCGCGTGATCGTGCCCGACCTGCCCGGTTTCGGCGCCTCCCGGGCGCTGCCGGCCGACCTCTCGATCCGGACCCACGCCAGGCAGTGTCTGGAGCTGCTCGACGCGCTCGAGGTCCAGGCGGTGCACGCGGTCGGCTTCAGCATGGGTGGCGGCGTCGCCCTCCACCTCGCCGAGCTGGCGCCGGAGCGGGTGCGTTCCCTGGTCCTGCTCGGCGCGATCGGGGTCCAGGAGATGGAGCTGTTCGGTTCCCACCGCCTCAACCACGCCGTCCATCAGGCTCAGCTCCTGGCTCTGCGGGCGGTGCGCTGGCTGACCCCCCACTTCGGCTTCGCCGACGAGTGGCTGCTGAACGTGCCCTACGCCCGGAACTTCGTCGACAGCGACCAGCGGCCGTTGCGCGGCATCCTCCGGCGCTGGGCCGGGCCGGCGCTGATCGTGCACGGCAAGGACGATTTCCTGGTTCCGGTCCAGGCCGCCCTCGAGCACCACCGGTTGATGCCGCAGAGCGAACTCGAGCTGGTCCCGGGCGCCGGCCACTTCCTGCCCTGGACCCGGCCGCACGAGACGGCGGCCGCGATCCTCTCCTTCGTCGATCGGGTCGAGGACGGCCGCGCACTCACCCGCGATCGGGCCGACCCGGCCCGCACGGCCGAGGCGCAACTCCCCTTCGATCCGTCCTCCGTGCCCGCCTTCGCCGGTCCGGCTCTGCTGCTGGCCGTGCTGCTGATCGCCGCCGCCACCTTGGTGTCCGAGGACCTGACCTGCATCGGCACCGGCCTGCTCGTCGCCCAGGGCCGGATCGGCTTCCCGGCCGGGGTCGTCGGCTGCTTCCTCGGCATCCTCGGCGGCGACGTCCTGCTCTACCTTCTCGGCCGCCTCCTCGGCCGGCGGGCGCTGGCCCGGCCGCCGATGCGTTGGTGGATCCGGCCGGCTGCGGTCGAGCGCGCCTCGGCCTGGTTCCGCCGGATGGGCTGGCGGGTGGTCCTGGCCTGTCGGTTCCTGCCCGGCCTGCGCGTGCCGACCTACTTCGCCGCCGGCGCCCTGCGGACGCCGTTCCGGTGGTTCCTGTTCTACTTCGTGCTGGCGGTCGCGGCCTGGACCCCGTTGCTGGTCGGCGGCTCGGCCCTGCTCGGCGGCCGGATCGAGGCTGCATTCCACCTCGTCCAACGGCACGCCCTGCCGGCCCTGGCCGGACTGGCGCTGGCGCTTTTCCTGCTCCTCAAGCTGTTGGTCCCGCTCTGTTCTTGGCGCGGCCGCCGCGGGCTGGTCGGCGCCTGGCGACGCTGGACCCGCTTCGAGTTCTGGCCCCGCTGGCTGGTCTACCTGCCGCTGGCGCCGTGGTTCGCCTGGCTGGCGCTGCGCCATCGCGGCCTGCGGGTCGTGACCGCGGTGAACCCGGCGATCCCGCTCGGCGGCCTGGTCGGCGAGAGCAAGGCGGCGATCCTGGCCGGCCTGGGCCGGGAGGATCCACGGCTCGCCCGTTGGACCCTGCTGCCGCCGGGCCCGGCGGCGGCCCGGCTCGCGGCGGCCAACGCCTTCCTGGCCGAGCACGACCTGGACTACCCGATCGTCCTGAAGCCCGACGCCGGCGAACGCGGCCGCGGCGTCGAGATCGTCGGAGATCCGGCCGCGCTGGAGCGCCGCCTCACCGAGGATTCGGCCCCGCTCCTGCTCCAGGAGTACGTCGACGGCCCCGAACTGGGGGTCTTCTTCATCCGACGGCCGGACGAGGAGGCTGGACGGATCGTGTCGGTCACCGAGAAACGACTGCCGCGAGTGATCGGCGACGGCCGGCGGACGCTGGAGGAGCTGATTCTGGCTGACCCGCGGGCGGTGGCGATGGCCCGGGTCTATCTGGAGGAGAACGCCGCCCGCCTGGACCAAGTGCCGGCCGCCGGCGAGGAAGTCTCGATCGCCCGGGTCGGGGCGCACTCGCGCGGGGCGCTCTTCCTCGACGGCCGCCGGTTGCTGAGCCCGGAGACAGCGCGGGGAGTCGCCGACCTGGGCCGAGGTTACGCCGGTTTCCACTACGGGCGCTTCGACCTGCGGCTGACGCCGGACGGCTTCCGGGTGCTGGAACTGAACGGCCTCACCTCCGAACCGACCCACATCTACGACCCGGACCACGGGGCGGTCCGGGCCTGGCGGGACCTCGCCCGCTGCTGGGCCGAGGCCTGGGCGATCGGGCGCCTCAACGTCGCCGCCGGAGCCTGCCCCGCAGGTTGGGGCGAGATCCTCAAGTCCTTGTTGCACAGAGGCTAAGGACGATTAGCCGCAAGTCTGGAAAGAATCGCTTCGGTGGTTTATCGAGGACCATGGCACGCACGCGAGTGGTGATCATGGGGGCCGCAGGTCGCGACTTCCACAACTTCAATTGCTTGTATCGTAGCGAGGATCGCTACGAGGTGGTGGCCTTCACAGCCACCCAGATCCCCAATATCGAGGGGCGGACCTACCCGACCGAGCTGGCCGGACCGCTCTATCCGGACGGGATCCCGATCCTGCCCGAGGAAGAGCTGGAGGATCTGATCCGGCGCGAGTCGGTCGAGCTGGTCCTCTTCAGCTACTCGGACGTCTCCCACCAGTACGTGATGGAGAAGGCCAGCCGGGTGATGGCGGCCGGCGCCCACTTCGCGGTCGCCTCGGCGGAACGGACGATGCTCCGCTCGAGCAAGCCGGTGATCGCCGTCTGCGCCGTCCGCACCGGCGTCGGCAAGTCCCAGACCACCCGCTACGTTTCCCGCATCCTCAAGAAGCTGGGCAAGAAGGTCGTGGCGGTCCGCCACCCGATGCCCTACGGCGATCTCGCCCGGCAGGCCTGTCAGCGCTTCGCCACCTATGAGGATCTCGACCGTCACGAGTGCACGATCGAGGAGCGGGAGGAATACGAGCCCCACATCGACAATGGGTTCGTCGTCTACGCCGGAGTGGACTACGAACGGATTCTGCGCGAGGCCGAGCAGGAGGCCGACATCATCCTCTGGGACGGCGGCAACAACGACACCTCCTTCTACCGGCCCGACCTGCAGATCACCCTGGTCGATCCTCACCGCGCCGGCGACGAACTGACCTACTTCCCGGGCTACACCAATCTGCTCCTGGCCGACCTGCTGATCGTCAACAAAGTGCAGACCGCGCCGCCGGACCAGGTCGAACAGGCGGTCGCCAACTGCAAGCGGCACAATCCGCGGGCCAAGGTCATCCAGTGCGCCTCGGTGATCACGGTCGAACAGCCGGAGCTGATCGAGGGCAAGCACGCCCTGGTGGTCGAGGACGGCCCCACCCTCACCCACGGCGGCATGCGCTACGGTGCCGGCTGGTTCGCGGCCAAGAACGCCCGCGCGGCCAGCATCGTCGACGCCCGCCCCTACGCGGTCGGCTCGATCAAGGAGACCTACGAGAAGTACCCGAACGCCGCCGCCATCCTGCCGGCGATGGGCTATGGCGCCACCCAGATCAAGGAGCTGGAGGAGACGATCAACGCCACCCCGGCCGACGTCGTGGTCGAGGGCACGCCGATCGACCTGTCGCGCATCATCAAGGTCGACAAGCCGATCGCCAACGTCGTCTACGAACTCGAGGAACTGGCGCCGGGCGTGATCGAAAGCATGGTCACGAAGCTGGTCCCGCCCGCTGACGGACAATCCTGAGTCGGAGCGTCCCCCCCTCCGCAGTCACTGGTTGGAACCCGCCTCGGCTTCGGGTCGGCCGAGTCCGTACCGCCGCATCTTGGCGTAGAGCGTGCTGCGGTCGATGCCCAGCACCCGGGCCGCCTCGGACACGTTGCCGGCGCAGCCCGTGAGCGTGGCGGCGATGTGCCGGCGTTCCAGCTCGGCCAGCGAGATCGGTCCGCCCGGCACCGGAGCCGGCCCGCCGCCGCCGCCGGCCCCGTCACGAACCGAGCGCGGCAGGTCGCCGACATCGATCACCGGGCCGGAGGCCAGGACCACCGCCCGCTCGATCGCGTTCTGCAGCTCGCGCACGTTTCCCGGCCAGGAGTAGGCCTGGAGCCGCCGGCGCGCCGCCGGGGTGAACTCCAGGCCGCGCCGGTTCATCTTCCCGCCCAGGTCGGCGAGGAAGTAGTCGGCGAGGGCGAGGATGTCCTCCGGCCGCTCGCGCAGCGGCGGGATCCGCACGGGCACCACGTTCAGGCGCCAGAACAGCTCCTCGCGGAACTCGCCGGCCTCGATCATCGCCGGCAGGTCGCGGTTGGTCGCGGCGACGACCCGGAAGTCGACCGGGATCGAGCCGCTGCCGCCGACCCGGGTCACGCGCCGCTCCTCCAGCACGCGGAGCAGCTCGACCTGGACCCGCGGGCTGACGTCGCCGATCTCGTCGAGGAAGATGGTGCCGCCGTCGGCCTGCTCGAACTTGCCCTGGTGCACCGAGGCGGCGCCGGTGAAGGCGCCCTTCTCGTGACCGAACAGCTCGCTCTCGAGAATGCCCTCGGCCAGGGCGCCGCAGTGGACGATCACCAGGCGCCGGTGCCGCCGCCGCGAGCGGGCGTGGATGTGCCGCGCCACCAGCTCCTTGCCGGTGCCGGACTCGCCGGTGACCAGCACGGTGGAATCAGTCGGCGCCACCTTGGAGATGCGCCGGTCCAGTTCGCGCATGGCGCGCGAGGCGCCGACGATCGCCGGCGCCCGGCTGACCTCGTCGAGCCGGCCGCGCAGCTGCCGGTTCTCGGCCTGGAGTTCGCGGTGTTCGAGCGCCCGGCGCACGAGGTGGGTCAGCTCATCCGGGTCGAAAGGCTTGACCAGATAGTCCCAGGCGCCGGCCTTGAGCGCCTGCACCGCGGTGTCGACCGAGGCGTAGGCGGTGATGATGATGCACACCGGCGCCGCCTCGCCGGCGACGATCTCGGGCAGCAGCTCCAGGCCGCTGGTACCGGGCATCTGGATGTCGACCAGCGCCAGGGCGAAGGGGGCGGCGGCCAGGGCCTGGCGCGCCTCGCGCGCGTCGGCAGCGGTGACGACCTCGAAGCCGTCCTGGCGCAGCCAGGCGCCGAGCGAGTCCCGCACCACGGCCTCGTCGTCGACGACCAGGATCCGTTCGGGCGGCCGGCTCATGCCGCGCCTCCCGCTACCGACGCGGGTGCCGCCGGGGTCGGCTCGGTCGGCTGTCTCAGGGGCAGGTGGATGTGGAAGGTCGTGCCGACGCCGGGTTCGGAGTCGACCTGGATGGCGCCGTGGTGCCGCTCGACGATGCCATAGACCACGGCCAGGCCCAGGCCGACACTGCGGCCGCCCTCCTTGGTCGTATAGAAGGGCTCGAAGATCCGGTGCAGGTCTTCCTTGCGGATGCCGCAACCGTTGTCGCGCACGAGGAGGACGACGCCGTCCCGGCCGTTGGCTTCGGCCCGGATCTCGACCCGCCCGTCCCGGCCGACCGCGTCCAGCGCGTTCATGCCCAGGGCCAGGATCATCTGCTCGATCTGGCCGGCGTCGCACTCGACCTGGGGCAGGCCGTCGGCGGCGTCGACGACAAGTTCGATCGAGCGCATCTCGGCCTGGTGGCGCAGGAGCAGCGCCGCCCGCTGCAGGATCGGCGGCAAGCTCTCCGGCAGGCAGCGGGCGCCGTTGCCGCGACTGAAGGCAAGCAGGTTGCGGACGATCTCGCCGCAGCGACCGGCCTCGTCCGCGATCAGGTCGAGGGTTCCGGCGATGGAAGGAACCTGGCCGTCTTCGATCTCGCGGCCGGCCTCGGCGCAGGCGGCTAGGCGGCGGCCGAGCAGGCGGGCGTAGGTACCGATGCCGGTCAGCGGATTGTTCAGCTCGTGGGCCACGACCGCCGCCAGCTTGCCGAGCGAGGCCATCTTCTCGACCACGATCATCTGCTGCACGGCGACCTCGAGCTGGCGCGTCTTCTCCGACACCCGTTCCTCGAGGGTGCGGCTCCAGTCCTCGAGTTCGGCCCGCGTCCGGGCCAGTTCCTCGATCATCTCGTTCCAGGAGCGGGCCAGCAGGCCGAGTTCGGTGCGGCTGGTCACCGGCAGGCGGGTGTCAAGGCGACCGTCGCGCACCCGCTGCGTCGCCAGGGTCAGCCGCTGCACCGGGCGCAGGATCAGGCGCCAGGCCAGGGCGAGGGCGACGCCGACAACGGCGACGACGAGCATGAACAAACCCAGGCCGAGCCGCCGCTCGGAGGCCAGGAGGTGGGCGTCGACCGGGGCCAAGGAGAGCTGCACGTCGAGCACGCCGAGAACGCGCTGACCGGCCGAGTGGGCGTGGCAGGCGGCGTTGGCGCAGTCCGGCTCGTTGCGGATCGGCGCGATCACACCGAGCACGTGCTCGCCCTCGCTGTCGGTGAACTCGCGCTGCCGATCCTCGAGGTCGAGGCTCTGCAGCGGTTCCTCGCGCGCGTGGCAGCCCCAGCACATCTCAGCCCCCTTGTCCACGTAGTCGCCGACTTCGTGCGCGTCGGTGCTGGTGATGATCCGCCCCTGTTTGTCGAAGATGCGGATGCGGCGGACGCCGGACTGGGCGGCGATGTCCTGGAGGATGCGGTCGACGTCCTCCGGCTCGTTTTGCAGCATCGCGTTGCGCGTCGCGCGGCGGATCGTCTCGGCCGAGCCCTCGGCCGACAGCCCGACCAAGTCGGTCAACTGCGAGCGCTGCCGGTGCAGGTTCCAGGCGCCGACCGCCAGCAGAACCAGGGTCGAGCCCGCGCCGAGGCCGACCGAGAGCCGGAAGGCCAGCCGGTTGCCCCAGGGCAGCCGGACGCGCGCAGGGGAGGAAGCGTCCCTGGACATGGCGCCGCAGCGAAACGGTGGCGGGCCCTGCGGGAGGATTAACCCCAGCCGGGCCCGCCGCCAGAGGGGATCCTGCTCAATCGTCGGAGTCGACGTGGCAGAGGGTGCAGTCGTCGTAGGTGTTGAAGGCGGTCTCGCCGTCGTGGCAAGCGGCGCAGAGGTCGCCGTCGTGCGCCCGGTCGGCGTCGATCTCGCCCTCGGCCGGAGCGCCGGAGCGCGTGAAGAGGAAGAGTCCGGGGTGGCAGCGGCGGCAACCGAGTTCGCCGGCGTCGACGTGGTCGCGGTGGTCGAAGCGGACCGGCCCCGGGCTCTCCTCCCCGGCGGGGAACAGCCAAGGCGGCGGCAGGGTCAGCTCGCCGTCGGCCGAGACTGGGCGCGGGGACTCCTCCCCTCCCGCCGCCGCGACTGCGACCTCGGCGGCGTCCCGGCCGCCGCCCAGCGCCGGCAGGCCGCCGGTCGCGGCTACGCCGACGGCGCCGACGGCCACCATCACCCACAGCCCGAAGAGGGCCGGGCGGGTGAGGAAGGGGCCGCCGGCCGCCGGCCGCCGGCGGATCATCCAGGCCGGCACCCGCTCCTCACGCGCCGGCGGGAAGACCGGCAGCCAGCGCCCGGCCAAGCCGAAGAGGGCGACGCCGAGCGCCACCAGCGACACCGTGACGGTCATCTCCAGCACCGAGGGGAAGTAGCTGGCGCCGGTCCAGCCGGCCATGCCGGTGACGGCGACGTTCAGGCGGTGGACGATGAAGCCCATCACCGTCAGGGTGGCGGCGAAGAACAGGCCGCTGTTCGAGTAGCGCACCCGGCGCGAGGCCAGCAGCACCATCGGCAGGGCCGAGCCGAGGCCGATCTCGCCCCAGAACAGCACCGCCTCCGGCGTCGCCTCGAAGGCGTAGTGCAGGGCGCCGCGGTACAGCAGGTCGTTCGCCCGCAGCACCAGGTAGACCGCCTGCACCACCACCACCGCCCGCGCCAAGCCGCGCAGGAGGTCCCCCTCGAGGCGGCGGCCGAAGGCCCGGCTGCTCATGCAGGACTCGAACATGGTCATGGCCAGGCCCGCGGCCACCGCGCTGACGAGGAACAGCACCGGCAGCATGCCGCTGTACCAGAGCGGATGCAGCTTGTCCGGCGCGATGACGTAGAGGCTGCCGAGGGAGGACTGGTGCGTCACCGACAGGATCACGCCGAGGATCACCAGCGGCCCCATCAGCTTGCGCACCGCCCGCAGCGGCCTGGTCCAGCCCAACTTCTCGAACAGCAGCGGGCTGAACTCGAGGGCCAGCACGATGGCGTAGAGCATCTCGCACCAGCCGATCAGGAACATCACCGAGCGCGGGTTCCAGAACACCAGCGGGTGCCAGATCCGCGTCGGCCGGCCGAGGTCGAAGAGCACGGCCAGGATCACCATTAGGTAGCCGAGGAAGGCCGTCAGCAGCGCCGGCCGGGCGATGGCCGCGTAGCGCTCCATGTGGAAGACGTGCACCGTGGCGGCGATGACGAAGCCGCCGGCGGCGACGCCGACCCCGACCAGCACGTCGAAGCCGATCCACAGCCCCCAGGGGTAGGCATCGGACAGATTGGTGGCCGCGCCCAGGCCCTGGGTGAAGCGGACCGCGGCGGCGTAGGCACCGGCGATCAGCAGCAGGCCGAGGACCAGTTTCCACAGGGTCAGGCGGCCGAACAGGCGGACCAGCTTCATCATTCTTCCTCCCTCCCCGCGCCGCCGGCCAGCGGCGGCGCCAGCTGCATGGCTTCGTCCACGCTCAGCTCGCCGCGCTCGACCCTGGCCATCACCTCGCGCCGCCCGGTCAGCCACCAGAGGCCGACCAGCAGGGCGCCGCTGACGGTCCACCCGGCCGGCATCTTCTCCAGGATGGCCCAAGTCATGCCCGGGTAGCGCCGGTCCTCCTGCACGCGCGGGAAGCCGAGCGCCGCGAAGGGCACCGGCGACAGGTAGAGGACCGAGGTGCCGCCGGCTTCGCGCAGACCGTAGATGTGGTCGACGTAGTCGTCCGGCCGCTCGCGGAGGCGCTGCCGGGCCCGGTCGACCAGGTCCTGCCGCTCGCCGAAGGCGATCGCCCCAGCCGGGCAGACGGCGGCGCAGGCCGGCTTCTCGCCGTTCCGCACCCGCTGCTCCCAGCACAGGATGCACTTGCGCACGCGCGGCTCGCGGCTGTCCCACTCGTAGCGCGGCACGCCGAAGGGGCAGGCGATCATGCAGTAGCGGCAGCCCATGCAGAGGGTCTCGTCATAGACCACCGGGCCGTCCGGCGAGCGGTGCATGGCCCCCACCGGGCAGACCGAAGCGCAGGCCGGGTCGAGGCAGTGCATGCACTGCCGCTTCACCGTCAGGCCGGCGCGGTGGTCGAGGAAGGTCCAGGTGCGGGCGTCGAGCCGCTCGGCCGGCGCGTCCAGCGGCAGCCGGTTGATCTCGCGACAGGCGGTGACGCAGCTGCCGCAGCCCCGGCAGCGGGCCAGATCGATCAGGAGTCCTCGGGTCATGGCCGATCGACCTCAGCCGGCGAAGATCCGGTCGGAGAAGTCCTTCCAGTCGCCCGCACCCAGCTCGCCGGCGATGCCGACGGGCACCGGGGCGGCGCCGGGCTGGATCACGGCCGAGAAACGCTGGCCCTTGCCCAGGCGGGCGGCGAAGTCGCGCACCCGCGAAAGCTCGCTCGCCATCCAGGCCCTGGCCTCCTCGGCCACCCGCATGCCGCGCAGGGCCTCGGCGATGCCGCGGGCGCGCAGCCGGTACAGCCAGCCTTCCTGGAAGGGGTCGTGCGCCAGCCGCTCGGGATCGGCCGCGGCCAGGGTGTTGACCTCGTCGATGACCCCGTCGAGCGGCGCCCGGAGGACGATCTCGCGGTCGCCGAAGTGGAGGGTGGCCAACGGGTCGCCGCGGCGCACGACGCTCCCGGCCGGGAGGAGCTGCAGGCGGTCGAGACCGCCGAGCAGGGCCGGGGCGAGACGGTCGGTGCCCAGGCGGACGCTGCCGGTACTCTCCAGCTGCAGCCAGTTGTGGCCGGGGGAGAGGAACAGCCCGGGCGGGATGTCGGTGAGTTCCTCGAGGCTGGGCGCCGGTTCGGGGAGGGTCTCGGGGACGGTCTCGGCCACCCCGACCCGGCCCGCCTCGCCCTCGAGGGCGTGCGCGGCCCGGCGGGCGTCCGCCCGCTGGACCAGGTAGTCGAAGGTGAGGGCGGCGACGAAGGTGAGGAGGACGAGGAGGACGAACATCGTGGTTTCTCCCGGCGGGCCCCGCGCCCGCCACCGGGAGAAACTCAAGGCTCGTGCCAACCGTCCAAGCGGATCCTCACGGGCCCGAATTCGGGCTTTCCGGCCGGTTTGGGCCGAATTTGGGCCGAAGGTGGGCGGGTGGACCGGTGTCGGAATCCACCACAGGGGTGTTGGGGGAACCCACACTCCGCCGGCGCCAGGGTCAGGACCGCGGTGGGAGGAAAATGCGGCCGCGGAGGCCCCTCAACCCCCGCGGCCGCGAAAACCAGTCGAAGTTGGTCAGGCAAATAGGCGCCTGATCGCCGGGACTCTCCCTCAAGAATTCCCTGCGAGGAACGGTTGTTCCACCAACAATCTTGAGGATAGCCAATCCCGGCTCCCCGGCCAAGCCCTATTCTTCGACCGCTTTTCTCAATAGGCGCGCGAGCTGCACTTTCTCGGAATCACTCAGCGCCGAGAATTGGCCGGCATGGACTGCGGCGATCGGCTGATAGAGGCGGCGACAAAGCTGCCGACCTTTTTCCTCCAAAAAAGCCAGAACCACCCGACGGTCCCGAGGGTTTCGCTCGCGTCGGATCAGGCCGTTTCGCTCCATCCGATCGAGCAATCGGGTCACATCCGGAACCCGGTGGATCAGCTCGCGGGAGATCCGGCTGCAGGAGACCCCTTCCGGTTCCGCCTGGATCAAGATCCGGAGGACGTTGAACTGGGTCGGGGTGATCTTCTCGTGGCGGAACAAGGCCTGGAACTCCCCCACCAGGGCCTCGTGGGCCCGCACGAGCCAGAGATAGGCTTCCCGCGACGGGGAGTCCGGGATGTCGTCGAGCACGGTCTCGATTCTAATCCACCGACATTGGTTGGTTGCACGAGCGATTGCGTTCGGCGCCTCCACCCACGCTCGGTGCCGCCGCCTGCTCCTCGACGCCACCAGAACCCCCGCCACGCCGGTGCTGCCGGCCCGGGGATCGACTCTTCCTCGCAATTCGGCCTGCGCCGAAACCGGACCCCCGTAGAGGGGCTGCCGCTTACCCGAGGAACGGGTAGCATCAGCTGCTTCCCGTGGCGGGAACCAACCCGCCACTAACCAAACCGAACACGAAGATGAACCGAATTCTGCTGTCCGCGGGTCTCGCTCTGGCCTGCGCCGTCCCCGCCCAGGCCCAGGATCAGGAGGCCGCCTGGTTCGCCGATTTCGACCAGGCCGTCGCGGCCGCCAAGGACCAGGGCAAGGACCTGTTCGTGGACTTCACCGGCTCCGACTGGTGCGGCTGGTGCATGAAGCTCCACGAGGAGGTCTTCTCGCACGAGGAGTTCCTGAAGCCGGTCCAGGAGAAGTACGTCCTGGTCGCCCTCGACTTCCCGCGCGGCGAGGAGGCCAAGGCCGCTGTTCCCAACCCCGAGCGCAACGACGAGCTGCTCGAGAAGTACGGGATCGAAGGCTTCCCGACCTGCCTGCTGATGACTCCGGCGGGGGTCGTCTACGGCCGCACCGGCTACCGCGAGGGCGGTCCCGAGGCCTACGTCGAGCACCTGCGCGAACTCGCCGCCAGCGGCAAGAAGATCCTGGCCCAGCTCAAGGAGCTGAAGCAGGAATTCCAGGCCGCCGAGGACAAGGCGCCGGTGATCGACAAGGCGATCACCCTGCTGGCCGACATGAACCCGGACAGCCCGGGCGTCACCGTCGTCGCCGAGATGGTCGGCAAGGCGCTGAAGCTCGACCCTGAGAACAAGAAGGGCATGAAGCTGCGCGCGGTCAAGGCCCTGCTCGACTCCGGCCAGGCCAAGGACGAGATCCTCGCCGCCGCCCGCAACATGGACCCGAAGAACGAGAACGGCCTGCTCGAGAAGGTGGTCGGCTTCCAGTTCGGCAAGGTCCGCGACGAGCAGAGCGCCCTGGCCGCGATTTCCTCGATCGAGAAGCTGCTCGAGCTGGGCAACTTCCAGGACAAGGCCCAGGTCAAGCAGATGGCGGCGATGGCCGCGCTCTGGTGCGACGGCCCGCTGCAGGACCACGAGCGCGCCTTGGCGCTGGCCGAGAAGGCCAAGGCGATCGACGCCGAACTCGACCCGCGTCTGCAGGAGGCCTTCGACAAGATCGGCCAGCCGGACGCCTGACCGGCGGCCCCGGCCGCCAGAAGGCCGGAGCGAAGAGAAGCCCAGGAGCCCCGGCTCCTGGGCTTCATTCTCGCCGCCGGCCGTCGGGTCAGCGGTCCTCCGGCCGCACCCCCATGCCGCTGCGGTCCGGGTACGGCGGCCGGGCCGGCGGTCGGTAGGGGTGCTCCTCCAGCTCCTGCAGCATCAGGTCGATGGCGGCGTCGAGCTGCGGGTCGGCGCCGTCGGCCATCAGGGCCGGATCGTCGATCACCTCGAGGTCGGGATCGACCCCGTGCCCTTCGACCCCCCAGGTGCCGTCCTTCTCGTAGAAACCGAAGGTCGGGACGGTGATGCTGCCGCCGTCGACCAGGCCGGGGTTGCCGGAGATCCCGATCAGGCCGCCCCAGGTCCGGCGCCCGATCAGCTTGCCGATCCCGGCCTGCTTGAAGTAGTACGGGAAGGCGTCGCCGCCGGAGCCGGACGGCCCGTTGATCAGCATGCACTTCGGCCCCTGGTGACTGTCCGGCGGCCAGCGGAAGTCGCGGCCGTCGCGGGTGGTCCAGTAGTTGGTGACCGGCCGGTTCAGCAGCTCGATGAAGCGGGTCGGGATCTGGCCGCCGCCGTTCCAGCGCTCGTCGATGATCAGGGCCTCGGCGGTGAGGTTGCCGAAGAACTGCCGGAACAGTTCGTTTTGGCCGTTGACGCCGGTGTCGGGCACGTGGATGTAGCCGACCCGGCCGTTGGTCCGTTCGGCCACGTGCCGCCGGCGCTGTTCGACCCAGTCCCGGTAGCGTAGGGCCGCTTCGCTGGCGATCGGCTTCACCACCACCTCGCGCGCTTCGTCGTCGAGGACCGGCTTGCTGCTCACGGTCAGGATCGTCGCCCGTCCGGCCAGGCCGATGAACGGCGCCCAGGGATCGACCGTCGGATCCACCGGCACGCCGTTCACCGCCAGCAGGTAGTCGCCTTCGTGTACGTCGACCCCCGGCTGGCCGAGCGGACCGCGGGCGTCGGCGTCCCAGTCGGCGCCGCCGATGATCCGGGCGATGCGATAGGCGCCGTCGGCCAGCTCCCAGTCGACCCCGAGCATGCCGACGTTCTGGCGCGGCGCCGTTTCGCCGTCGCCGCGCCCGCCGAGGTAGGCGTGGCCGACGTTCAGCTCGGCGATCATCTCACCGAGCAGGAACTGCAGATCCTCGCGCGAGGCGCAGAAGGGCAGGAGGGCGCCGTACTTCTCCCGCACCGCCGGCCAGTCCACCCCGTGCATGTTCGGGGCGTAGAAGTAGTCCCGCATGATCCGCCAGGCATCGACGAAGATCTGCCCCCACTCGGCCCGCGGATCGATCCGGGTCATCATGCCGGCGGTCGGCACCGGTTCGCCGGAACCACCCGGCGCGGCGTTCTGGATCGAGGCCGAACGGCCGCGAACGACCAGCAGCTTCTTGCCGTCGGCGCTGAGATCGAAGGCGGCGGCGCCGCCGGCCACGGTCTTCTCGGCCGGGTCGTCCTCGCCGAGGTCGAGCAGCATGATCGCCGGCGCGCCCTGGCCGCCGACCGGCAACCGGGCGTAGAGGAGCTGGTTCTTGTCGTTCACCGCCAGCCGGCCGAAGGCGCCCGGCGGCACCGGCAGCGGGATCGCCCGGCGCTCGAAGCCGTCGAGGTCGATCGCCACGGTCTCGCGCTCGTCGCCGCCGGCGGCTCCGGCGTCCTCCTCGTCCTGACCGCCGCCAACGGCGGTCCGCTCCAGCTCGACGCTCAGGCTCATGCCGAGAGCGGCGATCGTGACCGTGCCGGTCAGGCGCCGCCCCTGAACCACCCCGCTCAGATGGGCCGGCAGACTCTCGTCGGTGTAGAGATCGATCTCCACCGCCCCGGTCTCCCGGTCGAAGGTGCCGCCGGTGATCGTGGCCGACCCCATCGGCACCTCGGCCGAGCCGTGGATCGAGCCGTCCCCGCCGAGCTGCACCTGCGCGGTCATCGGCACCCCGCCGGGCGGCAGGTCGCCGCCGCTGAGGGTCCCCTCCCAGGTGCCGGAGATGCCGTCGTCGGCGGCCGGCTGATCGCCTTCGCCGCCGCCGCCTTCCTCCTTCTCTTCCTCCGGCTCGGCGGTCCAGTCCTCCTCGTCGCTCGTCGGCGCCCAGGGCAGAGCCTGGTCGGCCCGGAGCGGCACCGCCATCAACACCTGCGTCCCCTGGTAGATGAAGGTGGTGTCGAGGGTGCTGTAGGTGGGCGCGAAGTGGCGGTCGCTGGCGTAGAACAGCCAGTCGCCGCGGCGGTCGAAGACCGGGTTGCGGTCGGCGAAGGCGCCGGCGGTGACGACGTGGGTGGCGCCGGTCTCGACCTCGTAGAGGTGGATCCTGCTCACCGGCGAGTCGCCGACCGCCATCGACCAGGTGATCCAGCGCGAGTCGTGTGACCAGTTCGGGGTGCTCATGCCGCCGCCCCAGAAATCCCACTCGCTCCGGGCCAGCAGCTTCCGGTCGCCGCTGGCCGCCTCGACCAGCCAGGCGCTGCCGGTCTTGTCGCGATAGATGAGCCACTTCGAATCCGGCGACCAGACGATCTCGGTCTTGAAGGGGCCGCCGTCGTCGGTCAGCCGCCGGGTCTCGCCTTTGCCGTCGGACTGGGTGAGCCACAGCTCGTACTCGCCGGTGCGGTCGCTGAAGAAGGCGATCCAGCGACCGTCCGGGCTCCAGGTCGCGCTGCGTTCGGCGCTGGCGTCGCTGCGGGTCAGATTGCGCGGCGGGCCCTCCTTGGCCGGCAGGGTCCAGACGTCGCCGCGGGCGGTCACCGCCACCCTCTTGCCGTGCGGAGAGATGCTCCAGTCGGTGATGTTCTCGGCGGCGTCCACCGTCCGCGGCCGCACGCGGGCGGCGTCGCCGGGCACCCGCACCTCGACCGGGCGCGAGCGCTCGCTGGCCAGGTCGAGCAGCCGCAGTTCGGGGCCGAGCTGAAAAACGATCTCGCCCTGACCGTGGTCGCCCGGTCCGATGGAAGGCCAAGCGATGTCGAAGTCGGTGAAATGGGTGACCTGGCTGCGGGTATGGTCGCGCAGGTCGTACTTCCAGATGTTCAGCCGGTGCTCGCCGCCGGCGTCGGAGAGATAGTAGAGGACCGGCCCGTGCCACATCGGCTGGCTGTCGGTGCCCTCCCAGTCGGTCACTTGGCGGGCTTCCCGGCTCTGCAGGTCGAACAGCCAGATGTCGGAGGCCAGGCCGCCGCGGTACCGCTTCCAGGTCCGGCCGTCACGGCTGATCGGCGTGTAGGCCAGCCAGCGGCCGTCCTCGCTGATCGCGCCGAAGGCGCCGTAGGGGACCGGCAGCAGCTCGGGCAGGCCGCCTTCGGGCGACACGGTCAACAGCGAGGTCTGCCGGCGCTGACCGGTGAAGCCGCGGCTGTGGAACAACAGCCGGCCGTCGGCCAGCCACTCGTTCATCGTCTCCCCTTCCGGGTGGTGGGTGACCCGCCGGGCGACCCCGCCGCCGACCGGGATCACGTAGATGTCCCGGTTGCCCTCGTAGTTGCCGATGAATGCGATCTCGCTGCCGTCCGGACTGAAGCGCGGGAACGACTCCTGGCCGGGCGGGCTGGCCAGCGGCACGGCCAGGCCGCCGGCGCGATCGACCGTCCAGAGGTCGTTCGCGTAGGAGAAGACGATCCGCTCGGCGCTGACGTCGGGCCAGCGCAGCATCCCGGCGTGGGGGGCGACCTCGGCGGGATCCTGGCCGGGCTGAGGGGCCGCGGCGAGGAGCAGCGGCAGGACGATGGAAGGCAGGGGGAAGGTCCGCATCGATCTGTTTTCGGGGGAAGGGCGGGATCGTAAGCCCTTTCCGGCCGGCGACCGGTTTCCTTCCGTCGCGGGCCGGATCGCCGGGTCGGTCAGGCGGCGTCCTCGAACAGACCGAGGATGTTCCCCTCGGTGTCCTTGGCGTAGCAGCACCAGCCGACCCCGGGAACTTCGAACTTCGGCACCACGATCCGGCCGCCGGCGGCCACCACCCGGGCCGCCGCCTCGTCCACCGAGGCCACGGAGACGGTACAGACGAAGGCGGTGACCGCCTGACCCTCGTCGGGCCGCCCGCCCTGCCGTCGGACCAGGCCACCGTTGATCCCCGGCTGGTCCTCGGGCCCGGTGACGATGGTCCAGTACTCCATGCCCTCGCCGAAGGCATGGAAGGTCCAGGCGAAGGCTTCGCTGTAGAAAGCGATGGCCCGCTCGGGGTCGTCGGCGTGGATCTCGAAGTGGACGACGCGGTTCACGGCGTGGCTCCGGCGGCGGCGAGGCGCCCGAGAAGGGCATCCGCCAGCCGGCCGGCCGCCTCCGGCGCGTGGCGGAAGAACAGGGAGGGTTCGACGGCCTCGAACTCGTTCAGGAGCAGGTCGCCGTCGGGACCGCGCAGGAAATCGATCCGGGCGTAGAGCAGCCGGCCGAAGCGTCGCTCGGCCAGCCGGAGGACACCGTCGGCGAGGTCCAGCTCGTCGGGACCGAAGGACCAGGGCTCGTCGGAGGCCCCGAAGTCGTCCTGGGCACGATAGTCGCCGGGAACGGGGATCTTGCGCACGCCGTGGCTGAACTCGCCGTCGAAGTAGACCGCGCTCAGCTCCCCCTCCTCCTCGATGCCGGGGAGGTAGGGCTGGATCATCAGCGCCTCGTGCGGCAGCAGCCGCTCGAGATGTGCCTGGGCGCGGGCCAGGCCCTCCTCGTCGGCGCGGAAGCGGAGGGTCTCGCGGGCGGTGGCGCCGACCAGCGGCTTGATGAAGGCCCGTTCCCAGGGGTAGTACTCCAGGATTTGCCGGATCGTCACCTGCGCGCCGGCCTCCAGCCAGACGGTCGGGGCCAGCGGCGCGCCCAGGTCGGCCAGCTCGCGGAGGTAGCTCTTGTGGGTGTTCCAACGCACCACCCCCGGCGGGTTGAAGAGCCGGGTTCGGCCGGCCACGCGCTCGGCCCAGGCGACGAATTCCTCTCGGTGCTCCTGATAGTCCCAGGTCGTGCGGATCAGGACGGCGGCGAAGGAGGACCAGTCCACGGTCGGGTCGTTCCAAACCGGATGGGCCAGCTCCACCCCCCGCGCCGCGAAGGCGGCGTGGAGCGGACGATCGTCGATCTCCCAGTCCGGCAGATCCCGGCAAGTGGCGAGGGCGATCCGCACGCGGGATCAGGATAGGCCCGCCGCCCGTTCCCCGCCCGTAACCCATTCCGGCGGCCGCGGGCGCCCGAGGCCGGTACGGACCTTGCACCGAGAGGCCGGCGCCCGATCATGCCGACGATGCGACCTGCCACCTCCTTCCTCTGTCTGCTCCCGCTCGCCGCTGCCTGCGCCGGTCCGGCCGCGGCGCCGGATCCCAGCCGCGGCGAGGTGCCGTTGCCCGCCGGCCCCGGCTGGGAGGCCCGCCTGCTCTGGGCCGGCGACGCCGGCGTCTGGACCGTCGAGGCGGCTCCGGTCTTCCCCCAGCACGGCTCGCCGGCGGTGGTCGGCCTGGACGACCGCGGCCGCTGCCTGGTCCTCGTCTCCTACAGCGGCAAGTGGACGCCGTTGCCGCGGGTGCACGACGGCCGCTGGCTCGGCGGCTTCGCCTTCGCTGACCTGGACCCGCGGGCGCCGGGCGCCGAACTCTACGTCGGCGGCCAGGCCGGCAACCTCTACCAACTCCGGGCCTACCCCGAGGGGGCGCTCGACGCCCGCCGCATCGCCCATCTGCCCGGGCGGGAGATTCACACCCTGGCCGGGCTCGGAGAGCGCGGCCTGCTGGTCCTGACCAATCCGGGCGAGATGTGGCACCTTACCCCGGACGCGCCGGACGGGGAATGGAACGCGCGCCGGATGAGCGAACTGCCGGGGCGGATCCGCGACGCGGAATGGATTCGGCTGCCCGGCGAATCGGGTCGGGCCTTGGCCACCGTCTCGCGCGCCGGCCTCCTCGAGCTGTGGCGCTTCACCGACGTCGACTGGAAGCGGGAGACGGTCTGGCAGGTGCCGATGGGGCTGGGCCGAGTGGCCTGGGATCCGGAGCGCCCGGAAGTGCTCTACACCGCGGTCGACGACGGCCGCATCGTCCGCCACGAGCGCGGCCCGAACGGCTGGCGCCACCGGACCATCTACGACGGCCCCCAAGGCGCCCGCGGCGTCGCCGCCGGCCGCTTCAGCGCCGAGCCGGGAGTGGAAGAGACCGTGGCCGTCTTCGGCTACAGCGGCCGGGTCGAGCTGCTCAGCCGCCGCGGCGACGAGTGGAGCGTCGAGACGATCTTCACCGACGTGGACAAGGGCCACTGGCTGGCCGCGGCCGAACTGGACGGGCGCAACGAGACCCGTGAGCTGCTCGCCAGCGGCTACAGCGGCCGCGTCGTCATGCTGGTCCGGCCGCCGGGCTACGGCCGGCCGGGCGCGGCCCGCTGAGCCGGCCGCCGCGGGCCTGGAGATCGACCCGGCGCCGGAGCCGGGGCTACCATGGTCCGAGGCCGAAACCATGGGCGAGCACCAGGTCACCGCCTGCCAGGACGGCGAGCAACTCCGCTTCTTCATGAAGTGCGTGTTGCGGGATCTGCAGGCGCTCGAGGAGATGCTCGCCCGCGGCCTGATCGAGTCGGACAAGAGCCGGGTCGGGGCCGAGCAGGAGCTGTTCCTGGTCGACAGCCGCCGCCGGCCGGCGCCGCTGGCCCTGCAGGTCTTGGCAGCGGCCGACGATCCGCACTTCACCACCGAGCTGGCGCTCTTCAATCTCGAGTTCAATCTCGACCCCTTCGACTTCCGCGGCGGCTGCCTGCGCAGCCTGCTGCGCCAGCTCGAGGAGCTGCACGGCAAGGCCCGCGCCGCCGCCCGCCGGGTCGGTGGCGACGCGGTTCTGATCGGCATCCTGCCGACCCTGCGCAAGGAGGATCTGAGCCTCGAGGCGATGACCCCGATCCCGCGCTACCGGGCCCTGGCCGAGGCCATGGGCCGACTGCGCGGCGGCGAGTTCCGCCTGCGCTTGAAGGGAGTGGACGAGCTGAACGTCAAGCACGACTCGATGATGCTCGAGGCGTGCAACACCTCCTTCCAGGTCCACCTGCAGGTTCCGGCCGAGGAGTTCGCCCGGCTCTACAACGTCGCCCAGCTCGTCGCCGCACCGGTCACCGCGGCGGCGGTGAATTCGCCGCTGCTCTTCGGCCGCCGGCTGTGGCGCGAGACTCGCTTGGCCTTGTTCCAGCAGTCGGTGGACACGCGCAAGGCCGACCTCCACCAGCGCGAGTTCCAGCCGCGGGTCAGTTTCGGCACCGCCTGGGTCAAGGACTCCGTGCTCGAGATCTACCGCGAGGACGTCGCCCGCTTCCGCGCCCTGATCGGCAGCGAGGACTACGAGGATCCGTTCGAGGCCCTCGCCGCCGGCCGGGCGCCGCAGCTCTTCGCCCTGCGCCTGCACACCGGCACCGTCTATCGCTGGAACCGCGCCTGCTACGGCATCAGCGACGGCCGGCCGCACCTGCGGATCGAAAATCGGCTGCTGCCGGCCGGCCCCTCGCTGGTCGACGAAGTCGCCAACGCCGCGTTCTGGTTCGGCCTGGTCCACGGCGCCGCCGCCGAATACGGCGATCCGGCCGAACGCTTCTCCTTCGACGACGCCCGCGCCAACCTGCTGGCCGCCGCCCGTCTCGGTCTCGACGCCCAGTTCACCTGGTTCGACGGCGCGGTCCTGCCGGCGGCCGAGCTGATCCTCGGTCAGCTCCTGCCCCTGGCCCGGAGCGGCCTCGACGCCTGCGGCATCGACCCGGCCGACGCCGAACGCTTCCTCGCCGTCGTCCGCCGCCGGGTCGAGAGCGGCCGCACCGGCGCCTGCTGGCAACTCTCCTCCCTGGCCAAGATGCCGGTCGAGGCCAGCGCCCAGGCCAAGGCGGCAGCCCTGGTCGAGGCCGCGATCCGCCACCAGGCCGAGGGCCGGCCCGGGCACGAGTGGCCGCCGGCGGAGCTGGGCGAGGAGGCCTCGGTGGCGCCGGAGCACTACGCCACGGTCGACTCCTTCATGACCACCGACATCTTCACCGTTCACGAGGACGAGCTGGTCGACCTGGCCGCCAGCCTGATGGACTGGCAGCACATCCGCCACGTTCCGGTCGAGGACGACGATCACCGCCTGGTCGGGCTGGTCACCCACCGGGCCCTGCTGCGCCACTTCTCCCGCCGCGGATCGGCGGACGCCCAGGTGCCGGTCAAGGAGATCATGGCCACCGACCCGGTGACCATCGCCGCCGGGGCGCCGACCCTGGAGGCCTTCCACCTCATGCGGCGGCACAAGGTCTCCTGCCTGCCGGTGGTGGACGAGCGCGGCCGCTTGGTCGGCATCGTCACCGACCACGACTTCATGGGAATCGCCGGCAAGCTGCTCGAGCGTAAGCTTCAGGAGTAGAGTGGCGGCCGAGGCATCGCGGGCGGCAGGGGGGGCGCCGCGCCGACTCGGCGCGGTCGCTGGGGAATCCGCGGGGCCGCTCCTGATCTGCACCGGCGGCATCCACGGCAACGAGCCGGCCGGCCTGGCGGCGGCGGCCGAGGTGCTGGCCGAGCTGGGCCGGCGGCCGGGTCGCCTTCGCGGCCGGTTCGTGGTGCTGGCCGGCAACCGGGCGGCGCTGGCGGCAGGGCGCCGCTTCCTCGCCCGGGATCTGAACCGGATCTGGCTGCCGGAGCACCTGGCCGGGCTCGAGTCGCCGGCCGGACCGGACGACGCCGAGGCGGTCGAGCAGCGGGAATTGCTGGCCGCCTTGCGGGAGGAGATCGGGGCCGCCGGAGACCGGGAAGTCTTCTTCCTCGACTTGCACACCTCCTCCGCACCCGGCATCCCCTTCGTCTGCATCGGCGACACCCTGCGCAACCGCCGCTTCGCCCGCCGGTTTCCGGTGCCGGTGATCCTGGGCCTCGAAGAACAGGTGGACGGCGCCCTGCTCGAGTTCCTGAACAACGCCGGCGTCGTCACCCTGGGCTTCGAGGGCGGCCAGCACGAGGCTCCGGAATCGATCGAGAACCTGGCCGCGGCGATCTGGACCGGGCTGGGTTCGGCCGGCCTGCTCCCCCGGCGGGACGACCGGGTCAGGGCCGCCCGCCGGCTCCTGCATCGGCGGCGGCAGGGCGTTCCGCGGGTCCTCGAGATCCGCTACCGGCACGGCCTCACCCCCGGCGACGGTTTCCGGATGCGGCCTGGTTATCGCAACTTCCAGGCCATCACCGCCGGCGAGGCCCTGGCTGACGACCGGGACGGACCGATCTACGCCTTCTACGACGCCCGAGTGCTGCTGCCCCTCTACCAGGGACTCGGCGATGACGGCTTCTTCCTGGCCCGGGAGGTGAGCCGGTTCTGGCTCTGGCTGTCCCGGTTGCTGCGCCGGCTGCGGCTGGGGACGCTGCTCCCGCTGTTGCCCGGAGTCGAACGACTGTCGGTTGGGGAGGATGCGGTCCTGGCCGATCCCCGCGTGGCGCGCTGGTTCACCATCGAGATCTTCCACCTCCTCGGCTACCGGAAGCGGCGCCGGCGGTGCGGCCGCCTGCTCTTCAGCCGTCGCCGCCACGACCTGGGCCGGCCGCCGAGGATCGCTCTCTGACCGGCGGTCCGGGATCTTCCGGCGTCGCCCGGGTTCTTTCAGGCCCAAAAAAACCTTCCACTTCCCAGGATCTTCCCTAACCTGATGAGCGGCCTCGGTGCGCCAGACGCGGGCGATCCCCCCCCATCGCTTCCGCCGCTTACCCCCCCCAGCGCCGAGGCCGGTTTTTTATTTCCGGGCGACCCGCAGCCGGTTCCGGCCGCTCTCCTTGGCCTCGTAGAGAGCGCCGTCGGCACGCCGGACCAGTTCAGTCAGGTCCTCGCCGGGCCGGTGGCAGGCGAGGCCGAGGCTGACCGTCACGGGGATCTCGACGCCGTCGGCATCCACCGGCCGCTCGGCGATCCCGGAACGGAGCCGTTCCCCGGTGGCGACGGCCTCGTCTTCGGTCGCCAGCGGCAGGAAGACGGCGATCTCTTCGCCGCCGTAACGTACGGCGACGTCGGACTCCCGGATCCGTTCCCCGATCCGAGCGGCCACCTCGGCCAGCACCCGATCCCCGGCCAGATGGCCGTGGCGGTCGTTCACCGCCTTGAAGTGGTCGACGTCGATCATCAGCAGGGCGAACCCCGCCTTCGGATCCCGATCGTGGAGCCCGATCATCCGGCGGGCGGCGTCCTCGAGGTAGCGCCGGGTGTAGAGCCCGGTCAGAGGATCGCGGATCGACTGCTGGTAGATCCGTTCCCGCTCGGACTCCAGGGACCGGAACAGCAGCTCGCGCTCGACCGCGACCGCCAATGGCTGGGCGACCAGGCGCAGCGCGTCCTCGGCGCCGGGTCGGTCGGCCCCCTCCGGCGCCTCGAGCAGAGCGAGTCCGAACAGGCGGTCCTCGTGGGCCGGGTAGAGCGGCAAGGCGAGGTCGCCGCCGCCCGGGGTGCCGCAGGCCGGATCCTCGGCCACCAAGCGTTCGGCCTCGTCGGCGTTCCAGGCCGCGGCCGGAGTACCGACCAGGCGCCGGAGGGCCGCCGGCACCGGGCCGAAGGCGCCGCGGAACCGGTCCTCGGAGCAGAGCCGGAGAGCCCGATCATCGTCCGCCAACGCGACGAACTCCACCCGCCGGATCGGCAGGATCCGCCGAACCCGGTCGAGGACGCTCTCGGCGATGGCCCGGAACTCCCGCTCCAGGGCCATGGACTTCATCGTGTCGCGCAGCAGGGTCGAGAGGGAAACCAGCCGCTCCAGGTCGGAATCCTGCTCGCTCAAGAGGTAGAGACCGCACTCCAGGCGACTGAGCCGGTTCAGGACCGCCGGCACCAGCTCGCCGCCGATCACCCGGCCGTGCTGGGGCGCGATTCGTTCGATCGGCAGGCGCTGCAGGCGGAGGAGGGTGTGCAGAAGCACCTCCCGCGACGGCATGTAGTGCTGGTGGAAGAGGTCGATTCCCGCGAAGTCCTCCGGCCCGCCGGCGAACAGACGGTCGTCATCGGTGAAGCCGCCGAAGAGATCGCTGGAGAAGAGAGTGCCGGACCCGCGATCGAAGGTGGCGAAGGCGCCGGGGAAGTGCAGATAGGGGGTGAAGACGAACTCCAGCCGGCGGCCGCCGAGGTCGAGATGCCAGTCGTGTTCCTCCACCCGCCAAAAGGGGAGGCGGGGCGCCAGATGCTCGAGCAGAACCTCGGCCCGCCAGTGGGTGATCCAGCAGGCGTCGTCCCGCTCGACCAATTCTTCGACCACCGCTAGGGCACCGGTGATGTCCGGATCCTGGTGATGGAGGACGAACCAACGGATGTCGGAGAAGGGCAGGATCGCCTGGATCTTCTTCCTGGTGTCGGGCCAGGTCAGCGCCGAGCCGGGATCGATGAGCACCGACTGGTCGCCGTGTTCGATCAGGTAGGCGTGGCAGGGGAAGGGATCGCCGGGCAACCGGCCGCCGACCCACCAGACCCGTTCGGCGATCTCGACCGGGTCCGAGCCGGCTCGGACATCGGGACGGGGGGGAGTCCAGGTCTTCATCGTTCCGGATCAGTCCTTCTTCTTGTCCTTCTTCTTCTCCTTCTCCTCCTTCTTCTTCTTCGGCCCCCATCCATCACCGCCGGCGAAGCTGTCCGGAAGGATCGGATACCGGCGCCGATCCGCAGCAGTCGCCCGCGTCGCCTCGACCCGCCAGGTTGTCGAGGCGCCTGACCTCTCGAACTCGACCCTGGCCCAGCCGCTGTCGAGTTCCGTAACATAGAAACAGCGCTCTTTCGGCGGGCGGCCGGTGCGGAGCAGGTTCCCCGCCCGGACCACGGCCGCCGACGTCAGTTCTTCCCGCTCCTGGCGCAGCCGGTAAAAGTTCTCGACCGTGAACGAGTCGTGCGTCGCGCGGTAGGCGGCCCCCCACAGCGCCATCGCCAGAGTGCCGAGGATGACGACGATCAGCAGCGCGGAGCCGCGGCGGTGGTCGATGGTGGAAGTCATCCGTGCCAGAGCAGGGTGATGGTTCGCAGATCCTCCTCCTGGCCGGCGGTCAGCGAGATGCGCAGGTCGTGGGCGCCGCTCGGGCGGAGCTGGAACTCCCGCACCGCCCGGGCGACCACGAACTCCTCACCGGTCAACCGATCCTTGCGCCGGAGAAGGCCGTCCCGAACCGAGTACTCGAGCCCGCGGTCCTCGTCCCCGCCGGCTCCGACCAGAGTCCTGACCGCGGCGGCCTCCCGCCGGATCCGTAGGACATCGTCGTGCTTCTCGACTCTGTCGGCGGCGCCGAGATCGGACAGCAGCCAGGCGACCGCGACGCGCAGTTCGGCGGCGCCGACGGCCCGATCCCGGAGACCGACGATCGAGCCGCCGATCGGCCCCCAGGCCCGCGCCGAGAAAGTCGCGACCAGAGCGAGGATGGTTCCGACCACGACCATCTCGACCAGGGTGTGACCGCTCCGAACCTTGCGGTTGACGCTCATCGCTCCTCCTCCTCGCCCTTGCTCTTCTCTTCCTTCTTCTTCTCCTTTTTCTCTTCCTTCTCCCCTTCCTTCTTCTTCGGAGCTTCCTTCTTCTCGGCTACGTTCTGCTCGAAGACCGCGGTGGTCCGCGGCGGGTCCAGCTCCCGCCAGACCTTGGTCACGGTGACCTCGTAGGGGCCTTCGGCCGGCACGTGGATCGTCATCCCGGGATCGACCGCCAGCGTCGCCGGTACACCGAGCGCCCGGGCCAGGGGGTCCGGATCCTGAACGACGTGCAGGACGGGGTCGCCGTAGGTCCAGTCGTCGACTCCGTCCAACACCTCCTGGTGGCCCTTGACGAGCTGGATCATGCCGAGCACGACCAGGTTGAGGACCAGCACGGCCACCATGCACTCGAGCAGGGTGAACCCGGCGCCGTTGCGTTCAGGGCTGGACGACATGGCCGTCACGACTGGTCTGGCCGGTGATCCGGCCTTCCTCGTCGAGCACGAGGCTGCCGGTCCAGCCGGTCGCCCGAATCCGTCGGGCCTCGATCTCGACTCCGTTCGGCCGGGCCCGCCGAATCCGATACTGGAAATCCTCGTCGCCCTCCAGAACTGAGGACCGGATCACGCCGAGCCGCACCAGATCCTGGACCGAGGGGGTGAACTCGCCCTGCTCGAGCCGGTACATCCGTTCCGCCAGCCAGATCGAGTGCAGGACGGCGGCGCCCTTGTCCACGGTCGCGGTCTCCATTGCGACGCTGACCTCCGGCACCGCCGCCAGCGCCAGGAGCCCGGCGATGACCAGGACGACGGTCAGTTCGATCAAGGAGAAACCGCCGCGCCGGATCATCCCTCTCCGCCTCCTTCCGGGTCGGAATCGGCCGGCTCCACTTCCGGTGCCGGCTTCTCCTCCGGCGCCGGCGCCGGCACCTGCTGCAGGTGCCGGGCCTGGGCGGCCATGATGCCGGCCAGCGGCGCCGCGTCCGCCCCGAGCCGGATCGCTTCGAGATAGCAGTCGAGCGCCGCCTGATGCTGACCGGCGCTGTGGCGGAGATGACCGAGCAGAACCAGGGAGCGACTGTCGCCGGGATCCCGACGCAGGGCCTCGCCGATCGCGTGGAAGGCGCCCTCGGCGTCGCCGAGCAGGAAACAGGCGCGGGCCAGGTCGGCCCAGGCGTCGTCGTCTTCAGGGTGGATGTCGAGGTAGTGCTCGAGGTGGTCCCGTCCCTTCTCGGGCCGGCCGGCGACCAGGGCCGCCCGCCCGAGCGCGAGATTGAGCGGGTCGGTCAGCTCATTCGGCTCGAGGTCACGGCCGAGATCGGCCGCTTCCGACCCCCGGCCGGCCAGAGCCAGGGCGAGGACCGCGGCGCGGAGGAGGTCGCCGTCTTCCGGCCGCATCGCGATCGCGGCCTGGTAAGACTGGGCGGCTGCGGCCGGTTCGCCGGCCGCCAGGCGCGCGTCGCCGGCGGCCCGCAGGAGTTCGACAGAGGCCGGCCGCACCGCCGCCTCTCGGTCGAGCAGGCCGGCGGCCGCGGCCGGCTGACCGGCGGCCAGCAGAGCCCGGGCCTGCCGGAGCACCGGCTCGAGATCGTCGGGAGCGCGCCGCGAAGCCAAGGCGTAGCAAGAGGCGGCGTCCTCGAAGCGACCGCGGGCCTCGGCGAGCTGACCGCGAATGAGGGCGACGGCCTCGCTTTCCTCGTCCAGCACCTCGGCTGCGGCCAGCTCCTCTTCCGCCGCCGCGTAGGAACCCGCGAGAATCAGGCTGCGGGCGCGGGCCAGGCGCAGACGAAATTCTTCCCGACCGTCCGGCACCGCGGCCAGTTCGCGCATGGCCTGCTCGCCGTCGTCGGCCGCCAGGTTCCTTTCCGCCTCCGCCAGGGCGATCTCGGCACGGGCCTGTTCGAAGTGCTCGCGCGGAGCATCGTCATCGACCCGATACACGGAATTCACGCAGGCCGACAGAAAGGCGGTGAGGAGAAGCAGGGTCGGGATTCTCATGACTGCTCCTGACCGAAGTCGTTCAGGTTGACAAGAAGCCGGCGGAGAATCTGCTGGTCGACCGGGCGGGTGGATTCGCCGGAGACCAGGGACCGGCTGATGGCGCCGCGCAACGCGAGCGCCGGTCGGCTGATGCCGGTGAGGCCGTCGGCGACACGGGCCAGGACGAGGGCGGCGCCGCCGAGGCCGCCATCGGCGAGCCGGCGGGCGGTCTGCAGGTAGACGGCGCGGACGGGCCGAGGCACCCCGAGATCGAACTCGGAGCGGGCGGGCGGCGCCGGCTCTTCGTCGAGGATGTGCGGAGTGAGGAGGACGATGATCTCTTCCCGGACCGTGCTGTTCTCGACCCCGCGGAAGAGCCGGCCGACGAACGGCAGGTCGCCGACCACCGGCACCTTGCTCGCGGTGCTCTTGACCTTTTCCCGGAAGAGGCCGCCGATGGCGACGGTCTCGCCGTCTCGGAGCAGGATGTTGGTGGTCACCTCCGCCGTTTCCTTGAACGGCAGACCGTTGGGGTTCAGCCCCCCCTCCGAGTCCTCGGGGTGGACTTCGAGTCGGATCAGGCCGTCCTCGCTGATGAACGGCCGGTAGACCAGGCGGGTGCCGGTCTCGATGAACTCGACGGTCTGGGTGCTCGAGGTGTCCGTCACGGTCGTCGTCAGGTAACCGTCGCGACGGCCGAGCAGCACCTCGCCCCGCTGCTTGTTCAAGGTGACGATCTTCGGGTTGGCCAAGATCGAGGCGTTGGCCACCTGCTCCAGCGCACGCAGGAAGACGCCGACGTCGCCGTTGATGACCCCGGCGGTCAAGCCGCCGCCGGGCAGACCGGCCGAGACCGAGGAGCCGGCGGCGGTCACGCCCTGCTCGAGCTGGGAACCACTGATGCTGCCGCCGGAGAGCGAGGTGCCGTCGGCGCTGGTCACGCCCCAGCGCTCGAAGTCGACCCCGCCGAGGGCGTGGAAGTCCACCCCCATCGCCATGCTGTCGCTCAACTGCACCGAGAGGATGGTCGCCTCGAGCAGCACCTGGCGCGGCCGACGGTCGAGGGTGGCGACGACGGCGTCGGCCTGCTCCAGAAACGACTCGGGGCCGGTGACGACGACCACCTCCGCCGCCGCGTAGCTGTCGCCGCCGGCTTCGGTCTGGCTGGTCTCGATGCCCACCTTGGCCACGGTCGAGGCGGCCGCGGTGGCGCCTTCGACCAGCATCGGCTTGAGGACGCTGACCACATCCTCGGCCCGGGCGTACTCGAGTTCATAGAGCCGGCTGCCGGTCTCGGCCGGAGCGATGAAGATGAAGGCCCCTTCGTCCCGGGCCTGCAGGCCGGTGCTGCGGCAGACCAGATCGATGGCCTCCTCGGCGGTCAGGTCGAACAGGTCGCCGGAGAAGGTGGCCGTGACCTCGGGAGCGACGACGATGTTGCGGTGGGTGATCTCGCGGATCTGCGCGAACACGTCGTGGACGCGGACGTCCCGCGCGTGGTACTCGATCCGTTTCTCGGTCGGCGACGCCCCCGGCAAGTGGAAGTCCGGCGGCAGCGGCTCGGCCAGCAGACGGGCGACGGCCTCCGGGTCCGGGCGCACGCCGCTCTCCTGCGCGGCCAGGTTGCCGGCCGCGAGGATGAGTGCGCAGAGCAAGAGAGGGGTTCGGAGTTGCTTCAAGTCGCCATCTCGAACAGCGGCAGGTAGAGGGCGGTCAGGATCAGGGCCACTGCCAAGCCCATGAGCACGATCAGCACGGTCTCGATGTTCGAGGCGATTCGGGTCACGACCACCTCGACCTTGCGCTTGTAGAACTCGGCCACCTCGGCGTGGACCTCGGGCAGGGTGCCGGACTCCTCACCGATCCGGGTCATGTTGATCGAGAACGAGGTGAAGACTCCGGTCACCGCCATCCCGTCGGCCAGATTGCCGCCGCGGCCGATGTGCTGGGCCAGGCGCTTCATCGCCGCCCGATAGACCGGGTTGCGGCCGAAGATGCCTTTCAGGGCGTCCATCGACTCGAGCAAGGGGACGCCGGACTGAAGCAGGGAGGCGAGGTTCTGCGAGAAGGTCTGCATCGCCGTTTGGACCATCAGGTCGCCGGACAGCGGCATCGAGATCAGGAACTTGGTCCAGACCCGGGAGCCGTCCTCGCCGCGGATGTACTGGCGGAAGGCGTAGAAGGCGCCGATCAGCCCCAACAGCAGCCAGTGGCCCCGCTCGCGCAGGAAGTCGGAAGCCGCCAGGACCTTGATGGTGAGGTCCGGAAGCTCCTTGCCCATGTCCTCGAACATGCTCGCGAAAGTCGGCACCACGAAGACCAGCATCACGATCACGGCCGAGGTGGAGACGCCGAGGACGATGCAGGGATACATCAGGGCGCTGACGATCTTGCTGCGGAACTGGGCCGCCTCGTCGATCGTCGCCGCCAGCCGCATCAGGACTTCCCCGAGCTGACCGGAGACCTCGCCCGAACGGACCAGTTGGGTCCACTCCGGCTTGAAGTGCTCGGGCCAGGCCGCGAGCGCCTCGCTGAGCCGATCGCCGGCGGCGATCCGCTCGCCGATGGCCTGGATCACCTTCCGCATCTGCTTGCTCTCGGACTGCTCGGCCGCGATCATCACCGCCTGGTAGAGCGGGGTCCCGGCTCGGAACAGCGTGTTGAGCTGACGGAAGAAGGCCAGCTTGTCGCTCAGCTTGATCTTGTCGTGGACCGGGTCGGCGATGCGCGGCTTGAAGTAGCCGAGGCCGAGGTCGGGAGCGGCGGCGGCGGCCATCTCAATCCACCCGGATGTAGTCCGAAACCTCCTCAAGGCTGGTCACACCCTCCGCCAGACGCAGGCGGGCGGTGTCGTCGAGCAGATGGATGCCCAGGCCGCGCACCGCCTGCCGCAAATCACGCTCGCTGGCGCTGTGGCTGATCAGGTCGGCCAGGTCCTCGCCGATCGGGACCACTTCGTAGAGGCCGACCCGGCCCTTGTAGCCCAGGCCGCGGCACTTCGGGCAGTCCGGCTCGCGGCTCGGGCCGTAGAGTTCGAGGTCGGGGTCGAGGCCGTGCCGCTTGGCGACGTCGGCCGGCAGTTCGACCCGCTGCTTGCACTCGGTGCACAGCCGCCGGACCAGACGCTGCGCCTCCAGCAGCCGCAGCGCCGGCCCGAGCAGGAAGGGCTCCACCCCCATGTCGATCAGGCGGTTGACCACCTGCAGGGCGCTGTTCGTGTGCAGGGTGGAGAGGACCAGGTGACCGGTGAGGGCGGCGCGCATGCAGATCTGCGCGGTCTCGGTGTCGCGCACCTCGCCGACCATGATCACGTCCGGGTCCTGACGCAGGAAGGCACGCAGGGCGCTGGCGAAGGTCATGCCGGCGCTGGCCCGCACCGGCACCTGGTTGAGCCCTTCGAACTTGTACTCGACCGGATCCTCGACGGTGACGATGTTGCGCCCCGGGTCGTTGATCAGGTTGAGGCAGGTGTAAAGGGTCGTCGACTTGCCGGACCCGGTCGGACCGGTGACGAAGATCAGGCCGTGATGGGACTGGCCCGCCTCCATAAATGCCCGCGCCTGCTCCGCCGAGAAGCCGAGGTCCTCCATCCGCTCGGGGATGTTGCCCTTCTCCAGTACCCGCAGCACCATCTTCTCGCCGTAGACCGTCGGCACGGTCGAGGCGCGCAGATCGATGCGCTGGTCGCCGTCCTTCATCGTGATGCCGCCGTCCTGGGGTTTGCGCCGCTCAGCGATGTCCATCTTGGCCAGGATCTTCAGGCGGGACACGACTTGGCTGAACAAATGCCGCGGCGGCGGCGTCACCTCGCGCAGGTGGCCGTCGATCCGAAAACGGACCCGGACCGTCTTCTCGTAGGGTTCGAGGTGAATGTCGCTTGCCCCCTCCTCGACCGCCTGGATCAGGATCGTGTTGACGATGCGCAGGACCTGGCTGGCCTTGCCGGTCGGCAGGTTGCGCTTGAGATCGACGTCAACCGTCTCGTCCCGCTCCTCGATCGCACGGGCGTCGGCGTCCTCGCCGGACTCGAGGATGATCTCGCGCACCTTGTCGCTCTGGCCGAGAGCCTTGCCCAGATCCTCGTAGAGACGCAGAGTGGTGGCGTGCGGCACCACCGGCATGCCGACCGATAGACGGAGTTCCTCGATGGTGCTGAAGTCGGCTGGGTTCAGGCAGGCGACGTGAAGCATGCCCTCGCTGAGGTAGGCCGGGCGGATCTTGCGTTCGGCCGCCAGCTGCTCGGGCAACTCGACGCCGGCCTCCTGGATGGCGGCGGTCAGTTCCTCGATCCGACCGATCCGTCGGGGCTCATTGCCCGGGAAGGAATCGATCAGGATCTCCTCGTCGGCCGGCAGTCTGTCGAGGTAGCTGATGCCGAGGTGCTCGGCGTAGGCCCGCGCCACCACCTCTTCGGGCACGACCCCGTCCCGTATCAGCAGGACTCCGTCCACTGCCATCCCCGGAGCCAGGGTGGAACGGAACCGCTCCAGGTCCTCCCCGCTGAGGTGGCCCTGGGCGAGGAGGAGGCGGACGATCAGGGGTTCCTTGTCGAGTTCAAGCGCCACGAAGCGGCCTCCACCCCTTCTTCGGCCGGATCCGCCTCGGCCCCTGAGTCCGCTTGGGGCACGGGGTTGCCGGCCGGATCGGTCACCAGGACCAGCTTCCGGTGGTCGATCAAATCCAGAGCGAAGACCCGACCACGCCACTCGACTTTCACCGTCCGCCCGATGATCTGCTTGACGATCGGCGGGTCTTCAAGGCCAGGAAAGGAAATCGCTTCTCCAGGATCGCAGCGCTGCCCGTTTACGATGGCCGACGCCTGGTCCCCGGCCACCAGGGTGCTGTCCAGGGACAGGACCAGGGATCGAGCGGGGGCGGCGGATGCCGCCTCCTCGAAGCCTCCTTCGCTCTCGGTCGCCGAGCCCCCGGTCGCTTCGAGGAAGGTCTCCTCGGCCAGATCCCGTTCGGCCCGCTCCCTGAGGATGCGGGCCAGCCGGAACGGGTCCTCCAGAACCAGCTCCTCCAGCTCGCCGGCCGGCGCCCCCGGCAGCTCGGGGATCTCGGGGACGGCCCGGACCTCCGGCGGCTCGTCGACCGGCGGCGTGGGCTGGGCGGCGCTCCAGCCGTACCAGGAGAGGACCGCGGCCACGACCAGAAAGCGATGCTTCTTCAGGGGGCCGATCAAGGCTCCACCTCCTCCGCCGTCCCATCCTCGATCAGATCTAGGGTGGAGGTTCCGGTCATGATTCGAACCTTGCAGTCCAGGACCAGGACTTCTTCCTCCTGGGACAAAGCGAAGTCATCGACCCGGATCAGGCGCCCGCAGGTCTCGAGCCGACGCAGGAAATCGGTGAGCTGGAGGAAGCTGCCGGCGGCGCGGACGCCGAGGTCGAGGATCTGGAAGTTGCCCGAGGACACCGCCTGACCCGGAGTGGTGCTCTGGAGACGGGCCCCGGATTCCTCGAGCTGCTGCTGGATGAACTCCTGCCAGGAAACCGGATCGGCCTCTTCTTCCAGGAAGGGCCGATAGCGCTCGACCGCGGCCATCAACTCGGTAGCCTCCTCGAGCTGGCTCACGTTTCCCTCCAGCCGGCCGATCTCGGACCGGGCGTCGCCCAAGCGGGAGCCGAGGAAGAGGTCCACCGCCAGGCCAGCGGCTAGGATCAGGAAGGCCGTTGCCGCCTGGAAGGATTCCGCCGTCGCCGTCCAGCGCCGGATCAGGGCGGCGAGACGAAAGCGCGGACCGACTTGGTTTCCGTCGTTGGTCATGCCTCAGCCCCCCCGCGGTTCGCAGTCGATCGAGATCACGGCGTAACTCTCCGCATCCTCCTCGATGAGCTGGACGCCGGCGCCGCGCACCCTGGGGAAGGCGGCCTGGATCAGTTCCGACTGTTGCAGGCTGCGGGTGATGGCATCCACCTCGGGCGGGACGCTGTCGTTCCCCGCCGGCACCCGGCAGCTCAGGTGGAAGAAGCGCTCGCCGTCGGAGTAGGTCGGCCCCTCCTCGCCATCGTCCTCTGCCCCGAGCAGGAGCGGGTAGCGGCCGATCAACGAATCCTGGCGGGCGGTATCCGGCAGGATCCGGGCGACCTCGGCGATCAGCGGGTGCCACCGAGCCCCGCGGGCCAGGAAGGCGTGGGCGATCCCGACCTCGAGCCTCAAGGCGTCGAGCAGGTCGCCGATTTCCATTTCCTCGATTCCGCATCGGGCGAGCAGCTCCTCCTGCTTCTGTTGGAGACGGGTCTGCTCCGCCCGCGCCTCCTGCCAGGCGCCGGCCAGCCACAAGGCCGAGGCGACGGCGGCGGCCGCCGCCGGCAAAGCCGAACGCCAGGGCAGCCGCGGCAGCCCGGTCTCCTCCTGGCCGGTGCTACGGAACACTTCGAGCGGAGGGCGCGCCGGCCCCTTCCAGGCCGCCGCGGCCAGGGCACGAGCCAGGAGTTCGGGACCGTAGGGCAGCTCCTCGGCGACCCGAAAAGCGAGGCCGGTCGGCTCGGCGCAGGCGGCGGCGTGTTCCTCTTGCTCCGGGCCGATGTGATAGAGCACGCCGTCGATCTTTTTCAAGCCGAGTTCGTCTCGGGCGTGGGCGAGCAGGCCCATCAGACCGGCGGTGACCTGGGCGCAGCTCGGCGGGTCATGGAGATTGAACACCCGGCGGGCGAGGAGGGCGTCCCGCTGCACGAGCAGGGCCATGCCCTGTCGGGGACCGGCCAGGACCCGGATGTGGCAGTTCCACCGCCGCGGCGTCGGCGACCTGCGGACGGCGTACTGGAGGAGAGCGTGCGAGGTCGGGATCAGCGGCCGGGCCGAGGCCGGCAGGGCCTGCAGCGCGCTGCGGACCTCTTCGACCAGGCTCTTCGGCCAGGCCAGGATCACGTGAAAACCGCGGCCGGCCCGGCAAGAGGCGACGTGCAGACCGCCGGCGACCTGCTTGGCCAGGTATTCGATGTACTGGTCTTGTTCGGCCTGGCTGGCCTGGCCGCGGCGGCAGACGAAGAAGTCCAGGTCGGGGTCGATGCCCAGGGCCAGCGGCCCCTCGAGTCTGCCCTCCTGAAGAAGGCGGGAGATCACTTCGCCGACCTTGTCGCCATCGAGGGGAACCTCCGCCAACGCCTGTCCCGGGCGAAGCACGGCGAGCCCGTCCCGGCGAAGGAGGACGCCGGTGCGGGCGGTGCGATTACGTCCGAGCAGACGGGGCATGGTTCCCGAGGGGGAGATCCTGCGGAACCCCCGCCCTTCTTCGGCGAAGTCGGCGGCCTGGCTGAACGGCGGACGGGAAAGAGAGCCGCGGCCGGTCGCCCGGCCGCGGCTGATCACCCAAGGAGAGTCGGACTCCTCGGAATCTGGATCCCCTACTTGACCGGGATCAGGTCGTCCTTGATCGAGCTGGCCTTCTCGTTGAAGCCGTTCTGGTCCCAGACGACGGTGTAGTTGCCGAAGCCGCCGGACGCGCCGCTGCGGGTCAGCTTCATCTGCCACGCGGTCTGCCAGTTCGAGCTGGTGAAGTTGCCGACATTGAAGTGCTCGGGGCTGTCGATCGAGATGTCGAGGTCGCTCAGCTTCTTGCAGTACTCGCCGTGGCGGGCGGCGTAGCGGGCCTGCGCGGCCTCGATCTGCGCCAGGTAGGAGAAGGCCTCGCTGGCCTTGCTCCGCTCGACGGCGGTCTGGTAGCGCGGGACGGCGAGCATCGCGAGGACGCCCAGGATCACGACGACGATGGTCAGTTCGACGAGGGAGAAACCCTTCTTGTTCTTGGTGAGAGTCATGGTTTTCGGTTTGGGGGTTCGTCCGGACAGGACCGGAACTCGCGTTTCTGGCGCGCCAGGTGCGGGCCCCGGCGACTCCTAGGCCATCGGCCGATCCCCGACTCCTCCTTGAGCCGATCCGTTGTTTCGTTTCTAGAAAACAGATATAGGTAAACGACTATCTTGAGCCGATCTCCCGGCGGGCTAGGGGAGGGAAACGGTTTCCCCCCGACGGACCCCGAATCCATGCCTGCCTCCCACTCCACCTCGGTTCTCCCCGGCGTGGCCGCCGCGGTCCTAGCCGCGGTCCTGGTCCTGCCCGCCTGCAACGACGACCAGTCGGCCTCGGCCCGCGGCGTCCACCCGGACGTCGTCTTGCGCGACCGGCTCGGCAATCCGCTGCCGGCCGGATCGACCGAGCCGTACAGCCCGCGCCGGTCCTGCGGCGCCTGTCACGACGTCGACCGGGCCGCCAACGGCTACCACTTCCAGCAGGGTCGGACCGACGCCGCCGGAAACATCGTCGTCGGCGACGATTTCTTCGGCGACGGCCGCGCCTTCCTGCGCTCGCCGGGCATGTACGGCAAGTGGTGACCGCCGGCCTCCGACTCCAGCCAGTTGGCTGGCAAGGACAACGACAGCGCCTCCGAAATCGACAAGACCTCCTTCTTCTGGACCGGCATGTGCGGCGGCTGCCACCCGGGCGGCGGCCCCGGCGAATTCGACCGCGACGGCGAACTCTACTACGACGTCGCGACCGGCCAGTTCGGTTACGAGAAGCTCGGCCTGACCGCGGCCGACGTCGTCCTCGACGGCGACTACGCCTTCGTCAGCCCGCAGACCGGCGCCCTGATGCCGGCCGCCTGGGACAAGACCGGCGTCTCCGAGCCGGACTGCTACCTGTGCCACAAACGGGATATCTCGGTGGCGAACGGTGTCGTCAACAACGCCTTCTGGCGTCAGGCCACTCTGCGCGGCATGGCCAACCTGGTCGACGATCTCGGCGCCACCGTTCCCGCCTTCGCCGCCGCCGCGACCGCCGGCGCCGGCTGGCACTCGACCTTCACGCTGGCCTCGCTGCCGCCCGGTTCACCGCCGACCGCGTCGGTGCTGCAGGTGAACTACCAGATCGGCCTCGACACCGGTGAGCTGCGGGTCAACGACCGCGGCAATCTGGTCCTCGCGGGCGCCGGGATCATCCACCGGCCGCGCGACTACGCCTGCTGGGGCTGCCACGCCATGGCCGATGCCAAGAAGCGCGGGCGCGAGTGGTTCGACCCGGACAAGGACGTCCACTACGCCGCCTTCAATCCGGGCGGCGAGCCGCTGACCAGCCAGGCCTGCACGACCTGCCACCCGGCCGACATGGACCACGACATCGGCAAGGGCAACGCCACCGCCGGCTCGGTCCGCAACGACACCGACTACGCCGGCCTCCGCACCTGCCGCGACTGCCACCTGCCGGGGCCGAACAAGCACCCGCGGGCGCCGGCGCCGAGCGGCGGCCTGCACGACCTTGCCAACCACCTCGAGGTGATGTCCTGCGAGTTCTGCCACATCCCGTTCAAGGAGGCACCGGCCGACCTGGTGGTGGACAACTGCGTCACCGGCTCCTCGATCGGCTACCAGACCGACGCCTTCCTGTCGGCCGATCCGCTCGATCCGACCGATCCCTTCGACGACCGCTGGTACCCCGCCTTTACCTGGAAGGTGGACAAGGACGGCGTCACCCGGCTGTTCCCGATCAAGGACCTCCAGACCGCCTGGTGGGGGGATTGGGACGACAACGGCACCCCCGACAACTACGCCGACGACCTCATCCAGCCGCTGATCCTCTGGCGGGTCCGGCAGATCACGGGCGGCGCCGCTCTGCCCGGCACCACCGACGACAACTCGGACGGCATCCTCGAGGTCAACAACGAGGCCGAGATCCTGGCCTACATCACCGCCCTCAAGGGCAACGACAGCTACGGCAACCAGGTCGCGGCGAGGCCGGTGATGGTCAAGGGCGGCAAGGTCTGGTACGAGGACGCCAGCCAGCCGTCCGGCGTCAACTTCTTCGAGTTGGAGGGCACCGGCCTCCGGGCGGAGAGCCACGCCCCCTTCGCCATCGACCACAACGTCCGCCCGGCCGCAGCCGCTCTCGGCGCCAACGGCGACTGCGGAAGCTGCCACCGCGGGTTGAACGGCGGCCAGGAAGTGCCGGTGTTCGACCGCAAGATCCTGGTCGATCCCTTCGACCTGAACGGGGACCCGGTGTACTCGACGCCGCGGGAGATGCTCGGCATCAATCCCTTCTAGGCCTTCGCTGGACCAGCCGTGGTGAGACGCCCGGGGCTCCGGCGCCGGGCGTCGATTCTTCAGCCGAGCCGGTCGAAGGCGGCGGCGAGGCCGCGCAGGCGCCGGGCCAGCCCGGCGGTGGTCTGGCGGGCGCCGAGCCGCCAGCGCCAGTTGCCGTCGGCGGTGCCGGGGGTGTTCGTCCGCGCCTCGGAGCCGAGCCCGAGCAAATCCTGCATCGGCGCCACCGCCAGCGCCGCCGGCGAACCGTAGGCGGCGCGCAGCAGGTCGAGGTGGATGGTCGCCGGCGAGCCGCCGGTGTAGGCCAGGACCCGCTCCCGTTCCGGCCGGCCGAGGGCGGCGAACCAGCCGCGGGCGGTGTCGTTGTCGTGAGTGCCGGTGTAGACCACGGACCGGTAGGGATGGGCGTGCGGAAGCAGCCCCTCGGCCCCCGGCGCGAACGCCCACTGCAGCACCTTCATGCCGGGCAGGCCGTGGGCGTCGCGGAGCCGCTCCACCGCCGGGGTGACCACGCCGAGATCCTCGGCGACCAGCGGCAGCGGGCCGCCGCGGCGGGCGGCGGCGAGTGCCGTCAGCAGCTCCCGGCCGGGGGTCCGCCCCCAGCGCCCGCGGCGGGCGGTCCGAGCCCGGGCCGGCACCTCCCAGGCCCGGACGAAGCCGACGAAGTGGTCGAGGCGGACCGCGTCGGCCCGCTCCAAGGCCAGGTCGAGCCGCCGGCGCCACCAGCGGAAGCCCTCGGCCCGGTGCGCCGGCCAGCGGTAGTGCGGGTGGCCCCAGCGTTGGCCGCTGCGGGAAAAGAGATCCGGCGGCACGCCGGTGACCACGGTCGGGCGGCCGTCGGCGTCGAGGCGGAAGAGATCCGGCCGCGCCCAGACGTCGGCAGAGTCGCGTTCGACGAACAGCGGCAGGTCGCCGAGCAGGCGGACGCCGCGGCGGCGGCAGGCACGGCGCAGCTCGGCCCAGCGGACGGCGAACAAGGCCTGCTCCAGTTCGTGCCGCTCGAGAGCCGGCCGCAGGCGCCGGCGGGCTGCGCGCAGCGCCTCCGGCCGCCGGCGGCGCAGCGGCTCCGGCCACTCCCACCAAGGGGCGCCGTCGTTCTCCTCCTTCAGGGCCGCGTACAGACACCAGTCGGGCAGCCAGTCGCGGTTCCGGCGCCGGAAGGAGAGCAGGTCGGACTCGCTCAGGGCGCCCGGCGCCGGGCGCCCGGGCCGGCGCGGATCCCGCAACAGACCCGGGTCGCCGGCGAAGGCCGATGGGCTGCTGTAGGGGGATCCGCCCGGGCCCGGCGGACCGACCGGCAGGAGCTGCCACCAGCCCTGACCGGCCGCCGCCAACCAGTCGGCGAAGCGGGCCGCGGCGGGGCCGAGCGGCGGCCCCCAGGCAGCCGGCAGGGCGGCGATCGGCAGGAGGACGCCGGCCCGCCGGCGCTCGAGGACGGGATGCGGCCGCGGCACCGCTACTCCCCCCGTCGCCTGGCCAGGACCAGACCGCCGATCGGCGGCACGTCGAGGATCAGGTCGCCGTCCCGCGCCGCCCAGCTTCCGCCGGCCCCGTCCAGGCCGGGCAGCTCCAGCTCGGTCCGCCAGCCGGCGGTGTCCAGGCCGAGGGCCGCCAGGTCCCGGCCGGCCAGGCGCAGCCGCGCCGGCCGGTCGCCGGCGCAGAGGGCGACCAGGACTTCCTCGCCGCCGAGGCGGCGCAGGAACAGCCACAGATCCTGGGCGTCGTCGGTGCGGACGGTACGGAACTCGCCTCGGCGCAGCGCCGCCCAGCCCCGGCGCAGCGCGATCGCCCGCCGGTAGAACGCGAGGTGCTCGCGCTCGACCCGGTTCTCCCGCGGTCGGGCGTAGGGCTCGAGGTCCGCCCACAGCATCGGCTTGCGACAGTTCGGGTCGTCCGCCCCCCACATGCCGACCTCGTCGCCGTAGTAGATCATCGGCGCCCCAACCGATGTCATCTGCAAGAGCGCCAGCAGCCGCACCCGCTGGTAGTCCTCCGGCCGCGGCTTCGAGTTGTCGTAGCGCGGGTTGTCGTCCTGACACCGGTTGAGGCGATCGTAGTCGCGGTCCGGGTTGCGCATCATCGACGCCACCCGGTCGGTGTCGTGGCTGTCGAGCAGGTTCTGCAGCACGTAGGTCGCCTCGGCCGGGTAGGACAGCCGCAGCGCCGCCAGCCGCGCGGCGCACTCCGAGGCCGGGATCTTGCGCTCGCGATGGCCGATCCAGGCGATCGCCGCCCGCGCGAAGGGATAGTTCATCACCGCGTCGAAACGACGTCCGTCGAGCCAGGCGCTGGCGTCGTCCCAAACCTCGCCGGTCAGGTAGGCGTCGGGGTTGATCGACTTGACCAGCCGCCGCCACTCCTCCCAGAACGGCCCCGGCACCTCATTCGGTACGTCCAGGCGCCAGCCGTCGATGCCGTCGCTCGGGTCGCCGTCGCCGTCCGGGTCCATCCACCGGCGGGTGACGGCGAAGATGTGCGCCTTCAGGCTCGGGCTGGCCAGGCCGTCCGGGCTCTTGGCGAACTCGGGGAGCTGGCCGAAACCACCCCAGCCGCGGTAGCGGAAGGGCTCCCAACTCTCGACCGCGAACCAGTCGGCGAAGCGCGAGTCCTTGCCCTTGGCCCGCACGTCGCGGAAGGCCGGGTGCTGCTCGCCGACGTGGTTGAAGACTCCGTCCAGGATCACCTTGAAGCCGCGTTCGTGGGCCCGGCGCAGGAAGGCGAGAAAGGCCCGGTCGGCGGTCGTCCACTCCCAGGTCGAGGGGTCGAGCAGGTCCTCGCGCGCCGCCACTTCGGCGTAGTCGTCGCCACCGCCGTAGAAGTCATCGACGTGGCGGTAATCGGTGGCGTCATACTTGTGGTGGCTGGGCGCCTGGAAGATCGGGTTCAGATAGAGGGCGTTGACTCCCAGCTCCTCGAGGTAGTCCAGCTTCTCGGCCAGACCGGCCAGGTCGCCGCCGTATCGGCGCTGGAAGACCGCCCAGCGGTAGAAGGTCTGGCCGCCGGCCCGCTCGGCCGGGGTCAACTCGAACCAGTCGCCGGTCCAAGGCGGCGCGCCGGGCGGGTCGTGGGCCGGGTCGCCGTTGCGGAACCGGTCGACCAGGACTTGGTACCAGACCGCGTCCTTGGCCCAGTCCGGGGTGCGGAAGACGGGCCCGGCGGCGGGCTCGAGGCGGTAGGTGGCGGGATCGCTCACGCGGGTGTCGCCGTCGCTCAGGACGAAGGTGTACTCGGACGGGGCGGCCGCCGGCAGCACGGCCTCCCACAGGGTGGCGCGGCGGTCCTCGAACACCGGCGCCATCGCCGCCGAGGGCCCGTCGCGGAAGACCGCCTCGACCCCGGCGACGTCGTGGGCCAAGGTGCGGTAGCGCAGCAGCACCCGGCCGCCGGGCAGGCGCTGGAGGTCGCGCGGCCGGGTCGGGTCGTGGCCCAGCGCCGCCGCCTCGATCCGGCCGTCGCCGACCACACCGTCGGAGTCCTCCAGCCGCGCCAGCCGGCCGAGGGCGAGGACCGAATTGAAGCCGGAGTGGCCGTCGTCCTCGCGCTCGGGATTGCGGGGATCCGGATACCAGTCGCGGCCGTCGACGACGAACTTGTAGAGCCAACGACCGGGCTGCAGCGGCACCGTCACGCGGAAGACTCCGTCCCCGCCCCGACTCATCGGCGTGGCGGTGGGGTTCCAGCCGTTGAAACTGCCGGCCAGGAAGACCCCTTCCGCGCCGGCGGGCGGGTCGAAGGCGAACTCAACCCGCAGCAGCCCGTCCGGGCGGGACTCGGCCCGGATCGAGGGCGGCAGGTCGGCCGGCAGGGCCGCCGCCGCCGGCTGCTCGAGCGGCGGCGCCGGCGGCCAGACCGGCTCCTGAAGGACCGCCAGGAGAAGGGAGAGGAGCGCCATCGGGGCAGCCGAATCTAGCCGGTCCGGGCGGAAATCCACCGCCGGCGGTTCGGTCCCGCGGCGTAACATCGGTTTCCGGGACTTCCCAAAGATCGAACATGCCTTCCCGCGCCCGCCTCTTTCTCTCCCTGGCCGTCGTCCTGCCGGCGGCCGCCCTTCCGGCCCAGGATTCCCCGGCCGCCCACATGCCGTCGGACTCCTTCTTCTACGCCGAACTCGACCCGAACGCCCTGGACGCCGGGATCCACCAGCTCGACCTGGTCCGGCTGGCCGAGGATCCCGAGTTCTACGACTTCCTCCAGCCGCTCTTCGCCACCCTCGAGGCCGATCCGGCCCGGCCGGTGGATTCGCTGCTCGAGCGGGTTCCGGTCGGCGAATGGCTGGCCGGTCCGGCCGCGGTCGCGATCCGCGGCGCCCACCTCTGGATGCAGCGCCCCGACGGCGGCGAGACGCGGATCGCCGTCTCGCCCGACGACCCGCTCTCGGCCCGGGATCTATTCGATCTGGGCGGCCTGGCGGCCGCCCATGAACTCGACCAGCGCACGCTGCCGCCGGAGGAGCTGGCCGCCCGCTGGGATTTCGATCGGCTCGGCTGTGAGTTCGGCATCGACGGCGTGGCGGTTCTCGAGCCGGGACCGGCGCTGCGGGAGCTGGTCCAGGCCTTCCTGGCCGATCCCGGCGACCTCGCCGCGGCCATCCACGACATCCACGACGACGACATCGACGGCCGCCGGGTCACCCACGTCTCCTTCGAGTTCGAGCGCGACGGCGCCCTCGCCAGCGACCTCTACGCCGACCTGAACGGGCCGCGCTGGATCCTGGCCACCAATCTCGAGCTGTTCCGGGCCGCGGTGGAGCCCGATCCGGACGATTCCCTGGCCACCGACCCGGCCTGGCTCCGGGTCCGGGAGCGGGTCGCGGCGGGGCGGACGCCCTTCTTCGTCTTCAGCCGCGACTACGGCGAACTGAGCCTGTTGCGCGGCTTCCTGCCGCCGATCCTGGCCGAGGCGGGCGACATCCTCGGCTGCGGCGGGACCGTCGGCAGCGGCGTGGCGCTGTCCCTGACCGAGGGCGGCATCCGCGAGAGTATCGGCGTCGTCCTCGATGGCGAGCGACGGGGCTTGATGCGTCTGCTCGACGCCTTCCCCGGCGGCATCGATCTGGCCGAAGCCGCCCCGGCCGGCGTGGCGGGCCTGGTGTCCCTGAAGTTCGACCCGGCCCTCCTCCACACCCGGCTGCTCGAAGTCGCGGACGAGATCCTGCCCGGCACCGCCGCCTCCCTGCGCCGGCTGCTGGCCGACGCCGCCGCCGAGGCCGGCTTCGACCTCGAGGGCCGGCTGCTGCGGGCCTTCGGCGACGAGATCGCCTGGGTCCAGTTCCCGCCGGTCGGCCCGGTGGTGCCGGACTGGCTGCTCTCCATCGAGGTGCGCGACACGGCGGCCGCCCGCGCCCTGGTCGAGCGGCTGCTGGCCGACGCGGTCGAGCATGGCGCCCCGATCCACACCCAGCCGACCGAGGTGGAGGGAGCCGCCGCGGCCTGGCGGATCGCGATCGAAGAGGCGCCGATCCTGCCCCCGACCCTGGCCCTGGCCGAGGACCGACTGGTGTTGGCCGCGCGCGCCGACCTGGCCGCCGACGCCCTCAACCGCTGGGGCGAGGATCCGGGCGCCACGGTCGCCGCCAGCGAGAACTGGGGCCGGACCCTGCGCGGGCTGACCGGCGGCGGCGCCGATGACGTGATCCTGCTCGCCTACGCCGACCTCGGCGCGATCGCGCCGCCGGTCCTGGCGCTGACCCTCGGCTTGATTCCGCCCGAGTTCGCCGACGCCGCCGCGGCGCCGGAACCGGCCGCCTTCGGCGAGCGCCTGGGCGGCGCCGCCGTCGCCCTGCGCAGCAGCCCGGACGGCTTCTCGCTCGACACCTTCAGTCCGTTCGGAGTGTTGTTGCCCTCCTTCCTGGCGCTCGCCGCGAGCGGCGAGGTGCACCTGCCGATCGAGGAGCGCCCCGACGAGGAAGAGGTCGTTCTTGCGCCCTGGTCCGAAGCCAACACCTGGAACCAGGAGGCCTGGTACTCGGTCCGCTACGCCGGCGCCCCGGCCGAGCAATACGCCAGGGGACTGGCGGCGGCGAAGCGGGCGGTCGAACTCCAACCGGACAATCCCTGGTATCTGAACACCCTCGGCGTCGCCCTCTACCGGAACGGACACTACGAGGAGGCGCTGGCCACCCTGACCCGAAGCGACGAACTGAACCACGCCAACGGCATCGGCTACGATCCGGCCGGCGACGCGCTGTTCCAGGCCATGTGTCTGTGGCAGCTCGGCCGGCAGGAGGAAGCCCGCCAGCGCCTGGCCGAGTGCGAGGACCTGGTCGGCCCCGACAGCGACGAGGAGACTCTCACCTTCTGGGAGGAGGCCAAGGGGCTGATCCAGGCCGACTGAGCGCCGGCGCCCGCTACCTTGAGGGGGTCGGATGACCCTCCGCCCCCTCCTCGGCGCCCTTCGCTGGACCCTGGCCGCGGCGGCCGCGGTCCTCGTCGTGTGGTCCTTCGCCCGCGTTATCGGCCGCGAGCTGAAGAGTCCCACGGCCGCCGACGGCACGGTCGAGCTGACGGTCATGCACTGGTCCGGCGAGGGCGGCCAGGAAGAGGACCGGATCGTCGAGGGGCTGCTGCGCGCCTTCGAGGCCGAGCATCCGGGCGTGCGCGTGCGGCGCATCAATCCGGGCGACACCGGCAGCTACTACACCAAGCTGCAAACGATGATGGCCGCCGGCGAGCCGCCGGACGTCTTCTACGTCGGCACCGAGCGGCTGGCCTCCTTCGCCGCCGCCGGCCTGCTGGCGCCGGTCGAGCCCTTCCTGGCGGAGGACGCCGCCGCCGCCGACCCGGCCGCACTCGACCTCGCCGACTTCTATCCGGCGACGGTCGACGCTTTCCGCTTCGACGGCCGCGTCACCGGCCGCGGCCCTCTTTACGGCATTCCCAAGGACTTCACCACCGTCGGCTTCTACTGGAACGCCGATCTCTTCCGCCGCGCCGGCGTGCCGCCGCCGGCGCCGGACTGGACCTGGGACGACTTCCTGGCCGCCGCCCGCGCGATCGGCGACCTCGAGGATCCCGACGGCTCCCGCCCCTACCGCGGCGCCGAGTTCGTCACCTGGCCGACCATGGTCCGGCTCTTTCTGCGCACCTGGGGCGTCGATCTGGTCGATCCCGACTTCCGCCGGCTGCGCTTCGACGAGCCGGAGGTCTTCGCCGCCCTCGACCGGCTGCGATCCTGGCGCCACGATGAACCCCGCACCCTGACCAGCGGCAAGTCCCGGGTCGCGGCCGGGGCGAGCGTCTTCCGCACCGGCCGGGTCGGCATGGCCGGCCCCTTCGGGCGCTGGGTCGTGCCCGGCTACCGGCAGATCGAGGGATTCGAATGGGACTTCGCGCCGCTGCCGCGGGCGCCGGGGCGACCGCCGGAGAACGTGGTCCTGACCGTCGCCTGGGCGGTCTCGAGCCGGAGCCGCCACCCGCGCCGGGCCTGGGAGTTGGTCCGCCACCTGTGCGGCCCCGAGGCCCAGGCCGCCGCCGCCCCACTCGGCCTGGCTGTGCCGACCCTGCGCGCGGTGGCCGAGAGCCCGGCCTTCCTTGACCCGGACCGGGCGCCGGCCAACGACCGCGCCTACCTCGACCAGGCCGAGTACGCGCGCACGATCGACTGGCCGGCCGATCCCAAGTTCGAAGCGCTGCTCGGCTCGCGCCTGGACCAGGCCCTGAAGACCGGCGACTTGCCGCTGCCGGCGGCGATCGACGCCTTCACCGCGGCCTGGGAGAACGAGATCGCCTCGCCGTTGGCGCGCGGCGGCTTCCCGCCGATGCCGTGGGACCGGATCGTCGCCGTCACCGCCGGCCTCGGCGGCGCTCTCCTCCTCTTCGGCCTGGCCTGGTGGTGGCGGCGCCGACCCGGCCGCCTGGCTCTGCGCGAGGAGCTGGCCGGCTGGTTGGTGATCTCGCCCTGGTTGATCGGTTTCCTGGTCTTCCTCGCCTTCCCGATCGGCCTGTCCCTGCTCCTCAGCCTGGCCCGTTGGAACGGGGTCGCAGGCCTCGATCGGGCCGAGTGGGTCGGCCTGGCCAACTACGCCCAGCTCCTCGGCCACGACGACCGCTTCCGGGTCTGCCTGCGGGTGACGGCCTACTACGCGCTCCTGGCCGTGCCGCTCGGCCAGGCCTTCGCGCTGGGCGCGGCGCTGCTGATGAACCAGCGCGTGCGCGGGATCGGTTTCTTCCGCGGCGCCTGGTACCTGCCGAGCGTGCTGGCCGGGGTCGGGGTGGCGGTGCTCTGGCGCTGGGTCTTCGACGGCGATCACGGCCTGCTCAACGCCGCCCTGAGGCCGCTGCTCGCCCCCTTCGGGCTGACTCCGCCCGACTGGTTCGGCGCCGACGCCGCCTGGTGGGGGCCGCCGGCCTTCGCCCTGATGAGCCTGTGGACCGTCGGCGGCTCGATGATGATCTACCTGGCCGGCCTCAAGGGCATCCCGCGCGAGCTGTACGAAGCGGCCGAGATCGACGGCGCCGGCTGGTGGCGCCGCTTCCGCTCGGTCACCCTGCCGATGCTGTCGCCGGTGATCTTCTTCAACGGCATCATGGCGGTGATCGGCAGTTTCCAGGTCTTCACCCAGGCCTTCGTCATGACCGGCGGCGAGCCCGGCGACCTGACCCGCTTCTACGTCCTCTACCTCTACAACCAGGCCTTCGAGTTCTACGAGATGGGCTACGCCTCGGCCCTGGCCTGGCTGCTCCTGCTCGTCACTCTGGCCCTGACCCTGGTGGTCATGCGCGGCTCGAGGCGGTTCGTCCACTACGAGGCCCTGCAGTCGTGAGTCGCCGCCGCCGCCGCCTGCTCCCCTACCTGCCCCTGGCGCTCGGGGCGGCGGTGATGCTGTTCCCGCTCTGGTGGATGCTGGTGATCAGCCTCGAGACCCCCGGCCGGGCCGGGGCGGCCGCCGCCGGCGGCGGCATCGACTGGTTCCCGGCCGACCCGCAGTGGCGCAACTACGCCGAGGCCCTGGCCCAGCTCGGCACCCGGCGCTGGCAGGGCTTCCTCGACGCCTTGGCCAACTCGGTGGTCGTCACGGCGCTGACGGTGGTCGGTCAGGTGCTGTCCTGCAGCTTGGTCGGCTACGGCTTCGCCCGCATCCGCTTCCGCGGCAGCCGGCTGCTGTTCGTGGTCATGCTGGCGACCATGATGCTGCCGCCGCAGGTGACGATGATCCCGCTGTTCCTGCTCTTCCGTAGCCTCGGCTGGGTCGACACCATCCTGCCGCTGGTGGTGCCGGCCTTCTTCGGCAACGCCTTCTTCATCTTCCTCTTCCGCCAGTTCTTCGCCCAGGTGCCCGAGGCGCTGGTCGAGGCCGCCCGCATCGACGGCTACGGCCACCTCGGCATCTGGTGGCGGGTGATGCTGCCGCTGTGCCGGCCGGTGATCGCGATCTGCGCCGTCTTCACCTTCATCTTCGCCTGGAACGACTTCCTCGCCCCTTTGATCTACCTGCACGGCGAGGAGCAGGCCACCCTGGCCGTGGCGCTGAACTCCTTCCGCAACCAGTACGGCGGCTTGGAGGACGTCCACCTGCTGATGGCGGTCTCGATCGTCACCATGGTGCCCTGCATCGCCCTGTTCTTCGTCGCCCAGAAGCAGTTCGTCGAGGGGCTGGGCAAGGGGGCGGTCAAGGGCTGACCGCCCCGGGCCGCCTCAGCCCGCGGGCGGCGCCAACTCGCGGCCGCCGAGGAAGACCTCGCCGGTCCGCCCGTGGATGGTCAGGACCTCGCCCTGGCGCAGTTCGACCGGCTCGCCGCCGCCGGGCGGCATGATGCGGGCGCCGCCGCCGGGCCGGATCTCCAGTCCGTTGACGCTCATCACCGCCGAGTAGGAGCGGCCGACCAGGCCGTTGGCGGCCACCGCGGCGTGGGCGGTGGAGCCGCCCTTGACCGTCATCAGCCCCTGGGCGGAGAGGATGAAGGGGATGTCCTCCGGCGCCGGGTTCTCCAGCACCAGCAGCACGCCGTCGACGTCCTCGCGCTCGGCCGCGACCGGTTCGAGTTCGGCCAGGCCCTCGGGGCTGAAGGCGACCAGACCGCGGAAACCGCCGCCGCAGACGCCGATGCCGCGGGTCAAGGGGTCGCCCGGATCGACCAGCTCGCGCACGACCTGGCCGATGCCGGCGGCGGCGGTGCGGCACTGGAGCACGGACAGCACCCCGCGCTCGACCGTGAACTCGACCTCCTGGTCGGTGCCGAAGAAGCGGCGCAGCTTGGCGACGATATGGCGCAGCCGCGCCTCGAGCAGCGGCATGGTCTCGTCCAGGCTCGCGATCGGCAGGAAAGAGCGGGTGACGCCGCCGACCAGGTCCTCGCCGGCGGCCGAGAACTTGATGTCGCCGACCAGTTCGCGCAGACCGCGTTCGTCGATCCGGGTGCGCGAGACGACCCCCGTCAGCGAGGCGGCGGCCTCGTCCATGCCGGGCCGGATCTCCTCGTTCGGATAGTTGCCGAAGGCCATCTCCTGGACCACCACCGCCGTATGCCAGGTGTCGCAGTAGTCCTTCAGCTCGCGGTAGCGGCGGGTGGTCTCGGCGTCCCAGGAGGCCAGCACCGCCTCGACCGCGGCCAGGAGCTGACGGCGCGGCTCGGCCAGCAGCCGATCGAGTTCCTCGCCGTGGCCGGCGTCGCGGATCGCCGCCTCCATCTGATCGGCGACCTCGCGCAAAGCCTCCCAGGGCAGGTCGGACTTGTTGGCGACCCCGTAGCGCTTCTTGGCCGCGTCGACCAGGCCGTGCGTCTCCAGGTCAAGGCGCCAGAAGTCGAAGGCGAGAGCGCCGAGGAAGCGCCGGTAGCAGTCCCAGGCCCGCCACGGGCCGTCCTCCTCACGGGCCAGACGCTCGGTGATGGCCCGGTTCATGCCCAGGAAGAGGACCGTGTCCAGGATCCCCGGCATCGAGAAGACGCTGCCGCCGCGGACGGCGAGCAGCAGCGGCGACTCCTCGTCGCCGAGCCGGCGGGCGACGCCGTCGCGGCGCTCGAGGTCGGCCTCCAGCCGCTGCAGGTGCTCCTCGACCAGCTCGGCCAGGTCCGGCCCCCGGCCGCGCCGCCGCGCCCGGCCGATGGTGGTCGGCAGCACGAAGCCGTCCCGGGTCGGAATGTTCAGGTAGGAGATGTAGAGCAGGCTCGAGCCCTTGCCGCCGTAGTAGTCGCGGACGCAGCGCCCGCGCTCGTGGCGTTCGATCTCGGCCGCGATCGCCGCCCGATCGGACAGGTGCAGCACCGGCGCCTCCGGCAGCGGCCCGCCGTTGCCGGCGCAGGCCGCGCCGGCGCCGCTCTCGCGCAGCCAGGCGCCGGCCAGGTCGGCGAAGGCGGCCATCGAGTTCAGGTCGTGCATGTAGCGCTGGAGGTTGGCCAGCACCCCGCGCAGCCGGTCGGGATCGAGGCCGAGCTTCTCCCGCAGCGCCTCGAACGGCGCCGTCACCCGCTGCAGGACCATGTGGTAGCCGCGGCTGATGGCGCCGAGGGCGTTGAGCAGCTCCTTGCCGCCGCGTCCGGGCGCCGCCAGCAGTTCGGCCAGGTCGGCCAGGTCGCGGCTCTGCAAGCCGGCGAAGCGCAGGTTGTGGGCGCAGAGCCGGATGACCTCGAGGCACTGCTCCAGATCGACCCCCTGCTCGGCGAAGCGAGCGGCCAGGTGGCGCAGGCTCAGGTAGCCGATCTCCTCGAGCAGGCAGTCGAGTTGGGAGGCCAGGAAGGCCTGGAGGCGGAAGCCGCCGCCGCGGCGCGGCTCGATCAGGGAGGCGCGCAGCTCGGCGAGGCAGCGGAAGGCCTCGAACCACTCCCCCTCCTCATAGAGACCGACCGCGCGTTCGAGATCGTGGAACAGTCCGTCCTGATGGACCGCCCGGACCCCGGCCGTGAAGTCGGCGGCCGCCTGCTTCAGGCGCTGCTCGGCCGCTTCCGGGTCGAAGCCCTCGACCTCGGGGTGGCACCGCTCGAGTTCGGCCAGCTCGGCCAGGAAGGCGGCGCCGGGGCCGCCGTCGGCGGCGAACTCCTCCGCCTTCTCACGCAGGATGCGCAGGTGGTGGAGATAGGACCAGCGGTTGCGCTCGCGGATGCCGTCGCTGACCAGGGCCGCCACCTCGTCGTCGACCAGGTGGCCGAAGCGGCAGCGGAGCAGGGCGTCGGCGTAGGTCTCCTGCCAGGAGCGCAGGCGCTCGACCACCTCGGCCTGGCCGAGCAGCCGGGCCAGGTCGTCGACCAGCACCTCCATCAGACCGCGCACCTGCGGCAGCGACCTGGCCCGCTCGTCGGCCGGGCCGGGCGCCGGCAGGCCGACGGCGGCGAGCGGCGCCGGATCGCCGTCGGCCAGCCAGGATCGGTAGGCCTTGACCATCTCCAGGGTCCGGTCGCCGAGCGCGTGGTGGCTGCTGCGCCGGATCTCGTTGACGATGGCGCTGCCCCGCACCTGCACTTCGGCCAGGTCGATGGTCGCGTTCCAGACCCGGTCGATCACCTTCGGCTGGCCGAGCAGGGCCGACAGGTTGCGGACCATGACCCGGGTCAGGAAGGACAGCCGATGGCAAAGCGGACCCTCGAGGAAGCGGGAGAGTTGCCGTTCCAGGTTGCGCAGTTCCGGCTGCAGGTTCTTGGCCCGCATGAACTCCTGGGCCTCGGCCCCGGCCAGGCGGGCGGTCAGGTGGCGGAGCAGGAAGTTGGCCTCGCTGCGGTTGGTGCAGTCGTTGATCCGCTGCAGCAAGGCGACCACGTCGCGCAGTCGTCGGACCGGGCGCAGGTCGGTGCGGTCTGGGTCGAAGCGGAAGATCAGCTCCTCGAGATCGACGACCTCTCCCTGGAAGCCGCCGCGGGCGAGCAGGGCGGCGTCGGTCAGGATCGCCCCCGGCTGCGGCACCCAGGAGTCGATCGCGCGCACCTCGCCGCCCTGGACGACGTGAAGGATGCACTCGCCGTCCACGATCCAGGGCATGAGCAGACCCTCGCCGCGATAGAAGCGGTTGTTGACCAGGCCGAGCGGCCGCTCCCGCCGGGCCAGCGCGCTCTTCAGCTCCAGGTAGGCGCGGAGGGCCCGCCGCTGCTCCTTGTCGCCGCCACGCAGCCAGGCCCGCTCGAAGTCGCGCTCGACCTCGACCAAGCGCGCGACCTCCTCGGCGCTGAAGGCGGTTGGCAGCAGGCCGGCCGTGTCCTCTGGGGCCGGCGGTTCCGAGGCGGACGGGGTTTCGGGCGCCGGCGCCGGCGGCGCCTCGCGGCGGGCGGCCGTGATCGCGGCCACCGCCCGCTCGAGCGACTCGGCCGGCAGGCTGCGCCGGTCCTCGAGCACGGTCCGGGCCAGGCGTCCGGCCGCCTCCGGGCCGGACGGCAGATGGCCGACGGCCAGCAGAGCCGCGGCGGCGGCGGCGGCCGCGCCGTCGGGCTCGGCGGCGGCGGCCAGTTCCCGGCCGACCGCCTCCTCGATCTCCGACCGCCGGTCGGCCAGGGCCGGGAATTCGCCGACCAGCTCGTCGAGCACCGCCCGGGCGCGGGCGGCCTCGTCCAGCCCTGCCGGCGGCGCGGCCGGCGTCGGAGCCGGCGGGGCGCCCCCGCCGGCCGCCGTCTCGACCTCGTAGAGGCCGGCGATCGCTCGCAACTCCTCATGCAGCACACCGCCCTTGGCCGCCAGGGCGGCGGCGGCGGTGCGGAGGGCGGCGACGGCGTCCTCGAAGGTCGGACCGGCCGGCTCGACGCCCTGGGCCGAAGCGAAGCGCTCGATCAGCGCCAGCATTTCCTCCCGCAGCAGCTCGTAGAGTTCCTTGCCGCGCAGGTGCGCCGCCGCCCGGGCCAGCGCCAGCGAGGCGGACAGGATCGCGTTCATGCCCAGGTTCTGCTTGCGCTGCATGACCCGAATCCGATCCGCCGGACCGGCGTCGGCGGCGATTTTTCCGCGCTGCCGGGCGACTTCGAGTTCCAGCCCGAGCAGGGCGCGGTCGATGTCGACCAGGCCGAGGCGGGCCGGATCCTGGCCCTGGAAGCGCGGGGCGATCCGTTCGAGGACGTTTTCGACCGCGGTCAGGCAGCCCTTGCCCTGGTAGCGTTGGGCGCGGCGGAACAGTTCGGCCAGGTCGGGATCCTCGGCGCGACGGATCTCCGGCTCCTCGACCTCTTTGCGGAAGGCGAAGACTCCGGGTTCGGTCTCCTCGAACAGCTCGCGGTGGCGGGTGATCACCTCGCGGTGCTCGGCCCCTTCGATCACCGAATCGACCAGGTGGATCGCCTCACCCTCGCCGGCCGAGGTGCCGAGCGGGGTGGCGCCGCGGAAGCGCAGGCCGACCCCGGCTCCGGCCAGCTCGAGATCGACCTGGGCGCCGACGGTCGGGATGCCGGCGTTGGTCGGCTCCTCCCAGGCGCGCAGGCCGCGGACCCGGGCGGCGCCGGCGGCCGGCGGCGTCCGGTCGCCCTCGTCCCCGATCCGCAGCATGGTCTCGGTCACGGCCTGGTACTTGACCAGCCGCTCGGTGTTGGCGCCGCCGCCGCACTTCAACCCGAGGGCGTTGGCGGCCAGGGCGATCTGGGCCTCCATGTCGTCGTTCGGGCTCTTCGAGCGGTGCGAGACCACCAGCTCCTGGTTCTTGCCGAGGGCGACCAGCATCGCCAGCAGGGTCTCGTACAAGGTGCCGATCTGGTTGGCCTTGATCAGGGCGGCGTTGCACAGTCCCTGGTCGGCGGCGCGCTCGATGGTGCCGTCGTTGGTCGTCACCAGGTCGTCGCCGATGATGAAGATGCGGTCGCCGAGGCGGGCGCGGATGTTCTTCCAGCCCTGGTCGTCGTGCTCGGAGAAGGCGTCCTCGATCGACAAGATCGGGATCTCGTACTCCTCGATCGCCTTGACATAGAGTTCGAGGACGGCGTCGCGGTCGAGCACGGTCTTGGCCTTGTCGCGCCAGAACAGGTACATGCCGACCGCGTCCGGTTGGTTGAACTCCCGGCGGTAGGCGATCTCCAGCTCGCTCAGGGCCGGGTCGAGGGCGATGGCGACGTCCGTGCCCGGACGCAGGCCGCACTCCTCGATCGCCTGCTTGAGCATCGCCCACAGCCGCAGCTCCGGTACCGGATAGGGGCCCTTCTCGATGTAGGGCGCCAGGCCGCCCTCGAGGCCGATCCCCATCACCCGACAGCCTTCCTCGTTCTCGATGATCTCCTTGAGGCGGGTCTGGAGGCGGATGGTCGTCTCCTGCGCTTCCTGGTAGTCGGCGGCGCCGAGGATCAGGAACATCGCCTCCTGCATCGAGATGTTCGATTCGGGGTATTCCTTCTCAGTGTGCCGGCCGCCCATGCCGCAGTTGCGGAACTGCCAGGGCGCGGTCACCGGCCCGAGCAGGGGATGGACCGCCCGCTGCATCCGGTTGGCGAGCATGTGCTGCTTCATCTCGGCGGCCCGGGCCGACCAGCCGGAGGCCTTCTCGACCTCGGCGGCTTTCTCCCGCGCCAGCCGTTCCCGGCGCTGGAATTCGCGATACTTGCCCGGGTCGGCGAGCAGGAAATCGAGCAGGCCGACGGTCCCCAGGCCGAGGCAGAGACGGCCGAGGTAGAGGGCGGCCAGTGACGGCAGCAGCAGTCCGACCGCCAGCAGCAGCGCCGCCGGCGGCAGGAAGCACAGCGCCAGGTTGCGGCTGGCCCGCGGCCCGGCCGCCGCCACCGCCAGGTTGTAGGGAGCGTCCGGGTAGTAGTTCAGGCCCTCCTTCTTGACCCCGTCGGCCTTACCCCAGGGGATGCGCAGGAACAGGCCGAAGAGGAACAGCAGCCGGCCGAGCCCCTTCTTCTCCAGCCCCGGGCGGACCCGCTCCATCGCCGCGTCGTTGAGCGCGTTCAGGCGGGCGGCGGTCAGGAAATGGCCGAGTTCGTGCCAGGCCACGCCGGTGTGGAAGGTGATCAGCACGAACAGCGCCGAGACCAGCGTCTCCGGGCTGAGGAAGATGAAGCGCAACACCTCGCCGCGCGGGATCTCGCCCAGGGGCAGCGCCAACACCGAGGAGATGAAGGCGACGTGGAAGGCGACCAGGATGTGGTTCGCGATCACCCAGCCCTCGTGCAGGGCGGCCCGTTCGGGGCCGTGGGCGCGGGCACGGAGGAAGCGGAGGGAAGTCAGGGGATTCCGGCGGCCGGCCATGGCGCGAATCGATCGTGAAGGGGGGAAGGGGCGCCCGGGGAGGACCGTCATTCTAGGCCGGCGGCCCCGATCCCTCCGCCGGCGGCGGGCCTAAGATGAGGCGACATGGCGGAGATCCGGCTCGACCAGGTGGCCAAGGTCTACCCCGGCGGCGTCCGGGCGGTGGACCGCGTGGACCTGGTCGTGGCCGACGGCGAGTTCGTCGTCCTGGTCGGCCCCTCCGGCTGCGGCAAATCCACCACCCTGCGGATGGTCGCCGGCCTCGAGGAGATTTCGGAGGGCACGATCGCGATCGATGGCCGGGTGGTGAACGAGGTGCCGCCCAAGGACCGCGACATCGCCATGGTCTTCCAGAACTACGCTCTCTATCCCCACATGACGGTGCGCCGGAACCTGGCCTTCGGCCTCGAGCGCCGCCGGCGCCATCGCGGCCTTCTGGCCCGGTTCGGTGCCGCCGCCCGAACCGAGCGGGCGGCGATCGAACGCCGGATCGAGGAGACGGCCGCGCTGCTCGGCATCGCCGCCCTGCTCGAGCGCAAGCCGGGCCAGCTCTCCGGCGGCCAGCGCCAGCGGGTGGCGGTCGGGCGGGCGATCGTGCGCGACCCCGCCGCCTTCCTCTTCGACGAGCCGCTCAGCAACCTCGACGCCAAGCTGCGGGTGGAGATGCGCGCCGAGCTGAAGGCGCTGCACCGCCGCCTCGGCGCCACCACCCTCTACGTGACCCACGACCAGGAGGAGGCGATGACGCTCGGCGATCGCCTGGTCGTGATGAAGGACGGCGTGGTCCAGCAGGTGGCGCCGCCGGCCGAGGTCTACGACCGGCCGGCCAACCGCTTCGTCGCCGGCTTCGTCGGCACGCCGCCGATGAACTTCCTGGCTGGGCGGCTGGAGGCGGCGGACGGTTGCCTGCGGCCGGCGCCGGGCGGCGACGAAGTGATCGGCCTGCGGCCGGACGCGCTCGCGCCGCTCGCGCCCGGCGCCGCGCCGCCGCCGGGCCGGATCCTGCTCGAGGGCGAGGTCGTGACCATCGATCACCTCGGCGACCGGGCCGACGTCTTCTTCCGCCTGGACGGCCGGGAGGGCCTGTTCATCTGCCGCGCCCCGGCCCGGCCGCCGGTGGCGGAGGGCGCCCGCGCCCGCTTCACCGCCGATCCGGCCGCCGCCCACCGCTTCGCCGCCGGGGAGACCGGCGCGCGGCTGGGATCAGCGTCCCCCTGACGGCATCGGCGGCCCACATTGCTGGACCTCGATCTCCTGGACCGGGGCGGAGCCGACGACCCAGGTCTGGTCCGAGAAGGCCTCCTGGATCCGGCTGCCGGCGGGGACGCCGTGGATGACGAAGTTCCCTTCAGCGTCGCAGACGGTACCGAGGCAGTTGAAGGCGTTCCAGGGCATTCCGCGCCACTCGCGGATGCTGAAGCCGATGATCTTGAGTCGCGCGAGTTCCTCCGGCGGACCAAGGTAACGACCGGCCAGGGTGACACCTGGCCGGGTCCGGACGACCTGATCCAGGCCGCCGGGGGGAACCGTCATCACCTCCAGGGCGGACGGGAGCGGTCCCCTCTCGAGGGGGAGCCGGCCATCCGGCAAGAGCACGAACTGGTATCGGCCGGCCGGGATCTCGCCAGCGATGGTCTCCTCGGCCGACCGGACCTGGAACGAGCCCTTGAGCAGGGGGAGGTCTTCCCCAGGACGGATGAAGTGCCAATGGTAGGTGATACCGACCGAGGAATCCGGGAAGCCGACGGTGAGGCGGACCGAAGCGAGGTCGGTGTCCACCGGCATCGAGAACTCGAGCAGCCGGCCATCCCCGATCTCGTAGGACCGATTGTCCGATGGATTCGCGAACCGCGCCCGCTCGGGCAGCGCCTCATCGAGGGCGGGCCATGGCCGGCGCAGGATGTTCCAGCGTCCCGGCTCCATTCCCAGGATCTTGTTCCTCCGCCCGACGGGGAAGGGAACCGCACCGACGAATCCGGCCAGCGGATCGGGGAAGCCCCGAAGTGGAGCCAGGTTGAACTCCGGCCAGGACTCCGGCGGCCCCGGCTCGATCCCGATCTCGGCCCCGCTCTGATCCACGAGGAAGGGATGGAAGACCACGGGTGCCGACACGGCCGGAACGACCAGGCCGAGGTCGGAGCCCCAGCCGGAGCCGACCTCGGCGAGTCGGGCGGCGATGCACCAGGTGTCCCCTGCCTGCCAGAGCCCATCCACCCGGTATTCCCCCGGCGCGAGTCCGGCGAAGACGAACTCGCCCTCCCCGTTCGGCACGGCCCGCTGGACGAAGACCGCCCGCTGCTTTTCCCACTGGAGCCGGTACAACCTCACCAAGGAGATGCTGGCCGGACCGGGCAGGGAGGAGAGATCGAGTCGGCCGCGAATCGTTCCCGCGCCGACCAATCGAAGCCGGAGAACGACCCTGCCTCCAGGTGGCAGGTCCAACCAGTGGTCCGGGTTCTCGCTGACGAGCGGCAGCGCCGAGGCCCAGCGATACCGATCACCCGCGGGAAGGGTGACCTGGATCGGCTCCTCCCCGAGAGGGATCTGCCGGGGGATCTCGACCAGGGGCCGCCAGGACGGGGCGGTCCGCTGGGCCGCCGCCGCCAGGAAGGCTCGGACCGGTTCAGGCTGGTCCAGCCCGGAGAGCGGGTGCAGGCCCAGGACCTCGGGAGGCGGCATGAGATCGAGCGTCCTGGCCTCCTCCTCGAGCGGAAGGCTGGCGCCAGGATCGACGACCAACTCGATCTCGAGATCCGAACCGGCCGGGAAGACCACCTCGATGTCCCGCCCCTCGGTCGCGGCTGGCCAAGCCAGGAGGAGCGGGAGGTGCCCGGGGGCGGTGACCATCGCCGCGCCGGCGGCCCCGGCCGGGACGGACCAGTCCTTCACTGGCCCATCGCCGGGACCGGAACCGATCCGGGACGGATCGGCCAGTTCGAGCAGGACCGGCGAGGCCTCGAGCGCGGTTCCGTTCATGTCGTCCACCCACCGGAACCGCCAAGGTCTCGGTTCCCGTTCGGTCGCGGTGCGACGAGGGGCAGGGATCTCGGGCGGCGGGGAGGCCGAAAGTTCCACGGCCCCGACCAGAGGTGCCATCACGGGCGGAGGCCCTTCGGACCTGCCTTCTTGGCCGGCCGAGAGGATTCGCCAGGCCAGAAAGGGCAGTCCGAACAGGAAGAGGACCGCCGGGAGAAGATACCGTCGATTCGCCCTCACGGCTCAGTTCAGGGTGATCATCCCGTTCGCCGCCAAGTCTCCCTCCGCCGTAGCCGTGACCACGCCGGCGAGCCAGTTTCCATCCGCTGCCACTGCACCGTGGACTGCCGGCGTGATGGTCATGTCGTAGATCTCACCCAGGGAGGTCTGGAGCACGCTCTTCGCCCCAGCAGTGGCGCCGGTCAATCGGGATCACCGGAACCGCCTTGGGTTCCTTGGTTCGTCGCCAGTTGGATGTCTTCCTGGCCATGGGCGGTCGACCAGGAGTGCATCCTGAGATCATAGGCCCCGGATGCTTCCGGCATGCCCAGGATCGAGCCGGAGTAGGAGAAGAAGAGGTGTCCCGCGCCACTCAGGGAGCTGTTCTCGAGGATGGTGCCGGCGCCCGAGCCCGTGTATCGCCAGGTCTCGCCGCCGGTCTGGGCAACGGCGATCGAGAAGGTCATGACCGCCGCGGTCTTGTCCTGAGCGGTGGTCTCGAGTACGGCCTGGGACCGGCTGGCGTACCCCAAGGCATACACGTACCAGGATGACGACCCGGCCTCGACCTCCTGGAGGACGGGGTCGGGGTCGTTCGACTGCCCGGTCCAGTTCGGGCCGTGGGTGAGGACCACTCCTCTGGGCACGATCTGGGCGGCGGCGGGGAGGGAGAGAACGGCGGAGCAGAGGACAGCAGACAGGATCATGAATGGAAGGGCGGCCACACGAGCAGCTCGGGTGGCGAAGAACCTCCCCCCCCCGTCCACGAAATCAAGGTCGGCGTCAGTCCGGCAGCAGCTCGACCTCGGCGAAGCCGACCGGCGCCCGCGCCGGGCCGGGCAGGCGCAGCTCGATCTCGCGCACGCGCTGGCGGCGCGGCAGGAGGTACTCGGTCTTCCGCTCCGGCGCCGGGTCGAGATCGAGGGTCGCCGCCAGGTGGCCGTTCAGCCACAGCTCGGCCCGCGCCGGCCGGTCGGGGCCGCGGTCGCGGAGCCGGTTGAAGGCGTGGCTCAGGCGGACCCGCCGCACCCCCACCGCCCGCTTCAGGCGCAGCCGCCAGCGCGGCGACTCGTCGCCGGCGCGGCAGAGCCAGGCGGTGGCCTGGCTGCCGTCGGCGGCCGCGTCGGCGCCGCGGTCGGGGGCGTCCTGGCTCGAGGCCTCGGCCGCGCCGCCGGCACCGAGCAGGAGGTTGGCGGCCGAGTCGTCGGCCCAGTCGAGCTGCTCGGGCGCCAGCACGGGATCGGTCTCGATCGCCAGCACGGGCGATTCGAGAAGCTCCTCGCCGGGCTCCTCCCCCGCCGCGGCCGGCGGCGTCGCCACCGCCACCCGCGCCCGCAGCCACCAGGTTCCGGCGGCGCCGAAGCGGTGGCGCAGGGCGAAGCGCTCGTCGCCGTGCGGCGCGGCCGGATCGCCCTCGACCCGGCCGATGGGCGCCAGCTCGTCGGCCGCGCGGCCGGCCAGGTACTCGACCCGGCGCACGCGCAGGCCGCGCCCCTCCTCGCCCGGCCAGGCCAGGCGGGCGAGTTCCCGCTCGCCGAAGGCGAGGAGCCAGATCGTCACTTCGCCCCGACCGGTGGCCCGCAGCGAGACCGGCGCCGCCGGATCGGCCTCGCCCCAGGCGGCGACGCGGCCGCGCGACTCGCCGGTCACCGCCAGGCTGGCCCGCTTCAGGAACAGGAGCGCCAGGCAGGTGTCGGTCTCGACGCCGACCGCGCCGCCCCAGCGGCCGTCGGCGTCCTGGCGGGCGACTAGGAAGCGCGCCCCTTCCTCGTACCAGCGGCGGCCGGCCAGCTCGTCGGCGGCGAGGAAGGAGCCGCAGCGCTCGAGGCCGTAGAGGTAGTGGTAAAGCCAGGGCGAGCCGCCGGGGGCGCCGCCCGGACCGCCGCCGGGGTTGCGCTCGACGCTCCAGTTGCGGCCGAGCCAGGCCAGGGCCAGCTCGCGCGCCTGCTCGAGTTCCCGCCGCTGCTTGCTCTTCAGCCGGCGGCCGAGGGCCTGCTCGGCCACGGTCAGGGTGGCGATGCCGGCGGCGGTCATCGAGCCGGTGGCGCCGCCCGGGCCGCCGGGGGGAGGGCCGCCGCCCGGAGGGGGTCCGCCTCCCGGCGGCGGGCCGCCGCCGCGGCCCGGCTCGTAGGCGAAACCGGCCGCCTCCTCGCCGCGCCGGATCCGCTCGCGGCAGGCCAGCACGCCCGCGATCAGGTCCTGCCAGGCTTTGGCCGGCACCTTCAGCCCGCGGGCGGCGGCGGCCCGCAGGCCGAGGGCCGCGTACTGGCTGTTGCTCAGATCCGGCTTCGGGGTGTCGCCGTAGGTGAAGAGACCGCCGCCGTCCTGGCAATCGAGCAGGCGGGCGAGCAGCGGCGCCATGCGGCGGTCCGCCTCGGCGGTGCCGAGTTCCCCCCAGGCCATCAGCAGCCAAGAAAGGTTGTAGGCCAGCTTGTCGCTCGGTTCGTGAGCGGCGAGATAGGCGAAAGCCCGCCGCACCGCCGGGCTGTCAGCCGCCTCGCCGCAGCGCAGCAGGGTGTAGGCGCACATCGCCGTCTGGCCGCAGGGCGACTCGCGGCGGACGAACTCCCAGGAGCCATCGACGAGCTGGGACTCGAGCAGGGCGCGGACGCCGCGGTCGATGGCCCGATCGATCTCGGCCTGCAAGCCGGGATCCTGGAGCGACAGGGCGAGCAGGAGCGGCAACATCACGTTCTCCGAAACAAGCGGGGCGGCGCCGGGTTCCGGCGCCGCCCCTTACACACCCATCCAGGGGGATGAACGGATGGAGGGGGTCTACTGGATGACGACGGCGAGCTGGTTGCTGCGCGCCTCGCCGGTGGCGGCGGTGTCCACCGCTTGCATGTACACGGTCCGCCCGGCCAGGCCGGCGGGCACGTTGGCGTTCATGGTGGCGACGCCGGCCGGGTCGGCGGTCAGGTTCGGCAGCTGGCCGAAGGGCGGCGACAGGAAGATCTGGCCGTAGGGGGTGTTGATCGGCCCGTCGCCGGCCAGCGAGTAGCCGACCAGCACGGTGGCGCCGGGCACACAGTTCTCGACCTTGACCGTCGCGGCCTGCCCGGCGACGGCGTTGGTCACCGACAGCACCGGCCGGAACCACGGCACCGAGATCTTGATCTGGTCCTGGTCGAAGTCGTGCACCAGGCCGTAGCCGGACTTGAGCTGCAGCTCGTTGAAGCGGAAGTCCGGGTAGTAGACGTCGATGTCCGGCGGCGTGACCAGCGGGTCCGGGTACTCGGTCGGCGGATCGACCCAGAGCATGCAGTGTTCGTCGCCGGGCAGGAACTCGATCTTGCAGACCAGGAAGGTGGTCTGGTCGATGTTCGAGCCGGTGACCCAGTAGGCCGGGGCGGCCCAGGGCCGGTCGAGGCCCCACTCCTCCTGCGGGTAGGGGCTGCCGATCGTCAACTGCTCGCCGACCCACTGCCAGGAGAGGGTGAGGCCGCCGTAGAGGGCGTCGCCGCCGACGTGCCGGCGGGACAGCAGGCTGACCCAGACGGTGGTGCCGTCCTTGCCGAGCAGGCCGTTCTCGCAGATCGCGTCCAGGCTGCGGGTGTCGATCGAGCGGTAGGAGCCCTGGTGTTCGATCACCGAGGTGCCCATGCCGCCGATACCGTCGAGGCCGGGAACGTTGACCACGGCGTTGTCGCCGGTGTTGCCGGCCCACCAGGTGCCGAGCAGGCCGTAGCCGCTGCCCTGGCCGCCGAGGTTGCCGGCCGCGTAGTCGAAGCTCTCGAAGGCGATGGTCTCGTAGTTCTGGGCCGTGGCCGGGGCGACCGGAACGGCCGCGACCAGGGCGAGGGGAAGGAGGCGGAGGATTCGGTTCATGGGTTGCGGGGGCTTACTGGATGGTGAGCGCCAGTTCGTTGCTGAGGGCCGGAGCCGGCGCGGTCTCGGCGGCGTGCAGCCAGACCGCGCGGCCGGCCGCGGAGGGCGGGATCGGCACGCTCAGGTGCACGTTGCCCGCCGGGTCGGCCACCGCCGGCAACTGGTGGATCGGCGGCGACAGGTAGGCCGGGCCGAGCGGGGTGTTGGTCGGGCCGGCGCCGGTCAGGGAGTAGCCGATGGTCACGGTCGCGCCCGGCGAGACGTTGACCAGGTCGATCTGGGCGGCGGAGCCGGCGACGGCGTTGGTCACGCTCAGGAGCGGCCGCCAGGCCTGGGCCGACAGGCGGATGTCGTCGAAACTCCAGCCGTGCAGGTCGGGGCTGTTGCCGGACTGGAGCCGGATCTCGTTGAAGGTGAAGTCGGTGACGGTGGTGTCGAGGTCGGGCGGCGTCACCGCCGGGTCGGGGTGGTCGCCGGGCGGGTCGATCCACAACCGCACCCGCTCGTCGCCGGGCTGGAAGTCGATCCGGTAGACCAGGTGGGCCTGGACCATGCAGTTGGAGCCGGGCACGGTCACCGCGGGCGAGCCGGGGCTCTCCACCCCCCACTCCAGGGAGCCGCTCGGGCTGCCGAGGAACAGCCGCTCGGCCACCAGCCACTCGTTCAGCGACAGGCCGCCGTAGTCGTCGTTGCTGGTCACGTCGCGGACGCTCAGGAAGCCGACGTAGACGACGCTGCCATCGACCCCGATCTGAAGGTTGGCGTCGACCAGCGAGCCGAGCCGGCCGGTGTCGATCTTGCGGTAGGAGCCGTCGTTGTTGAACACGCACTTGGCCCGGTTGCCGATCGCGTCGAGGCCGGGGGAGACGACCTGGGCGGCGTAGCCGCTGAGGCCCGAGTACCACTTGTCGGCCCAGCCGAAGCCGCCGTCGGGCGGAGTGACGAAGCCGAGCGGGCCGGGCGCGTACTCGAAGGTCTCGGTGGCGAAGGTCTCGTAGTTCTGGGCGCCGAGCGGGCCGGCGGCGAGGCCGGCCAGGACGAGGACGAGCGGGAGGGTTCTCATGGCGGAGCGGGGCGGTCGGGTTACTGCGAAAGGATGACCACGGTGTAGGGGCCGATGGCGATGTCGCCGGTGAACGGCATGCCGTCGCGGCCCTGGGCGATGGCGGTGAAGTCGTTGCTCGGGTAGCCGCCGAAGGCGGGGTCGTAGCCGCTCCAGTCCGAGTTGAAGCGGACCCGCCAGGTGCCGCCGCGCGGCACGCCGAACAGGTAGCTCGGGTAGGAGCGGTTGGCGAAGTTGGCGATCACGATCACGTCGTCGCCGGGGCCGCCCTGGTCCCAGCGGTGAAAGGCAATCACCTTGTCGTTGTTGTTGACGTGGTGGACGTTCAGGCCCTGGCCCTTGAGGCCGGCGGTGTTGTTGAACCAGTTCCGCCGCAGCCGGATCAGGTCCCGGTAGAGGTCGTGGATGCCGGCGAAGGTGACCAGCTTGTTCCAGTCGACCGGGTCGTGGTCGTCGAACCAGCCGTCCTCGAGGATCTCCTGGCCCTGGAAGATCATCGGGACGCCGGGCGCGGTCATGACCAGGGCGGCGCCCATGGTGCTGCGCTTCTTCGAGTACCAGGAAGAGGCGTTGCCCGGCCAGATCGCCTCCGGCAGCCGCATCTTGCCGTTGGCGGTCTCGTCGTGCGACTCGGTGTAGATCACCCGCTCGAAGGCGTCGCTGTTGTAGCGCCAGGAGATCGCGGCCGCCACCGACCACATGTCGCGGTTGGAGTCGAGCGGGTCGATCAGGGCGGCGCGCACCGGGTGGACGAACTGGGCGTCCCACTGGCTGTCGAAGCCGGCGCCGCCGACGCCGGTCTCCTTGGTGATCCAGGGGTTGGTCCACATGTCCTCGGCGACGTTCAGCTTCCAGCCCTGGCGGGCGTCGATTTCGTCGTTGATCCACTGCAGCAGCGACCAAGCCTCGGGGATGTCGCCGGTCGGGCCGACCCGCATGTAGGAGGTCGAGTCCCAGCGCAGGCCGTCGGCCCGGAAGTCCTCGAGCCAGTTGAGGGCGTTGTCGCGGATGTACTGCCGGACCTCGGGCCGCCCGTAGTCGGGCCGGGTGTCGCCCCAGGGCGTCTGGGCGCGGACGTCGTTGTAGAAGTAGATGCCGCCGTAGCCGCCCTGCGACCAGCCGTCGAACTGCCACAGGTCGAGGTCGGTCGGGCCGTAGTGGTTGTGGGTCAGGTCGAGGAGCACGGCCAGGCCGAGTTCGTGCGCCGCCTTGATGAAGGACTTGAGCGCGTCCGGGCCGCCGTACCAGCTCTCGGGCGCCCAGGGTTGGGACGGGTTGTAGCCCCAGGAATAGTTGCCCGGAAACTCCATCACCGGCATCAGCTCGATCGCGTTCACGCCCAGATCCTGCAGGTAGGGCAGGAGCTGCTGGGCGCCGGCCAGGGTGCCGGGCTCGCCGCCGGGCTGGTCGTTGAAGGTGCCGACGTGCAGCTCGTAGACGACCAGGTCGTTCCAAGCCGGCATCGTGAAGCTGCTCGTCCCCCAGTCGAACCGGGAGTGGTCGTAGACCACGGAGTTGCCGGTCGAGCTGGTCACCTGGTGCGAGCGCGGATCCATCCGCCACTGGACGCCGGCGCCGGTGTCGATCACGTACTGGTATTCGTCGCCGTGACCGACGTTGCGGACGTCGAGCGACCAACTGCCGTTGCCCTCGGCGACGAGCGGGGTCTGGGAGGGGGACCAGCCGTTGAAGGATCCGGCCACCGAGACGCTGGCGGCGTTCGGCGCCCAGACCCGGAAGGAGGTGCCGGCGGCGCCGGGCACCGGCGAAGAGAACGGGGTCGCGCCCATGCCGGGGTGCTGCGAGGGAATCAGCTCCCGGCCGTAGCCGATCTGGTACTGGGTGCCCTCGGTCCGCCAGACGCCGATGTGCCAGGTGCCGCTCGTGAGCACGACCGGGGTGGTCCCGTTCAGGACGATCTCCTCGGCGCTGGTGCCGGGTCGGGCCGACCGGGCGTCGTACTCGGTCAGCGTCGGCGGCTGGGCCTTGCGCAGGTAGAGGTCGGCCGAGTCGCCGGCGACCGGGGTGATCGTGACCCGGATCTGCGGGTCGCCGTCCCGGACGGTGAACTGGTAGCGGTCCCAGCCGGCCCGGGCGGGCGGCGGCGCGGGCGCCGCGCTCGGCCGTTGGCCGGTCGACTGCCCGGCGAGTCGGGGCGAGGCCAGCAGCCCGGGGACCAGGGCCAGAAGCGCCAACCGGGAGGGAGCCGCGAGGGGATGCCGCACGATGGATGGATGCTACCGGAAATTCCGGGCGCGAACGGGGCGGTTTTGAAATTTCCGCCAGGATTTCATTAAACCCTGGCGGATACCGCGCCAGGGTCTATTCTACCCCGGAACAAGCCCCGGACCTTGCGTCTCGGCCGGAGCTTGCCCCCTCTCCTCCGGCTTCCCATCCTCTGCCTCCCATGCCGATCGAGATCCGCCCGGACGGAGAGGGCCTCTGGCAGGTCACTTTCCGCTTCCCGGCCGATGCCGCCGGAGGGGATCCGGTCCACCTCGCCGGCACCTTCAACGACTGGGATCCCACCGCCACCGCGATGGCCCTGGACCCGGCCGGGGAGGCCTGGGAGGCGACCCTGGAGCTGCCGGAGGGCGAGCACCTCTACAAGTTCGTCCTCGACGAGGAGACCTGGGAGCCCGATCCGGACAACCCTTCCACCCTCGAGGACGCCTTCCTGGGCACGAACTCGGTCCTCGAGCTGGGCCGGATCGCCGGCCGGCTGCCGTCGCTCACGCTGGCGACCGAGGAGCAGTGGCGGGCCGTCACCTCCCCGCGTCGGCTCGAGATCCTCGAGTTCCTGCTCTCCGCCGCTCCCTGCACCGTCGCCGAGCTGGCGACGGTGATGGACACGGCCGCCGACGGCCTCTACCACCACCTGCGCATCCTGCGCGGCGCCGGCCTGGTCCGCGAGGTCGGCCGGACCGAGGTCGGCGGCCGCTCGGTCCCGGTCTTCGACGTCGTCGCCCGCGAACTCGACTTCCTCGACAGCGTCGATCCCGAGCGGCTGGTGGCGCTCTGGCGCTGCCTCGGCCGCCGCGCCACCCGTCTGCTCGCCGCCGCCTTTCCCGACGGTCGCCGGCGGCTGTCGCTCCGCTCCGATTTCGGCTGGCTGGACGCGGAAGGTGTCGAGAAGGTCCGCAAGCACCTTCTGCACATCCACCGGATCTTCGCCGAGGGCCGCCAGAGCCGCCGCGGCCGCCTCTACTCCCTCACCCACCTGCTGGCCCCGATCCGGCGCAGCCGGCGGAGCTGAGCAGCGGCCGGGCGCGGACCGACAGCCAGAGCGTCTGCAACACCCCGCCGACGACGAAGGTCCCCACCGCCCAGAGGATTCCGGCCCACGGGCTCCACCGGGTGCCGGCGGCGAGCCCGGCCAGCGCCACCGCGACGTACAGCGCCACTGCCTCGGTCACCCCGCGGGTCCGCCGGTGATGGACCAGGACGCCCTGGAACCAGCTCTGCAGGGCCTGGTAGGCCGGCATCGGCACCGCGATCAGGATCGCCGCCGCCGCCAGCGTCGCCAGCTCCGGCCGCAGGCCGTAGACCCCGCGGAACAGCGCCTCGCCGAGCGGGGTCAGGGCCAGCAGGGCCAGCAGACCGGCGGTGGCGCCGGCCAGCAGCAGCGCGAAGCGGCGGAGCACCGCCGCCGCCCCCGGCCGGCCGAGCAGGGCGACCACCACCTCGTTGTAGGCGAAGCCGGTCGAGCGAAGCAGGAAGACCAGTCCGTGCACCGAACTCCAAACCGCCAGCGACGGCAGCGCCTCCGGCATCCGGCTCATCGCCGCCGATCCCGCCGGCTGGATCAGGAGGGTGAGGAGCGGGGTCATCGCCAACGGCAGGTAGAAGCGAAGGAAGGAGCCGCGCGTGAGCGGCGTCGCCGGCGGCGGCGCCGCCGGCAGACCCCAGCGCAGCACCGGCCGGACGCAGACGCCGGCGAAGACCGCCTCGGCCGTCACCCCGGCGGCCACCGCCAGCGAACCGACCGCCACCCCCGGGGCGAAGGCGAGGGCGCGACCGACGGCCAGGAAGGAGACCAGGGTGGCGATCCGCACCAGCGTGCCCCAGGCGATCAGGCGCGAGCGCTCGAAGCGGATCAGCACCCCCTGCTGGAAGCGCCGATAGGCGATCGCCGCGGTCCACGGCAGCATGATCCGCAGCCCCAGCCGGCCGGGTTCGAGCACCTCCTCCGGCGCGCCGATCAGGCCGCGGGCGACCAACTCGTAGAGCGGCGTGAAGGCGATCGCCGCGTGCAGCGCCGTCAGCAGGCCGGAACTCCAGAGCATGAAGCGGCGGACCTTGCGGTAGGAGTCCGGATCCCCGCAGAGGGCGGTCGAGGCGGCCAGCAGCATGATCACCGGCCCCTCGACGACCAGCGCCACCGGGAAGACCACCGAGCCCCAGGCGGCGAGCTGCACCCGCTGCTCGGCCATCCGCGCCACGAACATCGTGAACAGCGGCGACTCGCAGCCCATCAGCCCCCAGCTCAGGGCGAGCGGCAGCCAGAGCCGGAACACCCGGCCGAGCCGGACCGGAGCGGCCTGGTCCAATCAGCGGGCCGCGGCGCGCTCGGCGGCCAGCGCCTCGAGGTGCTCGGCGGCGTCGGCGGTGGGGTAGCGGCCGGTGAAGCAGCCGGTGCAGAAGCCGGTGATGGCCGGATTGCCGGCGCGCGCGGCCTCGACCATCCGCTCCAGTTCGAGGTACTCGAGGTGATCGGCGCCGATCTCCCGCCGCACCTCCTCGATCTCCCGCCCGCGGGCGACGAAGTCGTCCTTGGTCGCCATGTCGATGCCGTAGGGACAGGGCGCGATCAGCGGCGGACTGGTCACCGCCATCGACACCCGCCGGGCCCCGGCCTGACGGGCGACCTCGATGATCTTGCGGCTGGTGTTACCGCGGACGATCGAGTCGTCGACCAGCAGGACGTCCTTGTCCTCGAACTCGAGCGGGATCGGGTTCAGCTTGCGCCGGATGGCGCTGCGCCGCTCGCCCTGGTTGGGCATGATGAAGGTCCGGCCGACGTAGCGGTTCTTGATGAAGCCCTCGCGGTAGCTGACCCGCAGCTCCTTGGCCAGGCGCATGGCGGCGTCGCGGGCCGAGTCGGGCACCGGAATGACCACTTCGGGCAGCGGCAGGCCGCGTTCGAGCCACTGCCGGCCCAGCTCCTTGCCGAAGCGACGGCGGGTCTTGTAGACGCTGATCTCGTCCAGGAAGCTGTCCGGCCGCGCGAAATAGACCAGCTCGAAAATGCAGGGCCGGTGGTCCTCGGCCCGGACCGGCACGAAGTAGGGTTCGCCGCCGGGCCGGACCAGGAAGGCCTCGCCGGCGCGCAGGTCGCGGACCCGCTGGAAGCCGGTCACGTCGAGGGCGACGCTCTCGGAGGCGGCGCACCACTCGGGGCCGTTCGGAGTGTCGCGGCGGCCGACGATGCAGGGCTTGATGCCGGTCGGATCGCGGAAGGCGAACAGCCAGCCCTCGGCCAGCAGGCCGGCCACCGAGTAGGCGCCCTTGGTGCGCCGGAAGACCCCGGAGACGGCGACCTCGATCCGCTCCTCCATCGGCGCCATCGGGTCGGCCGAATGCATGGCCTGGGCGAAGGCGTAGAGGATCGCCTCGACGTCGCAGGAGCTGGTCAGGCAGATGTTCTCCTGCGGGAACAGGCGCCCCTTCAGATCGAGGAAGTTGGTCAGGTTGCCGTTGTGGGCCATCCCGACCCCGAAGGGATAGTTGATGTAGAACGGTTGCGCGTCTTCGTCCGACCCCATGCCGACGGTCGGGTAGCGGACGTGGCCGATCGCCAGGTTGCCCTGGAGGGCGAGCATGTCCCGTTCCCGGAAGATGTCGCGCACCATTCCGTTCTGCTTGCGCAGGTGGAACTTGCCGTCGAAGCTGAGGATTCCGGCGGCGTCCTGGCCGCGGTGCTGGAGGGCGATCAGCCCTTCGTAGACCTCGGGCGCGACGGTCCGGCCCGGCAGGCCGGCGATGGCGATGAAGCCGCACATGGGCCGTCATTCTATCCGCCGGCGGAGGCTCCCCGGCCGCCCCGACGAGCCCGGAAAGCGAGCAGGTCCGCGACCAATCCCGGATCGGCGGCGTTGAACTCCGCCGCCCAGCGCCGGCGCCGGTCGTGGTGGCCGTAGCGCGGGTCGTAGTAGCGCTCGAGCAGCACCTCGGCCACCCGCCGCCACTCGCCCCGGTCCAGCCAGGCGCGCAGGCGACCGGTCCAAGTCCGGCCGAGGCGCTTCTCCAGGAAGGGCAGGCGGGCGCGCAGCTCGGCCGCGTGCGCGGGCGTCGGCAGATAGTCGGCCGCCAGCACCTCCACCCGATGGGCCAGGGGCGCGTCGAGGCGGATCTGGATCCCCTCCTCCATCGCCCGGAACAGAGGCTCGGGCAGGACGACGTCCCCGACCTTCCGGCTCTCGCCCTCGATGAACCAGGGCGGCGGCCCGAGCCGACCGAGGCGGTCGGCCAGGGCGGACTCGAAGGCCTTCTGGCCGACCGGCTCCAGGCCGACGTCGCCGAGGATCGAGGAGCGGTGGCGGGCCAACCCCTCGAGATCGATGGTCGCGCCCGGCGCCGCTTCCTCCAACCGGGCCAGGATCCGGGTCTTGCCGACCCCGGTCGGCCCGCGCAGGACGATCAGCGGCGTGGCCGGGTCGAAGGCCGCCAGGCGCTCCCGCACCCAAGCCCGATAGCCCTTGTAGCCGCCGGCGAGATGGATCGCGCGGTGGATGCCGAGGGCGTGCATCAAGGCCACGACCGAGCGCGAACGCATGCCGCCCCGCCAGCAGTGCAGGACCAGCGGCGCCGGCGGCGGCTCGCTCGGCGCGAGCCAGCGGAACTCACGCTGGAAGGCCGGGTCCCGCCCCGGGGCGGTGAGTTCATGGAAGCGCCGCCGCCAGGCCCGGTCCGGCACCGGCTCGCCCAGGATCTCGGCCAGGAGGCCGGCCAGCCGCTCCTCGACGATCCGCAGACCCTCCCGCCAGGCCGCGGCCGGCGACTCCCGGCAGTAGAGGGTGCCGACCACCGCCCGCTGGCGGTCGTCGAACAGGGGGACGTTGCGCGCGCCGGGCAGGTGGTCGTGGGCGAACTCGCTCGGACTGCGCAGGTCCACGAACTCGACCCCCGGCAGGCGGACGGCCTCGGCGTAGGCGAGGGTCGGCAGATCCATGCGGCGGCGGACGGAATTCTAGCCGCGGCCCTTCAGCGGCGGCGTGGGCGCGGCCGATGAAGGCGGGTGCGGGTTCCGCCCCGGGCCGCCCCGCCCCCGTCA
>RFGR01000184.1 GCA_003696625.1 Planctomycetota bacterium
GCCGACCATGCTCCGGAAGGCGCGCCGGGCCGATTCCCAGTCGAGGGCGCCGATATAGCGGCCGACCAGCACCGAGCCGCCGTCGGCGATCGCCACCGCCGACATGAAGCTGAAGTGGAGGACCTGGATGGCGGCGTGGTGGGCGGCCATGGCCACCGTCGACAGGTGGCTGATGAACCAGGTGATGAGAGTGTAGCTGCCGACCTCGATCGTGAACTGGACGCCGCCGAAGAAGCCGACCGAAAGCACCCGGCCGAAACGGGCGGCGGAGAAGCGGTACGGGGTCCAGGAGCGGGGCCGGAAGCGGCCGCGCGGGCGGGCGAAGGCCAGCATCAGCAGCAGCGAGACCAGGTCGGACAGGCCGGTGCCGACCGCGGCGCCGACCACGCCCAGCTCGGGCGCGCCGAACCGGCCGAAGATCAGGGCGTAGTTGAAGAGGACGTTGAGCGGCTGCGAGATCAGGTCGGCCGCCATCGGCAGGCGGGTGCGGCCGGTGGAGCGGAGGTACTCCGCCACCGACAGGGAGAGCAGCATGGCCCCCGACCAGAACAGGCGGGCGCCGAAGTAGCGGCTGCCGGCCGCCAGGGCGGTCGGGCTCAGCTCGGTGCCGCCGGCGAAGGCCAGGAACAGCGGCCCGGCGACGGCGCCGAGCAGCACGCAGAGAAGGGCGAAGCCGATCGCCGCGTAGAAGGCGTGGACGCCGTAGGAGTAGGAGCCGGTCCGGTCGCCGGCGCCGAGATACTGGCTGACCAGCGATTTCTGGCTGCGCAGCACCCCCATGCCGAAGCAGAGGGCGTTGAAGGCCAGAACCATGGCCAAGCCGACCCCGGCCATCGCGTCGGTCCCGAGTTCGCCAACCATCAGCGTGTCGACGACCCCCTTGGCCGTGACCGAGATCATCGAGACCCAGATCGGCCAGGCCAGGGCGGCGACCTCGCGGCGGCTGCCGGGCAGGGGTGCGGCGGGGGCGGGCATGAGGACCGGAACCGGCCAGTATGCCGCCGGCGCCGATGGTCAGCCGAGCAGGCGCTCGACCAGGAGGGCCAGCGGGAACAGCGAGATCAGCGCCGTTTCGCGCCAGCCGATTCTCCGGGCCGGCAGCGGCTTCCAGTCCGGCGACCAAGGTTCGGCCAGCCCGATCACCACCGCCAGGGCGATCGGCTCCGAGACGCCGCCGCTGCCGACCAGGGCCAGCACGATCAGGCCGGCCGCCACCCCGACCCAGCGGGCGAGGCGGCGATGGCGGGGCTGGAGATGGGCGCGGGTGCGGAGCGAGGCGTGCAGGACGTGGAGCGCGAAGACCGCCCAGAGGGTGAAGAGCGGCCAGCCGACCGGACAGCCGGTGGAGAGGGACACCGCCGGCAGCACCAGGCTGAGGCAGACCATGCCGAACCCCTCGAACGCAGGCCGGTGCCGCGGCGATCGGCTCAACGCCCAGGCGGCGAGGCCGAGGAAAGGGGCCAGGCCGCCGATCCAGAGCAACCGCAGCCAACCGACCTCGAGCGCGGCGAGGACGCCGGCGACGAAGCCGAAGACGGCGTACACCACCCCGAGCCTCAGAGCGGCCGGGTGGCGCTCCCGGTTCTTCAGGCCGACCAGCAGCCGGTCCACCGCGCAGAAGCCGAGGACCGCCGAGAGCGAGAGGGCGAGGGTGCCGGGCCCGGCTTCCTCGCCGGAGAGGACCCCCAGGAGGATGGCGGTGGCCAGGATCAGCCAGGCGCCGTGGGCGGTGGGGACCGGAGCGTCCTTCATCGTGGGGCGGGCCGTGGGGCCGGGATTGAGCACTAATCCACAGGCCCAATTCCTGCAAGGCGATCCGTTTCAGCCCGGGATCGGCACCTGGGCCGGCGCGGCCGCCCCGAGCAGCCGCGCGGGCTGCGCCAGCAGAAGGGGCCGCCCGGCCCTCATGGCTGGATCGGCAGCCGGAAGGCGAGCAGACCGACGCCGAGCGAGTTCGTGATCCAGGCGCCGTCGCCGGGGTGGCCGACCCAGGCCACCGTGGCGGCGGTGGTCGGCCCGGACAGCTGGAGCAGCAGGTCGGCGCCGTCCTGGCCGACGCCGATCACCCGCTCCGGCGCGTCCAGTTCGAACCAGCGGTAGGCGAGCGGGTCGATGGTCAGGAACTGGCGCCGGTCGCGGCCGACGATCCGGATCTGGTCCCGGGCCGGACCGGTGAAACGGGCCTGCCAGACGTTCGGTGGATCGAAGGCTGCCGCCGCCGGCTCGCCGTAGAGATCGCGCGCGACCAGGCGGGTAATCCGCCGGCCCAGCTCCTCGTAGCCCTCGTACCAGTAGTGACAGCCGTCGTGACCGGGGGCGGCCGAGGTGGACATCACCTCGACCTCGGGGAACCAGTCGGCGAGCCGGCGCTGGGCCTCGCGCACCTCGATCGCCTTGCCGCCGCAGGTGCCGTTGTGGATCTGGAAGACGTAGATCCGCTCCAGTCCCGGGTAGTCCTCGAGCCAGTCGCGGCGGAGCGACGACCAGAGCCGGAAGTACTCGAGGCCGTCCATCGCGCCGTTGGTTTCGCCCTGGTACCAGAACAACGCCCGGACCCGTTCGGCCAGGCCGGCGGCGCGGGCCCGGTGGAGCAGCCGGCCGTAGATCGTGTTCAGGTTCTCGGGGTCGGCGTCGTCGCGCAGGTGCCAGCGGATCGGAGTGGCGCCGAGGGCGCCGTTCAAGATCGCCACCGGGACCTGGTAGCGGTCGACCAGGTTCTTGCCCAGGCGCAGCGCCCAGGCGCCGATCGTGCCGCGGTCGTTCTGACCCTCGCCGTCGGCGACGTACCACTCGTGGTTGGCGGCGGCCGCGGCGGCGGTGGGGCGGGCGGTCCCGTAGCTGCGGACCCAGGTGCTCTGGGCGTCGTTGGCCCGGTGCTCGCCGTGGACGTCGGCGGCCACCGCGTTCGACTGCCCCTGGACCAGGAAGGCGTCGCCGCAGACCACGTCGCCGACCAGGGCGTAAGTGTCGGAGGAGAAGCCGTCGCTCAGCAGGAAGCGGAAGCGGTAGCGGTGCAGCCCGGCCTCGATCGTGGTCGAGAACGAGAACGGGGCGACGCCGTTCGAATAGGTCAGGCTCTGCTGGTCGATCTGCCAGATCGCGCCGTCCCGCATCACCAGCAGGCTGGCGGTGACGAAGCCGGGCACGGTCACCTCTCCCCTCATCGCCACCTCGGCCTGGTTCGTGACCGGGTCGCGCGGGTAGAGCCGACCCTGGCTCGGGCCTTCGAGGAAGCGGACCTGGGCGGCGGCGGCGGCCGGCAGGGCCAGAACGAGCAGGGCCGGAAGGAGCCGGAGCATCTCGACTCCAGGATAGACCGGGACCGGATAATGCGGGGCGTGGCCGCCGCCGGGACCCTGCTCGTCGACACCAGCTTCCTGGGCGACGTCCTCTGCGCCGAACCCCTGGTCCGGGCCGCCGCCGCCCGCTGGCCGGGCGAGCCGGTGGACTTCCTGACTTCGCCCGGGGCGGCGCCCTTGCTGGCGAACCACCCGGATCTGCGGGAGGTGCTGGTGTTCGCCAAGCGGGGGGCGGACCGCGGCCCGGGCGGGCTCTTCCGGCTGGCCCGCCGCCTGCGCCGCCGCGGTTACGCCCGGGCGATCTGCAGCCACCGGTCCTGGCGCACCGCCCTCCTCCTGCGGGCTTCCGGAATCCCCGAACGCCGGGGCTTCGCGAACGCCTCGCTGGCTCTGGCCTACAACCGCAAGATCCAATACCGAAAGGACTTACACGAGATCGAACGGAACCTCGAGCTGGTCGGCGGCGGCGCCTGGGAGCCCCCTCGGGTGCACCCGAGCGAGTCGGAGCGGCGGCGGGCGGCGGAACTGACCCCGGACCGTCCTTTCGTGGCCCTGGCTCCCGGCTCGATCTGGGCCACCAAGCGTTGGCCGGAGGAGCACTTCTCGGCCGTGGCGGCCGCCCTCCGGGTCGAGGGCCGGCAGGTGGTCCTCCTGGGGGGAGCCGACGACCGGCCGATCGCCGAGCGGATCGCCGCTGCGGCCCCCGGCTGTCTCGACCTGACCGGTCGCACCTCGCTGCGGGAGAGCTACGCCGTCCTCGAACGGGCCGCAGTCCTGCTGACCAACGACAGCTTCCCGATGCACCTCGGCGTGGCGGCCGGCATCCCGGTGGTGGCGGTGTACTGCAGCACCCTTCCGTCCTTCGGCTTCGCTCCGCGCGGCCTCCGCGATCGGGTGCTCGAAGTGGCGGACCTTTCCTGCCGACCGTGCGGAATCCACGGGCGGCGGCGCTGCCCGGAAGGTCACTTTCGCTGCGGCCGGGACCTCGCCCCGGACCGCGCCCTGGCGGCAATCCGCGAACGCCTCGGGACTTAGGACGACCGTCCGCCGGTTGTCCACCGGTTGTCCACAGACTGTCCCCGAAGTCTCCACAAGCTGTTGTGGTGGTGCGGAATTTGACCACAACAACCTGAGGAATTCCGCCGGCGCCTTCTGTTTGAATCCGGCCTCGACCTCGGCTATGTTCGGCGCCGTTCGTCCGGTCATCCGCATTCGGTGGATCTCCCCGTCCGGTCGAGCCTGATTCCTTCGTTTTTCCTGGCCGTGGACCGTGCATGGGAGGTCGTGATGGAGCCCAGTGGTGAAGTGAGCAAGGCGGTGCGCCGACGCATGAACCCCGAGATCGAGAACCCGACGCAGCCTTGCTCCGTGGAGGAACCCACGGTCCGTCCCCTGCCGCCGATGCCGGCCGACCTGCCGGAGCCGACCCTCACCGAGAACGCCGAGAAGGTCCTGCGCAACCGCTACCTGAAGAAGGACAAGGTCACCGGCGAGGTCGTCGAGGAGCCGCGGGAGATGTTCTGGCGGGTCGCCGCCGCCGTCGCCGCGCCCGAGTTCGAGGTCTCCGAGGAGAACGGACTCCGCTGGGCCCGCCGTTTCTACGACCTGATGGCCCGCAACGTCTTCGTGCCCAACTCGCCGACGCTGATGAACGCCGGCCGCGAGATGGGCATGCTGTCGGCCTGCTTCGTGCTGCCGGTCGAGGACTCGATCGAGTCGATCTTCACCACCCTCAAGCACGTCGCCCTGATCCAGAAGGCCGGCGGCGGCACCGGCTTCAGCTTCAGCCGCCTGCGCCCGGACGGCGACATCGTCAGCACCTCCGGCGGCGCCACCAGCGGCCCGCTCAGCTTCATCGACGCCTACTCGGCCGGCACCGACGCCATCCAGCAGGGCGCCTTCCGGCGCGGCGCCAACATGGGCGTGCTGCGCTGCGACCACCCGGACGTGGTCGAGTTCATTCGCGCCAAGGACGACCTCTCGCGCTGGACCAACTACAACGTCTCGGTCGCGGTCACCAACGAGTGGATGCAGGCGGTGGTCGACAAGCCGGACGAACGGATGGTGGTCGTCAACCCGCGCAACGGCTGCAAGGCTTGGCTGAAGAAGATCGATGGCGGCCGCCGGATCTCCCTGGCCGACTACGAGGCGTTCTCGAACGGCGAGCCGGAAACCGGAGCCGAGTACTGGACCTACGGCGAGGTCATGGACCGGATCGTCCACTTCGCCTGGAAGAACGGCGAACCCGGCCTGCTGTTCCTCGACCGCGCCAATGAGGACAACATGCTCCCCAACTTGGGCCAGCTGGAGTCGACCAATCCCTGCGGTGAGCAGTGGCTGCTGCCCTACAGCTCCTGCAACCTCGGCTCGATCAATCTCGGCCGCTTCTTCAAGGCCAACGCGCCCGAGGCCGCTCCGTGGGACGAGCGCATCGACTGGGAGGCCTTCGACGCCGTCGTCCACGAGACCGTCCGCTTCCTCGACGACGTCGTGTCGATCAACCGCTTCCCGATCCCGGAGATCCGCCGCCAGGCGGACCTCGAGCGCCGGATCGGCCTGGGCGTGATGGGCTTCGCCGACCTGCTCTACAAGCTCGGCATCCGCTACGGCTCCGAGAAGAGTTACGAGGTCGGCCGCCGGATCGGCAAGCGGCTGCGCGATACCGCGATCGCCGCCTCGGAGGCCCTGGTCGCCGAGGAGGGGCGCGAGCCCTTCGGCGCCTGGGAGGGGTCGCGGCCGCAGCTCGAGGGCCGGCCGCCGCGGCGCAACAGCCACCTCACCACGGTCGCCCCGACCGGCACGATCTCGATCATCGCCGGCTGCTCCGGCGGCATCGAGCCGTTGTTCTCGCTCGCCTTCCAGCGCCAGGTGATGAAGGACGCCGACGGCAACCCGGTGGTGATGACCGAGGTCAACCCGGTCTTCCGCCAGGCGATGGAGCGGGCCGGCCTGAGCGAGGAGGAGATGGAGCAGGCGGTCGAGCAGGCGCTGGCCGACGGCACCATCGCCCACACCAGTCTGCCCGAGGAGCTGCGGAAGGTCTTCGTCACCGCCCACGACGTCGAGCCGCGCGAGCACATCCTGATGCAGGCGGCCTGGCAGGAGCACATCGACAACGCGGTCTCGAAGACGATCAACCTGCCCAACTCCTGCTCCGAGGACGACGTCCGCACCGCCTACCTCCTGGCCTGGCGGGAAGGTTGCAAGGGGGTCACGGTCTATCGGGACGGCTGCCGCGAGATGCAGCCGATGGCGCTCAAGAAGAAGGAGGAAGAGCAGGCCGCCGCCCGGGCCGAGGCCGATCCGCGCCGGCGCGAGATCACGCCGATGCGGCTGCCCGAGATCATGCCCTGCGTCCGGGTCCGGCAGATGACCCCGTTCGGCAACGTCCACGTCAAGATCTCGGTCGATCCGGTGGTCGATCGCGAGATGGAGGTCTTCGCCCAGCTCGGCAAGGGCGGCGACGTCGCCAACTCCGACCTGGAGGCGATCTGCCGGATGATCAGCCTGTTCCTGCGCTGCGGCGGTCGGCTGGAGATGGCGCTCCAGCAGCTCGAAGGCATCGGCAGCTCCCTGACCGTGCCGAGCAAGGACGGTCGGATCATGTCGCTGGCCGACGGCCTGGCCAAGGCACTGCGCAAGTACCGCTGGTGCAAGCAGAAGTTCGGCCTGAAGGCGATCCTGCTCGGCGAGGTCGATCCGGCCGAAATGGCGTTGCCCGGCTCCGCCGGCTCCGGCCCGGCCCGGAGCGGCCGCGCCGGCACCGGCACCGGCGGCGCCTTCAAGGTCAAGTGCCCGGCCTGCAACGGGGTCCTGACCTTCGAGGAAGGCTGCTGCAAGTGCTACTCCTGCGGCTACAGCCAGTGCTGACCACCGGCCAGGTCGGTTCCGGGCCGGCCCGACCGCCGGCCTGAGCGGCCTCAGCGCCGGGATTCCTCGGCGATCGCCGCCGCGGCGCGGGCCAGGTCGTCCTCGCTCTCGCCGCCGTCGAGGGAGATCCGCAGCACCGAGTCGCGCAGCTCCGGGGCCAGGCCGATCGCCGCCAGCACCGGCGACTCCCGGGCGCCGCCGTGGCTGCAGGCCGAACCGCTCCCGACCAGGATGCCGCGCACTTCGAGGCGGTGGAGGAGCGGTTCGGCGCGGCAGCCGGGCAGGGCGAGGCTCAGGATCGACCCCTGGACCTCGGCCTCCTCGCTCGGGCCGAGCACGACCAGGTCCGGGCGCTCCCGGCGGAGGAGTTCGAGCAGCCGGGCGCGCCGATCCAGGTAACGGCGCGGTTCGGCGTCGAGGAGCCGGCGCCGGACGGCGGCGGCGGCGGCGAAGGCCGCGGCCCCCATTACGTTCTCGGTTCCGGAGCGGAGGCCGCCTTCGTGGCCGCCGCCGCGGAACAGCGGCTCCGGCTCGGGGCCGTCCCGGCGCAGCAGGAGCGCGGCGCAGCCCCGGATGCCGCCGACCTTGTGGGCGGCGACGGCGATCGCGTCGGCGCCGAGGGAGGCGATCGTCTCCGGCCGCTTGCCGGCCCATTGCACAGCGTCGCAGTGGAAGGCGGCTTCGGGGGCGAGGCGACGGACCAGACCGACCAGCTCAGGCACCGGGTTCAGGCCGCCCAGCTCGTTGTTCGCCGCCATCACCGCGACCAGGGCGACGTCCGGTCCGAGCAGCGGCCGGAGAGCCTCCGGGCGGACGACGCCGCCGGCGTCGACCGGGATCGGGCTGACCCGGAATCCCTCCGCGGCCAGGGCTCGGGCGGCTTCCCGGGCGGCCGGGTGCTCGACCGCGCTGTACAGCACGCGCGCCTGAGCGCCGCCGCCGGCCCGCTCCGCCCGCCGCCGCCGCCGCCGGGCCAGGCCCTGGATGCCGAGGTGGTCGCTCTCGGTGCCGGTGGCGGTGAAGACGACCCGGTAGCCGTCGGCGCCGAGGGCGGCGACTAGCTCCTCGCGGGCCCGGGCCAGCTCGGAAGCGGCCCGAGCGCCGGCGGCGTGGGGGGAGCCCGGATTGGCGAAGGCCTCGCGGGCCGCCCGGTCGAAGGCCGCCAGAGCCTCCGGCAGGGGGGGGGCGGTGGCGGCGTGGTCGAGGTAGAGGGGGTGGTCCACGGCCGGGCATTGTCCCCGATCGAGGCCGCCGGCGTCGGCGAGGCCCCGGATCGTCTCGCTGGGGGCCTAGAATCGCCGCCGATGCTTCTCGCCGCGCCGCTCCTCTCGGCCTTCCTCGTCCCCCTGACCGCCCCTGGACAGGGGCCGGAGGACGGCCGCGGCCAGGGCCTGTTCGACGCCGCCTGGCACGCCGGCCGGCGCCGGGCCCTGCTCGAGCGGGTCGAGGACGGTGTTCTCGTCCTCCGCGGCGCCCCGGCCCCTTCCGACTCCCGGCCCTTCCGGCAGGACAACGACTTCTGGTACTTCACCGGTCTCAGCACTCCCGACGCGGTGCTCGTCCTCGACGCGACCGACGGCCGCGAGGTGCTGCTGGTGCCGCCGGCGGATCCGAGCGCCGAACGCTGGCTCGGCGACCTGATCGACCCCGAGGAGGCCCGGGCGGCCACCGGCATCGAGGACTGCCGGCCGCTGGCCGCGGGGCGGCGTCCCTGGGGCGGCCTCGAGGACCTGCTGGCGGAGCTGGCGGCCGGCCGGCCGGTGTTCCGGACGCCGCTCCAGCCGGCCGAGAACTGGATGACGAGTCGGGACGACGCTCTCGCGGCCGCCCGGGCCCGGCAGCTCGATCCCTTCGACGGCCGTCCCTCCCGCGAGGACCGTTTTCGCCGGCTCCTCGAGGAGCGCTATGGAGTTCAGGTCGAGGACCTGTCGCCGGTGATCGACGCCCTGCGCCTGATCAAGACCGAGCCCGAGATCGAGGCCATCCGCCGAGCCGCGGAGATCAGCGGCCGCGCCCACGAGGCGGCGATCCGTCTGGCCGAGCCGGGCCTGCCCGAGTGGCGCCTGGCGGCCGAGATGACCGGCGCCATGCTCGCCGCCGGCGCGCGGGGGCCGGCCTACGCGGCCATTGTCGGCAGCGGCCCGAACGCCTGCGTGCTCCACTACAGCGCCAACCGCCGCGCCCTCGCCGCCGGCGATCTGGTGCTGATCGACTACGGAGCCGAGTTCAACCACTACTGCGCCGACGTCTCCCGGACCTGGCCGGTGGATGGTCGGTTCGACCCGCGCCAGCGCGAGGTGTACGAGGCGGTCCTGGCGGCTCAGGAGGCCGCCTTCGCCGAGTGCAAGCCGGGCGGCAACCTGCGGCGGGTGCAGCAGGCCGCGGTCCGGGTCCTGCGCGAGCGCGGCTTCCCCGGCCAGCCGCCCCACGGCATCGGTCACTGGCTGGGGATGGCCACCCACGACGTCGGCGGCTGGGCGGCCGAGTTCCGGCCCGGGATGGTGTTCACGGTCGAACCCGGCGTCTACCTGCCGGAGGAGGGGATCGGCGTGCGGATCGAAGACGACGTACTGATCACCGAGGACGGCTGCGAGATCCTCACCGAAGGCATCCCGCGGCGAATCGAGGACCTCGAGCGGCTGCGGCGGTGAAGCGGGCGGCGCGGCGGAGCTGGCCGGCGGCCTTCGCCGGATTGCTGGCCGGCGCGGCCGGCCCGACCCTGCTCCAGGGTGCGCTGCGGCTGCCCCTCGCCGCGCCGGCCTTCGCGGCCGAGGTCCTCGCCCTGTGCGCGGCCGGCGGTCTCGTCCTCGGGCTGCTGGCCTGGCCGCCGGTCTGGCTGTTGGCCCGGGTGCGGGTGCCCGCCCAGCCGCCACGTGCCGCCACCGCCTTCTGGATCGGCTGGGCGTTCGGCCTGGCGCCGCTGACCCACAACCTCCTCTTCCTGGATGGCGGCGGGCCGGTCCTCCGCCTGGCGGCGGTGCTCCTGCCGGTGCTGGTGGTCGGCGCCGCCGCGCCGCGGCTCGGCGAGCTGCTGCCGCCGCCGCCGGCCGGGGTCTGGGCCGTTCTCGGCCTGGCCGTTCTGGCCTGGCCGGCAGGCCGCCTCCTCCTGCCCGGCCGCGACGCCGGACCGGGCCCAGAGCTGCCGCCGCCCCCGGCCGCGGCGGCGCCGACGGTCGACCCGGACCACCCCGACGTGATCCTGATCTCGATCGACACCCTGCGGGCGGACGCGCTGTTCGATCCGGAGGCCGACCTCCCGAACTTCGACCGACTGCGGACGGAGGGAGCCTGGGCGCCGTTTGCGCTGTCGAGTTCGAACCAGACCCTTCCCGCCCACGTCGGGCTGCTCACCGGTACCACCGCCGAGGAGCACGGCGTACGCGACAACCGCGGCGCGCTGCCGGCCGGCCTGCCGCTGTTGGCCGAGCGCTTCCGCGAGCGCGGCTGGCGCACCGCCGGGGTGGTCAGCAACGGTCTCCTGCGCGGCGCCGCCGGTTTCGCCCGCGGCTTCGAGGCCTACGACGACCAAGCCGTCGCCCACGCCGGCGCCGCCCGCCTGCTGGTCCGCCGGACCCGCCTCCACACCCCGCTCGGCTGGCTGCTGCCGGAGCGGCTGCTGCGGTCGCTGCTCGGCGCCACCCTGCTGCGCGACCTGGCCGAACAAGAGCGGGCGGCGGTCGAGCGCGGTCCCGGCGAGCGGGTGACCGAGCGCGGCCTGGCCTTTCTGCGCCGGGCCCGGGCGGACCGGCGGCCGCTCTTCCTCTTCCTGCACTACATGGATCCGCACACGCCCTACGGCGCGCCGCCGCCGTTCGGCGGCCGCCATACCGCCGCCCTCGCGCTGCCCGGCCGCTATCGGCTCGACCGCTTCGGCCGCGCTCCGCTCGAACTGACGACCGCGGTCGAGCGCGATCTGCAGAGCGGGGATCCGGCCGTCGTCCGCGATGCGCTGGCGGCGCTCGACTTCCTGCGGGCGATGTATCGCGAGGAGGTCGAGTTCGTCGACCACTGTCTGGGCCGGATCCTGGCCGAAGTCGAGACCGGCGGCCGGCCGACTCTGCTGGCCGTCACCGGCGACCACGGCGAACAGTTCGGCGAGCACGGCCTGACCGAGCACGCCGACTCGCTCTACGAACCGCTCCTGCGGGTGCCGTGCCTGCTCTGGGGGAGCGGCGTGATCAGGGGCGAGCTGCCGCCGCCGCGCCTGGCCGACCTCGCCGCCGTGCTGCTTGCGCCCGGCCGCCTGCCGCCCGCCGCCGACTTCCACTTCGCCCGCGACGACCGGCGGCTGGCGGTGCGCGTCGGCGCTCGCAAGTGGATCGTCGAACTGAGACCAGGCTCGCCGCCGCGGCACCTCGGACTCTACGACCTCGCCGCCGATCCGGACGAGGAGCACGACCTCGGCCGCTCGGCGGTGCCGGCGGAACTCGAGCAGGCGGTGCTGGACTTCGCGGCGGCCGAGGCCGCCCGGGTCTCGATGGGCGCCTCTTCGCCGGACCCCGAGCAGTCGGCGCTGCTCCATGAGATGGGCTACGCCGGCGGAACGGAGAACGGCGATGGCTGAGCGCCCGCGCCTGCTTCCGGCCTTGGCCGCGGCCGCCGGCGGCACCCTCGTCTTCGGGTTCGTCGAGGTCGTGCTGGCGCCCGGCTGGCACGGTCCGGAGGTCATGTTGCGGGAACGGGCCTTCACGATCGCAGTCGGCAACCTCGCCGCCGCCTGGCTGGCGGTGTTGGTCTGCGCCCTGCTCGGCCGGCGACCGACGCCGCCGGCGGCCTGGCTGATCGGTTCGGGGATCGCCCTGGCTTCACTGGCGGCCCCGGCCCTGCCGGCGGCGGCCGCGACCGGGCCGCTGCTGGCGGCGCTGGCCGCGGCCGCGGCGCTTCGCCTCGGGCCCGCCTTCCAGCCTCCCCGGCGGCTGCTGTTCGCAGCCGGCGGCCTGGCCGTCCTCCTGCCGGTGCTGATCGCCCTCGCTCCCGGCGAGCTGCGACCGCTGCCGGTGGAGCCGCCGCCCCCCTTGCCGCCGGC
>RFGR01000185.1 GCA_003696625.1 Planctomycetota bacterium
CGGGGACAGAAGGGCGGGACGAAGCGGCTCATGACGGGATCTCCAGGGCGCGGCCGGGTCGGCCGCGCACCGGGAAGACGGTCAGGGGCGGCGGAGGTAACCTGATCTTGTCCTGATCGGGTCCACCGAGCGGGGCCGGATTCCATGGAGGGGGTTGCGTGTCGTCTCGGGGAGGTCCACTCCCGCATCTCCGCCGCCGCCGCTCGCGCCGGCCGCGACCCCTCCTCCATCCACCTCATCGCCGTCGCCAAGACCGCCACCCCCACCACCCTCCGCGCCGCCTGGGGAGCCGGTCAACGGGACTTCGGCCACAACCGCGTCCAGGCCCTCGCCCACCACCACGCCCTCCTCCCCCCCGAGGCGCGCTGGCACCTGATCGGGCCGCTGCAACGAAACAAGGCCCGGCGGGCGTTGGAGCTGGCCGACCTGATCCACACCGTCGCCGGGGAGCCGCTGGTCGCCCGGCTCGAGCGGCTGTTGGCCGAACCGGAGGACCGCCTCCGACCGCCGCGGCCGGTTCTGGTCCAGGTCAACCTCACGCCGGAGGACGGGCGCGCCGGCTGCCGCCGGGAGGAACTCGAGCCGCTGCTCGAACGCATCCGCGCCGGCGGCCGGCTCGAGGTCCGCGGGTTGATGACCCTGGCGCCGGCCGGGGCGCCGGCGGCCCGGCTCCGGCGCCACTTCGCAGGGCTGCGGGAGCTGGCCGAGCGGGCGGTCCAGGCCGGCCTCCTACCCGAACGGCCGGAACTCTCGATGGGGATGAGCGACGACTTCGAAATCGCCGTCGAAGAGGGGGCTACCCTGGTGCGGGTCGGACGCGCCATCTTCCCGCCGGCACCGGCCCTCCACGACCCGCCTCACCCGCCGCCTTCCCCGCCGCCCGTTCCGCCTCCCGCCCCGTGAAGCCCCGGATCCGCTGGCAGTTCGAGGACGAAGAGGGGGTCCTGCCCCTGCGCGGGGGGCGCCTCTGGGCGGTCTGCGCCGACGGCCTGCTCGACTCCCTCGGCCGGCCCCCGACCGCGAGCGAGGACGGCTTCTCCGCCGCGCTCGACGACCAGGGCCGGATCGCCCTGGCCGCCAGCGGCCGGCTCCGCTTCGAAGTGGACGGCCGCCGCGGCCGCCGGGTCCTCCTGCCTCCCGGCGGCGCGGTCGGCTTCCGGAACCCGGATGGCGCCGGCCGCCTGGTCGCCGAGGGAACCGCCGCCGCCGACCCCCTGGTCGGCACCGAACTGGGCGGCTACCGGATCCTCGGTCGTCTCGGACACGGCGCGGTCGGCGTGGTCTACCGCGCCCTCCAGACCAGCCTCGACCGCGAGGTCGCCCTCAAGGTTCTGAACGAGGAGGCCTCCCGCGATCCCGAGAAGGTGGCTTCCTTCCGCCGGGAGGCGATCGCCGCCGGCCGCCTCAGCCATCCGAACCTGGTCCAGGTCCACGACGTCGGCGACGACGGCGACCGGCACTTCTTCTCGATGGAGCTTGTGCCCGGCGGCACCCTCGAAGACCGCCTCCGCGAGCAGGGCCCCCTCGCCTGGCGGGACGCGGTGGCGGCGATCCGGGACGCCGCCCTGGCCCTGGCCTTCGCCGAGGAGCACCACCTCGTTCACCGCGACGTCAAGCCCGAGAACCTGATGGTCACCGCCAGCGGCCACGTCAAGCTGGCCGACCTCGGCCTGGCCGCGACCCGGGGCATGATCGAGGGCGAGGGCGCCGGCGGCACGCCCCACTTCATGGCGCCGGAGAGCGTCCACCCGGAAGGGATCGGTCCGGCCGCCGACCTCTACTCGCTCGGCTGCACCCTCTTCCGGCTGTTGACCGGCGACACCGTCTTTCACGGCGACACCGTCCGCGACATCCTCCGCGCCCACCGCGAACTCGAGCCCCCGACCCTGCGCGAAGCCGGAGTCGAGGCCCCGCGCGAGGTCCAGGAGCTGCTCTCGGCCCTCCTGCGCAAGGACCCGGCCGACCGCCCGGACAGCGCCGCCGCGGTCGCCGCCTGGTGCGACCGGATCCTCAGCCACCGCCGGCAGCGCCGCGGCCTCGGCCTGGCGGCGGCGGTCCTCGTCCTGGGCGGCGGCGGCTTCCTCCTTTGGCGCGCCCTCTCTCCCCCCCCTCCCGCACCGGCGCCGGCGCCAGCGATCGCGGCGGATCGCACGGCTGCGTCCGAACGGCTGGAAGCTCAGCGGGCGGCCGAGAAGGCGGCCCAAGAGGCCTTCGCCGCCGCCATGGCCGAGACCGACCCAGCCCGGCGTGCCGAGGCCCTCCGCGCCTTCCTCGACGCCCACGCCGGCCACACCTTGGCGACCGCCGCCCGAGCCGAGATCGCGCGGATCGAGGCCGGGGCCGGCGACGGCGCCCCGCCGCCCGACGGGGCGGGCGCCGCCTCTCCGCCCGAGCCGCCGCCGGTGCCGCCCGAGGTGGTCCGGGTCCAGCAGGAGGTCGCCGCCCTCCTGGCCGAAGGTCGGATCGGAGCGGCCTGGACGGCGGTCGAGGCCGCCGCCGAGCCCGGCGCCGGCCCGCCCCTGCCGCCGGCCGACCTCGCCGCCCTGCGCGCCCGGGTCCAGACTGCGGCCGAGGAAACCTTGGCCAACCTCGAGGCCGAACACGCCGCCCTGCTCGGCGCCGGCGACCTCGCTGCCGCCGCCGCCCGCCGGACCGCCGTCGCCGAGGCCCTGTCCGACGCCCCGGCCGCCGCCGCCGCCTGGAAACCGCGCCTGGAGACCCTGGCTGCGGCCGAGGCCGAGGCCCGCGCTCGAGCCGCCCGGCGCGCCGCCGCCGCCACCCGCGCCGCCTTCGCGGCGGCGGTCCAGGAGCGGATCCCGGTCGCCCTCCGTCGCTTCGATCCGGCCGCCGCCCTGGCCGCCTGGGACGAGGCCGCGGCCGGCGCCGCCGATTCGGAGCCGGCCGCCGCCGCCCGCGCCCACCGCGACCTGCTCGCCCGCGCCGCCGCCGCCGCCGCCGCGCTGCGCGCCCGACTCGAGCGGGGCCCGATCCCGGTCGTCGAGCCGATCGACGGCAAGCGGGCGGACCTCCTCGCCCTCGAGCCGGACGGCCCCCGCCTCCAAGTCCAAGTCCGCGGCGAACGAGTCGAGCGCCGGGACCCCTGGGCAACCTGGTTCGAGCCCGCCGTCCTCGCCGGCTTCCTCGACCAGACCCTGCCGAAGGAGACCGATCCGGCCGACGCCGCCGCCCTGCGCCTGGTCCTGGCCGAGGCCTGGGCCGCCGACCTCTTCCGCCGGCTTGCGGCCGGGGCGCCCGGCGACCCCGCCGCCCGCGAACTCGCCGACGGCCTGCCCCGGCTCCTGCCGCCGCCCGCCGCCGAGCCGCTGCCGCCGGCGGTCGCCCGCGAACGGGAACTCCTCGCCGGCCTGGCCGACTTCGCCGCCGCCCTGGCCGCCGGCGACGACTACTCCGCCCTCCTCCGGCTGGACGACCTGCTCGACCGCTTCGGGCTGCTGACCACCCTGATCAGCCGGGGCGAAGCCGGCTGGGGCCTGTCCGAATGACCGCCCCCGCCCGCCTCGTCCTCCTCGCCTCCGGCGGCGGCCGCAGCCTCGAGAACCTGGCCGAGCACATCGCCGCCGGCCGGCTGCCGGCCCGGATCGTCCAGGTGATCAGCAGCCGGGCCGAAGCCGGTGTGGTCGCGCGCTGCCGCCGCCTCGGGCTTCCCTGTCGGGTGATCGGCCGAGCCAGCCATCCCGACCGGGAGGAGCGCGACCGAGCCCTGGTGGCGGCGATCCGGGAGGCGCGGCCGGACTGGGTCGTCCTCGCCGGCTGGCTCCTGCTGCTGCCGATCCCGCCCGACCTCGAGGGGCGGGTGATCAACATCCACCCGGCCCTGCTCCCCGGCTACGGCGGTCGGGGCTTCTACGGCCACCGGGTCCACGAGGCGGTGGTCGCCGATCGTCCGCCGGCCAGCGGTTGCACCGTCCACTTCGCCAGCGCCGAGTACGATCGAGGACCGATCTTGCTGGCGGAAGCGGTGCCGGTGCTGCCGGACGACGACGCCGACTCCCTGGCGGCTCGGGTCTTCGCGGCCGAGAAGCGAGCCCTGCCCGAGGCGATCGGCCACCTGATCGCCGGCCGCGCCCGCTTGGAGGACGGCGTCGTCTGCTGGACGGCCGCCGGGCTTAGTCCGGCAGCATCGCCGCCGCCCCGAGATGAAGGTTGAAGTCCACCTCGGTGGCCTCCGCCGTCCCGGCCGCCGCCACCCAGGGCATGCCGTCCGGACGGCTCCACCACCAGAGTTCGGCGCCGCTCGCCGCCTTGGGCTGGAGGGAACGGGAGAGCACCAGCCGCCCGTCCGGCTCGCGTGCGGGCGCCGGCACCCCGGGCCGCTGCGGTCGGATCGTGCAGACCCGCGCGACCAGCTCGTCGAGGTGCTTCTGCTCGGCCGGCGGCAGCAGCTCGCCGTCCGGGCCGAACCAGCCCGGAGCGCGGCGGCGGAAGCGGCCGCTCCGCCCGCCGACGGTCAGTTCGAGGCTGACGATCTCGCCCGGGACGAGGTCGAACAGGTAAGGGCTGCGCAGGTCCTCGAGCGGCGTGTGGAGGAGGCGGAAGTCGCCGGCCTGGACCAGGAGCGGGTAGGGCCGGTCGCTGGCCAGGATGCCGCCGCCGGCCAACCAGACCCGGACCGGCGGCGCGCCGGGGCGGTGCAGGACGAGCCGGTCGCCGGCCTCGAAGACCTGGATCTCCTCCTCGGTCGCCACCTCCTCGGGCAGCGAGTCGGCCCGGGCCCGGAGCAGGCGGGCGACCATGCCCTCCCCGGCCGGGCTGAGCAAGAACTCCTCCGGCGCGGTCAGGCGCCAGCGCATGCCGCTCCGCTCGAGGCGGAAACCGGCGCCGTCGCGCGGGAACCACTCGATCGCGGCGACCGCACCCGGGTCGGCGAACAGAGCCGGATCCCGCCACTGCTGCGGCGGCCGATCGAGGGTGCGGACCAGGGCGACGCCGACCAGGCGCCGCTCGCCGTCGAAACGGACCACGTAGCGGGATCCGGTCAGGTCGGGCGTGCCGACCCGGAGTTCGTGCCGGCGGCCGCCGGCCAGCTCCAACTCGGCGACGACAGCCGGCGGTTCCAGGCCGAGGTCGGCGTCGCTGCGGCCCCGCCAGTCCTCGCGCAGCGGCTCCGGCCGGTCGAAGCGCAAGGCCCGGATCACCGCCTCGACCGCGGCCGGATCGGCCCGGTCGAGCCAGGGCTCCTCGAGCCGCCAGAGGCGCGGCCCCTGGCGCCGGAGGCGGACGATCGTCGGGCGGTCGGGCAGGTGGATGGTCAGGCGGGCCAGCTCCTCGGCGGCCGGCCCGAGCAAGCCGGGCGAGGAGGAGGCGGCCTCTTCGCCGTTCGCGGCTGCCGGCGCCGGCGGCCGTCCGAAGACCAGCCAGCCGGCACCGGCGACCAGCAGGACGAGAACGAGAACGAGAACGAAGAGGCGGGCGGGATTCATCGGCGGCGGCGCCAGAGGACGAGAAGGCCGATCAGGAAGGTGCAGCCGGGCAGGGCCAGGATGGCCGCATTGGCCAGGCGCGCGTGCTGCTCCGGGGTCGGCCGGAAGGGCAACGAGGCCAGGGCGACGAGGCCGCTCTCGGCCCGCTCCTCGCCGAGCAACCAGCGCACCGCGCCGGCGACGAAGTCCCGGTCGAGCTGGAGCTGCTGGCCGAAGAGGATGGTGGCCGAGCCGCTGAGGACGACGCGGCCGCTGCCGTCGCCCGGATCCTGCCAGCGGGAGGTGGCGAGCGCGACCGGGAACGGGCCGCGGGGAGTGCGCGGGCCGGGCTGAAAGGCCGGGCTGAGTTCCTCGGGTTCGATCCAGGCCTCGCCGTTCAGCCACAGGAGCTGCTCGCGGGCGAACTCGGCGGTGCCGGACTCGGTGTAGCTCAAGGCCTGGGCGGCGCCGATCTCCAGCCAGCGCCGGTCCCGGCGGAGGGCGGCGGTGATCGGGTGGTCCTGGGCCATGCCCTCGGCCGGGACGGCGATGTGGCTGGCGCAGTAGTTGACGCCGGTCGCGCCGCGGAACCGCTGGCAGACCAGACCATCGCGGAAGGAGACCCCGCGCGGGGCCAGTCGCTCGTTCCAGAAGCGCTGGGCCGGCTCGGGGGTGAGGTAGCCGAGGGCGAGGAACAGCGGCCGCCCGGCCTCCAGCCATTGCCGCGCCGCCTCGGCGTCGGCGGTGGCGAGGGGCTCCCGCTGCCCGGGCACGAGCAAGAGGTCCCAGCCCTCGTCCGGGCCGGGGATGCTCTCGACCGGCTCGGCTTCCCAGCCCTCGGCGGCGAGCAGGGCCAGCAGCGGCCGCAGGTCCTCGCGCTTCAGGCCGGCCGGGAGCAGGCCGGCGAAGACCGCGATCCGCGGCAGCTCATCGCGGGCGAGGCGGAGGGCGGCGTCGCCGAGGGCCTCGTCGACCCGGTGGCCGAGGAGGCGGGCGGGTTCCTGGTTGCGCGGCTGCTCGACCCGGAACAGCTCCTCGAAGCGGAGCACCCGTCGCTTGTCGCCGACCTCGAGGTAGACGAGCTGTCCCGGCTTGTGGCCGAGCCGGCTGGCGGCGGCGGCCGCCTCGACCGGCGGCGAGGACTCGTCGAAGACCTCGACCTGGACCCGTCCGTGGCTGCGGATCCGGACCTCCTCGGCCGCCACCCGCAGCACCGCGTAGGCCTTGGGGTAGACCGCCGAGCGGTTCCAGGTCAGCGGGTCGCGCGGATCCGGCCGCTCGAGCAGGAAGGTGGCGCGGCTGCCCTCGGGCAGCGAGGCCAGGGCGGCCGCCGTCCGCTCGCTGAGGGAAAGGTCGCTGGTGCCGGCGAAGTCCCAACGGAAGCGCAGCTCCGGCCGGGCCAGGGCGGTCAGGACCAGCAGGACCAGGGCGGTGGCGGCCAGGCCGGCGGTCAGGACGAGCAGCCCGAGGCGGAGGCGGCGGCTCACGGCACCCACCTCCGCGAGACCAGCCGCACCCAGGTCAGGAACAGGAACAGCCCGGCCAGGCCGAGGAAGAAGGCGGCGGCGTAGGAGTCGAGCAGGCCGGCCGCGAACCCCCGGTCGAGCATGTTCGGGATGTGGGCGGCGCGGGCGACGGCGCCGACCGGGCCGGCGGCGTTCTCGGCGATCGCCGGCAGGAACAGAAGCAGGTAGTTGATCGCGGCGCCGCCGCCGGCGGCCAGCACCAGGTTGCCGCTCCAGGAGGAGGCGAAGAGGCCGACGGCCAGGAAGAGCAGACTGCAGAGGAGGGCGCCGCTGAAGCCGCCGAGCACCCGGGCCCAGTCGAGCGGGGCGCCGAGCAGGGACAGGACCGCGAACAGGAACAGCACCCCGCCCCAGAACAGCAGGAAGAAGAGGCTGGCGCCGAGGTACTTGGCCAAGACCACCGCCGCGTCCGAGACCGGAGCGGTCAGCAGCGGCTCGAGGGTGCCGAGCCGGAGTTCCTCGGCCAGCAGGCGCAGGGTGACCAGCGGCGGGAAGGCGGGCAGGAGCAGCCAAACGAGCAGGGAACTGCCGAAGAAGTACTGCGGCAGCAGCGACAGGTCGCTCTGGACCTCCGGCGAGAAGTCGAGGGCATAGACGAACAGGATCCCGTTCAGCAGGTACCAGACCCCGAGCAGGAGGTAGACCGAGGGAGTCACGAGCAGCGAGAAGATCTCCCGCCGGAGCAGAGCGGCGAAGGCCCTCACGCCGCCTCCTCCCCGCCGCCGGCGACGAGAACCCGGAACAGTTCCTCGAGGTCGGGCTCCTCGGGCTGGAAGGCCACGACCTCCTCCGGCCGACCGGCCAGCCAGCGGAACAGGGCCGAGACCTGGCCGGCGTCGGCCAAGCGGAGCAGGAGGCCGTCGGCCTCCGCCGCCAGGACCGTGAGGCCGGGGAAGGCCTCGGGCAGGGCGGCGGCCAGCCCGGCGGCGGCGCCGCCGGCCAGCCGCAGGCGCAACCGCGGCGCCTGCTCGAGCCGGGCCAGCAGCTCGCCGCGGCTGCCGCAGGCCAGCATCCGGCCGCGGTCGAGGACCAGGATCCGATCGGCGACCTGGCCGACCTCGGGCAGGACGTGGGAGCTGAACAGGACCGCCTTCTCCTGGTCGTGGGCCAGGCGGAGCAGGAACGCGCGGAACTCGACCCGCTGCAACGGATCAAGGCCGCCGAAGGGCTCGTCCAGGAGCAGCGCCGGCGGATCGGCGAGGAGGGCGTCGGCCAGGCCGACCCGCTGGCGGAAACCCTTGGAGAGGGCGGCGAAGGGTTGGCGCAGCCGGTCGCCGAAGCCGAGCAGCTCAGCCACCTCGGCGCAGCGGCGGCGACGGGCGCGGCCGCCGAGTCCTTTGAGGCCGGCCCGGAAACGGAGGTATTCGCCGACCCGCAGCTCGGGCGGCGCGGCGAAGTTCTCCGGCAGGTAGCCGGTCGCCCGCCGAGCCGGGATCGAGGCCCGGGTCAGGTCGTGGCCGGCCACCGCCGCCTCGCCGGCCGACGGCGGCAGGAAGCCGCCGAGGATCCGCAGGGTGGTCGTCTTGCCGGCGCCGTTCGGGCCGAGGAAGCCGAGCACCTCGCCCGGCCGGACCTCGAAGGAGAGGTCGCGGACGGCCATGATCGGGCCGTAACGCTTGGTCAGTCCTCGGACGCGGATCATCGCAGGGGTCGGCGGCGCGGCCGCGGGCCAGGATAGGCTCGGCGGCGGGGAAAGGCAGCCGCCGGCGGGACCGGAGATCCGGCCCCCCCGGCGGCCGCAGCACGGAAGGACTCAGTCCTTCACTTCGTAGTCGGCATCGACCACCTGGTCGCCGCCTTCCCCGCCGCCCGGAGGCGGCGCCGAACCGCCCGCGGCCCCGGCCGAGGATGAGGCGGCGGCGTAGAGCTTCTCCCCGACCTTGCTCAAAAGTTCCTGGAGTTCGCCCTTGAGCCGGTCCATGGCGGAGTCGTCGCCTTCCTTGACCGCCTTCTCGAGTTCCTCGGCCTTGGCCTCGATCGCCTCCCGGTCGGCCTGCTCGATCTTGTCCTCGTGGTCCTTGACCAGCTTGCGGGCCTGCCAGGCGGTCTGATCGGCCTCGTTGCGGCGGGCGGCCGCCTGCTTGGCCTTCTCGTCCTCCTCGCGGAAGCGCTCGGCCTCCTCCTGCATCCGCTTGATGTCCTCCTCGGTCAGGCCGGAGGACTGCTCGATCCGGACCTTCTGCTCCTTGCCGGTCGCCTTGTCGCGGGCCGAGACGTGGAGGATGCCGTTGGCGTCGATGTCGAAGGTGACCTCGATCTGCGGCACGCCGCGCGGGGCCGGCGGGATGCCGTCGAGATGGAAGCGGTCGAGGGTGCGGTTGTCGGCCGCCTTGGCCCGCTCGCCCTGGAGTACGTGCACCTCGACGCTCGGCTGGTTGTCGGAAGCGGTGGTGAAGACCTCCTTCTTGGTGGTCGGAATGGTGGTGTTCCGGGGCACCAGCACGGTCATCACGCCGCCCAGGGTCTCGATGCCCAGGCTGAGCGGGGTGACGTCGAGCAGCACCAGGTCGTCCACCTCGCCGGCCAGCACCCCGCCCTGGATGGCGGCGCCCAGGGCGACGACCTCGTCCGGGTTCATCGACCGATTCGGCTCGCGGCCGAACAGCTCCTTGACGACCTCCTGGACCCGCGGAATCCGGGTCGAGCCGCCGACCAGGATCACCTCGTCGATGTCGCCGGGCTGGAGGCCGGCGTCGCGCAGGGCGTTGCGGCAGGGCGCCTGGGTGCGCTCGACCAGGTCGGCGGTCAGGGCCTCGAACTTCGAGCGCGACAGCGTCGTCATCAGGTGCTTGGGCCCGCTCTGGTCGGCGGTGATGAAGGGCAGGTTGATCTGCGTCTCGGCGGCCGAGCTGAGTTCGCACTTGGCCTTCTCGCAGGCCTCCTTGAGCCGCTGCAGGGCCATCTGGTCCTGGCGCAGGTCGATGCCGTGTTCCTTGCGGAACTCGTCGGCGACCCAGTTGATCAGGGCCTCGTCGAAGTCGTCGCCGCCGAGGTGGGTATCGCCGTTCGTGGCCAGCACCTCGAACACCCCCTCGCCGATCTCGAGGATCGAGATGTCGAAGGTGCCGCCGCCGAGGTCGAAGACGGCGATCTTGCCCGACTTCTTCTTGTCCAGGCCGTAGGCGAGCGCGGCCGCGGTCGGCTCGTTGACGATCCGCTCGACCTTGAGGCCGGCGATCCGGCCGGCGTCCTTGGTCGCCTGGCGCTGGGAGTCGTTGAAGTAGGCCGGAACGGTGATCACCGCCCGCTCGACCTTCTCGCCCAGGTAGTCCTCGGCGCACTCCTTGAGATAGGCGAGGACGTGGCTGGAGATCTCCGGCGGGTTGTACTCCTTGCCGCCGACGACCACCTTGACCGGCTCCTTGGGCGCGCCGGTCAGCTCGTAGGGCACCATCTTCTCCTCCTCGGCCACCTCCTCGTGACGCCGGCCCATGAAGCGCTTGATCGAGAAGATGGTGCGCTTGGGGTTGGTGACCGCCTGGCGCCGGGCGGGGCCGCCGACCAGGCGCTGGCCGTTGTCCAGGAAGGCCACCACCGAGGGGGTGGTCCGTCCTCCTTCCTTGTTGGGGATGACCTTGGGCTCCCCGCCTTCCAGAACGGCGACGACCGAGTTGGTCGTGCCGAGGTCGATGCCGATGATCTTGCTCATGGGTGCACTCCGGGGAGGATCCGTATCAAGCGGCGTGCCAGCGGCGGCCTGCCAGATTGGCAGCTTCAGAGGCCCATGTCCTTGATCTTCCGGTAGAGGGTCCTCTCCCCCATCCCGAGGATCCGGGCGGCCCGCTGCCGATTGCCGCCGGTCAGCTCCAGGGTGGCGGCGATCAGGTCCTTCTCGACCTCGGCCAGGCTCTTGCCGGCCAGGACGTAGCCGCCGGCGGCGGCCGGGCGGTCCGCCGCCGGCGCCGCCGCCGCGGCCGGGGCCGCCGCCCCG
>RFGR01000024.1 GCA_003696625.1 Planctomycetota bacterium
ACCCACAACTACACCGGCTACCCGATGGTGCGCGAGGCCCGTGAGCTGGTGCGGAGCGGCCGAATCGGCGAGGTGCGTAAGGTCTACGCCGAGTACCTGCAGGGTTGGCTGGCCGACCCGCTCGAGGCGACCGGCCAGAAGCAGGCCGAGTGGCGGACCGATCCCGCCCGCAGCGGCCCGGGCGGAAGCCTCGGCGACATCGGCACGCACGCCTTCAACCTGCTCGAGCATGTCACCGGCCGGCGGGTGGCGCGGCTGCTGGGCCAGCGCAGCTCCTTCGTGCCCGGGCGCAAGGTGGACGACGACGCCCAGGTCCTGCTCGAGCTGGACAACGGCGCCACCGGCACCCTGGCCTGCTCGCAGGTCTGCGTCGGCCGCGAGAACGGCCTGCGCCTGCGCGTCTACGGCACCGAGGGCGCCATCGAATGGGACCAGGAGCACCCGAACGACCTGGTCGTGCGGTGGAAGGACCGCCCGGCCGAGATCCGCCGCACGGGCAACGGCTACCTCGGCGCCGCGGCGCAGTCGCTCGGGCGCATCCCCCCCGGCCACCCCGAGGGCTACCTCGAGGCCTTCGCCAACCTCTACCGCGCCGCCGCCCGGGCGATCCGCGGGGAAGACGATCTCGACGACGCCTACCCGACGGTCGAGGACGGCGTCCGCGGCGTCCGCTTCATCGAGAAGGTGATCGAATCGAGCGAGGCCCGGGCCTGGGTCGAGTTCGAGAGCTAGGGCTCGATCGACAGGTCCACCGCCGCGCTGACAAAGCGTTCCCCGCCCCGCTCGGCGACGAAGGCCAGGCGGTAGCCGCGGCCGATCAGGCCCGGGTCGACGACCTGGCCGGGGGCGAGGTCGAGCGCGGCGGCGGCCGCGCCGACGGCGTCGAGGACGCCGGTGAAGCCCAGGAAGGGCGGCTGGCCGGCCAGGGCGCGGACCAGGTCGGTGGCGTCGTCGGTCGGGAAGGGCAGAACGCCGCCGCCCGGGAGCGGCTGCGCCGGGCCGGCGGCGGCGCCGGCCAGGAGCAGGTAGCTGGCCCCGGCCCAGGCCGGGCCGGCGTCGAGCTGGAAGTCGATCCGGCCACCGGCGGCGGCCGAGAGGGTGTCGCTGCTGGCGGTCAGGCTGCCGGCGGCGAGCGGCGCGGCGAGGAGTTCGCGCACTCCGCCGGCGGCGGCACGGCTCAGCCACAGCTCGGCGGCGGCCTCGTCGCGGGCGGTCGCGGCCAGAGGTCCGTCGCCGGCCGGCAGCCCGCCGGGCAACGGCTCGGGCGGCAACCAGCCGCCGGGGCCGCGGTCCGAGCGCCAGATGCGGGTCGGGCCGGAGACCGGGTCGCGGCTGAACAGCAGCCGGGTGCCGTTCCGGTCCCAGAAGGGGAAGCGCTCGTCGCTGCCGTCGTCGAGAGCGTCCAGCCGCACCGGCGGGGCGAAGCGGCCGCCGGCGACCGGCCGCCGGGCCAGCCAGAGGTCGGAGGTGCCGGCGCGCTCGGAGTGAAAAGCCAGCACCAGGCCGTCCGGGCTCAGGCAGGGTCCGCCCTCGCCGAGCCCGGAGTCCAGCTCGGGCAGCGGCTCGGGCGGGCCGAAGTCGGACAGGGTGTCCGGCCGCTGCGCCCGCCAGATCCGCTGCACCGGGTCGCCCGGCGCCCGCGCGGCCAGGAACAGCTCGAGTTCGGCGGCGTCGACGGAGAAATCGGTCACCCACCATCCGGCCAGGCCGGGGGTGGGGATCCGCTCGGGCCGGCCGAAGGGGGCACCCGGCGCCGGTCGCCGGGCCCGCCAAAGTTGGCGGGCGCCGCCCGGCCCCTCGGCCAGGAACCACGCCGTCAGCCCGTCGGGCAGGAGCTGGGCCTGGAGGTCGCGCGGTGAGAAGGGCAGACCGGCCGGCGGCGCCGGATCGTTTGCCGGCGCCGGCGGCGGCGGCGCCACGACCAGCTCGACCGGCGGCCACAGGGTGACCGGCTGGATGCCGTCGTCCACCCGCACGCGCAGGAGGTCCACCCCCGGCTCGGCACCGGGCTGTACGTCCAGGGTGTAGGTGCCGTCCTGGTGGTCGTGCACCGCGAGCAGCGCGGCGCCGCCGGCCGAGGTCGGGTCGTGCTCGAGGGAGATTGCGTGGCCGCCGTGGGTGACCGGGTTGCCGTCGAGATCGCGCAGGTCGATCACGAGCTGCACCGGCGGCGCGCCGCCGGCCGCCACCACCGGCTGCGAGATCCACTTCTGGCTCTCATAGGCGTCGGGGCGGCCGGGCTGGAGCAGCTTCCAGGCGTCGTAGTCCTGGCGCAGGGTGATCATCGGGTCCGGGTCGCCGGCTTGGGCGTAAGCGACATTCAGGACCAGGTAGAGGTCACCCTCGGCGCAGCCGGTCGGGGTGCAAGGCTCGATCGGGTCGCCCGGCCGGGCGACAAGCAGGGTGGCGATGTGGGCCGACTTGGTGAAGTTCGGCGGCGGCGAGCCGCAGGAGGTCGGGTAGGCCACCGAGCAGGAGCAGCGGCCGTCACCGCCGTAGCCGGCGGCGGCGTCCATCGCCGCAAGCAGCCGTTCGGGCAGCGGACCGGTGCTCGTGCGCAGCGCCTGTTCGGCGGCGTCGATCACCGGCTGGCCGGTCAACACGTTGCCCTGGATGGCGTAGACCAGGCTGCCGACTTGGCCGGTGACGCCGCCGGCCCAGTCGAAGCAACCCTTGCCGGTGAAGCTGACCGCGTCGCCGCGCAGCGAGACGATCCCGATCTGGCGCCAGCGCTTCAGCGGATCGTTGTCCTTGATCGTCTGCAGGATCTCGTCCACCGGCACCCCCTGCTGGAGCAGGAGCCAGTTCGTCAGCCGGTTCTGGCCGGTGGTGTCGACCGAGGACTGGTGGGCGCCGGCCCCGAAGCCGGGCACGATCACCGTCACGTCGGTGCGCAGGTCGAAGTTCGTCAGGCAGGTGGCGGTGGCAACCGCCACCTCGCCGGTGGCGAGGTCGACGACCACGATCGACCAGGTCGCCAAGGCCGGGGCGGCCAGAAGGACCAGCGCCAAGAGCAGCGTTCCGAGACGGCGCAGCATTCCCCAAGTCTAGGCCAGGATCGGCGGCCGCGCCGGGATCCCTCCGCCGGGGGGAGGAGGCTCAGCCGGCCAGGATCTGGTCCATCCGCCCGGCCAGGAAGGCCAGGCGCTCGCGGCCGCCACCGCCGACCTCGGCCGTCAGCCAGCCGTCGTAGCCGACCTCCCGCAGTGCGGCGACGATCGCCGGCCAGTCGTTGTCGCCCTCGCCGAGTTCGACCTGGAAGCCCTTCCAGGGGCCTTCGGAGTTCATCTTCTGGCGGCTGTACTCCTTGACGTGCACCTTGAGCAGGCGGTCGCCGAGGATCCGGATCCACTGCTCGGGCCAGCCGTAGCGGACGACGTTGCCGGCGTCGAAGTAGGCACCGACCATGGCGCTGTCGAAGCTGTCGACGTAGCGGCGGAACTCGAGCGGGGAGAGCAGGAAGTTGTTCCAGACGTTCTCGATCGCGATCTTCACGCCCAGCTCCTCGGCCAAGGGAACGGCCTTGGCGATCTCGGCCTGCGAGCGCTCCCAGGCCTGGTCGTAGGAGACCTTCTTACCGACCACCGCCGGCACGACCAGCACAGCGTCGGCGCCGTAGGCGTGGGCGTCGCGCAGCGCCGCCTGCAGCCCGGCGAGCCCGGCGGCGCGGACCTCGGGATCGGGATGGGAAAAGGGCTTGTCCCAGTGGATCGAGTCGACCACCGAGTGGATGCGCAGGCCGGAGGCGTCCCGTGCGGCGAGGACTTCGGTGGTGTCGTAGCCGTTCGGGGCGTTCAGCTCGACGCCGTCGAATCCCAGCTCCTTCAGGAGCCGGAACTTGGCCAGCAAGTCGCCGTCTTCCTGGACCATGCCGAGGCCGACCGCCTTGTGGAACGGCGGCGGCGTCGGGCCCGCGGCGGCCCGGCCGGCGCGGCCGAGCAACGGCAGGACGGCGGCGGCGCCGGCGGCGGCCAGGAAGCTGCGCCGGGAGGGAAGGATGGGTGCCGAGGGGCCGGTCATGGCGAACCTAGGATAGGCCCGCAATGGACGCATCCGAGCGCCTGAACGGGGAGTGGCCGCTCGAACCCTCGCCGGTGGAGATGCGCCGGCTGGTCGAGCTGGCGATGGAGCGGATCGAACGATTCTTGCGCGAGCTGCCGACGCAGCCGGCGGCCCAGTGGGAGGGTGGCGGCGAAGTGGCGCGGGCGCTGCAGGAGCCCCTGCCGGAGGAGGGCGCCCCGTTCCCGCAGCTCCTCGACCGGATCTTCCAGGAGGCGGTGCCTCATTCCTTCAACACCGCCGGGCCGGGCTACCTGGCCTTCGTGCCGGGCGGCGGCATCTTCCCGACCGCGGTGGCCGACCTGATCGGCGATGTCGTCAACCGCTACGTCGGGGTCTGGCTGGCCGCGCCCGGGATGGTTCAGCTCGAGCAGAACGTGATCCGCTGGTTCTGCCAGATCGTCGGCCTGCCGGCGGGCGCCGGCGGGGTGCTCACCACCGGCGGCTCGATGGCCAACTTCACCGCCATCGTCGCCGCCCGGCGCGATCGGCTGCCGGAGGACTTCCTCGCCGGCACGATCTACACCTCCGACCAGGTCCATCATTCGGTGACCAAGGCGGCGGTCCTGGCCGGCTTCCCCGAGGAGCGGGTACGGGTGCTGCCGAGCGACGAGCGGTACCGGCTGCGGCCGGCGGCGGTGGCGGCCGCCGTGGCTGAGGATCGGGCCGCCGGCCTGCGCCCCTTCCTGCTCGTCGGTTCGGCCGGCACGACGAACAGCGGCGCGGTCGATCCGCTGCCTGAGCTGGCGGCGCTGGCCCGCCGGGAGGGGTTGTGGTTCCACGTCGACGCGGCCTACGGTGGCTTCTTTGCCCTGACCGAGCGCGGCCGGGCGGCGTTGGCCGGGCTGGGCGAGGCCGATTCCCTGAGCCTCGACCCGCATAAAGGCATGTTCCTGCCCTACGGCACCGGTTCGCTGCTCGTGCGCGACCCGGCCACGCTGCGCCGGGCCCACGCCACCTCGGCCGACTACATGCCGCCCTACCAGGACGACCCGGACCGGGCCGATTTCTGCGCGCTGTCGCCTGAGTTGTCGCGCGACAACCGCGGGCTGCGGGTGTGGCTGCCGGCCCGGCTGCTCGGGTTCCGCGCCTGGCGCGAGGCGCTGGACGAGAAGCTCGACCTGGCGCACTTGGCCGCCAGGGAACTGGGCCAGGTGCCGGGGGTGGAGATCCTGGCCGAGCCGGTGCTGTCGCTGTTCGCCTTCCGCTTGGCGCCGGCCGGCACGAGCGAGGAGGAGCGTGAGCGTTTGAATCGGGAGTGGCTCGAGCGGGTGAACCGCCGCCGGCGGGTGTACCTCACCGCCACTCGCCTGCGTGGCAGGTTCGCCCTTCGGATGTGCGTCCTCCATTTCCGCACCCATCGGGAGCGGATCGAAATGGCGCTCGAGGATCTTCGACAGGAGGCGGAGATCCTCTCCCGACGGCCGGCCGGTCGGCAGTCGGTGGATTGAGTTTGGCTGCCCTGGACGAACGGAATGCGGTCGGCGGGCGTCAGCCGTCGACCGGCTTCTGCGGCGGATCCTCCGGCCTCTTGTCCTCCTTTTCATCATCCTTCTCCTTCTTCTCCTTCTTCTCCCGCTGTTCGCGCGCTTCCTTCGCCCGCCGCCGCCGCTTCAGTTCCTCCTCGCGGCGCTTCAGGCGGAGGTAGTCGAAATAGTGGAGGCAGGCCTGGATGTTGTCGGTCCCGGCGTAGACGGCGGCGAGGAAGAAATCAGTGATCGTGGCTTTGCGGAAGTCGAGTTCCTCGGCCAGGCGCAGGACGAGGGCTGGGCGACGGGCGTTCGCCTTTTCGAAGGTCTCCCACCACTCCTTGGCGCCGCCGGTGGTCCGGTCCCAGTCGAGCCGGGCCCTGACCTGGTCGATCCGCTTCCAGATCCATTCCGCCGAACGGTTGGCGGTGCGGGTGAAGGAAGGCCGGCCGGGACGACGGATCCGCCCGGCGGCATCGGCCCGCAGGGCGCGGGAGCGCAGCCGCGGGGCGCGAGGGACCCGGTGGGGGGAGGGGCTGCGGCCGATCCGCCGTCGGAATACGTGCGGCTCCTCGCAGCCGAGCAGGACCTGACCGGTGATCTCGACCCTCCGCACTCCCTCCTCGGCCAGGGCCGGCAGCTGGAAGCGGAGGTCGCCGAGTTCCCGGTCGAGCACCGAACGGAGGGCGCGGGCGCCGGTGCCGAAAGCGGCGGCCTTGCGGGCGATCATCTGTAGGGCGTCCTCGCTCAAACTGAGCTGGATGCCGTGGCTCTCGGCGAAGGCGCAGTGCGCGGCCAGGGCTGAGCCCTCGGCGGTGGTGAGGATGCGGACGAGGTCGTCCTCCGACAGCGGTTGGAGCGGAGCGATGGCGCTGAAGCGCCCCACCAGCTCGGGAATCAGGCCGTAGTCGATCAGATCTTCGCTGCCGACCTGTTCGAGCAGCTCGGCGGTGCCGGCCTCCGCCCAGGCGCCGCCGCCGGGGCCGCGGAAACCGAGGCCGCCTCCGTCGAGGCGGCGCCGGATTTGGTCCTCCAGGCCGACGAAGGCACCGCCGGCGATGACCAGGATGCGGGAGGTGTCGAGAAGGAGGCCGGAATCCTCCGGACCGACCCGGATCGGACTTCCATCCAGGACTGAGAGCAGGGCGTTCTGGGCACCGGTGCCGGAGACGTCTCGCTCCAAGCCGGGGCTGCTGCGGCACTTGTCGAGTTCGTCCACGAACAGGATCGCCTGCTGGGCCAGGTCGAGATCGTCGTCGCAGCGGCGATAGAGGTTCTGGAAGACGGTCTCGATGTGGGTTCCCTTGTAGCCGGCTTCGACCAGTTCGGCGGCGCTCACGTACTGGTACGGGACCCCGAGCAGATCGGCCAGGCAGTGGACGAGGTAGGTCTTGCCGCAGCCGGTCGGGCCGATCAGGAGCGGCGTCTGCCGGCCGAACGGCGAGGGATGGTCCTCGTCGCCGGCAGCCAGGCCGAGGTAGTGGGTGTAGGAGGCCACGGCGAGGGCCTTCTTGGCCGTTTCCTGGCCGATCACGCGCCGGGAGAGGCCGGCATAGATCTCGGCAGGGGCGGGCAGATCGCGGTCGTCAGAGTCGGAGAAAGGAAGGGATTCGTTGCGATCGGATCGGAGCATCACGGTCCCGAAGCTATCCGGAATGAATCACGGTGCCAAGGAAAAAAGCGGGAAAACCTCATTTCTTCAGTACCTCGAACGGATCGCAGAAAACAGGGAAACAATAGTTGTGGTTGCCAGCCCAGGAGACCCCACCGGTTGGGGTCGATCCGAGGTCGGCGGTTATCCTAGGTCCAGCACTCGTGCCGGGACCCCTCCGCCCCCGCTTCGTCCTCGACGTCGAGCTGCCGCCGCGGGCGGTGCTCGCCCGCCTGCGTCACCGGCTCGACCGCCCGGAGTGCCCGGTCGAAGGCAGCATCGCAACCGAACAAGGCCACGCGGATTTGCGCATCCCGGCCGCCGGCCGGCGCCTTTGGTCCCCCCACCTCGGGATCGAGGTCTGCGCTCGAGGAGACGGCGCCCGCCTGCGCTGCCTGGTCGGACCGAATCCGGCCCTCTGGACCCTCGTCGCCTTCGGACTGCTCGGCTCCGGGACCGGCGCCGCCTTCCTGCTGGTTCTCGGCGGAGTCCAGCTCCTGCTGGAGGAACCGGCCTGGGGGCTACCCTCCGCCGGCGGCGCCCTGGTGGCGATGGCGGCGATCCTGGGGGCCGGTCTGCTCGGCCGCCGCCTGGCGGCGAAGCAGACGCGGCTCCTCTGCGATTTCTTGGTAGACGCCGTTAGTTCAAGGCAAACTCCACCACATCCGTGAGCGCTCCCGGGCGGCCGGCCGATCCCCAGGCGACGGCCGCGCAGAACAGGGGCTTGCCGCGGGCGAGCGCGGGCGGGATGGTCAGCGGCGGGGTCGTGCCGATGCCGCCGGGCAGGACCGTGCCGTTCAGAGCCCCCTGCTGGAGCAGCCGGTACGACCCCTCGAGCAGGGGATCGTGGAGCAGGCCGGTGTCGCGGAAACCGTGGGCCGGTCCCCAGTGCCCGGTCCCGGCCGAGATCAGCACACCGAAGGGCAGACCCTCGTCCCGGCGCGGGAAGCCGCCGATCGAAAACCAGCCGATGCCGCCGGGAGTCAGGAAACCCTCCGGATGGACCCACTGCGGCCGGAAACCGCCGGCCATGCTGCGGATGCGCTGGATCGAGTTCACCCCGAGCCAGGCGACGACGGCGTTGTCGTAGCGGGCGTTCCAGGCCACGCGGGCGAGCAGCACGTGATCGGGACGATCGTTCACCCGGAAGCCGGGGCTCCAGTGGAGACCGCCGTCGCGGGAGATCGAGGCCTCGACGTGCCCCTGGAACAGGGAAGTGGTCCAGACCGCGACGAGCTGGGACCGCTCCGGCCCGCCGCGGGCGAACTGGACCTCCCGGCCCTCGCCGGGGGAGAGGGGGCTCTCGAACCAGGTGTGGCCAAGGTCCCGACTGGCGGCCGCGAAGGCCTGGAAGAAGTCTTGGTCCAGGGCGGCGCGGTTGTCCGACCAGGCGGCGACCGTGGTGCCCCGATCCACCAGCAGGGTGGGGGAGCGCACCGCCGCACGACCGGCCGGGTAGTTCCCGACCAGGGTGGGCACACCGAAATGGCGGCCGCCGTCCCCTGAGACCCGCACCCGCAGCACCGGCCCCAGGCCGGTGGCGCCGTGCTCGGTCCAGGCCACGGCCACGACCGGGCCCTCGGCGGCCACCGCGCCGGCGCCGGTGAGGACCTCGGGCGACCGCTGGGTGATCGGAACCGGCTGCGGCAGCCAGTGCCGACCACCGTCCTCGCTGCGTTGGTAGAGCCACTGGTGGTCGAAGCCGTGGTGTTCTGACCAGAGGAGGTGGACCCGGGGTCCGTCGACGCTCATCCGCACGTCGGCCGCCCCGGCGGCCATCGGGCGCGGCGGCTCCCAGTGCCGGCCGCCGTCCCGCGAGGCCAGGAATCGCAGCTCGGAGCCACCGGCGGTTGCCAGCAAGGCCGCCACCAGCAGGTGGTCGTCGGCCGGATCGGCGGTCCCGAGCGAATCGACGGCGAAGGTGGATTCCATCACCGAGAACGGCTTGTGCAACCCGGGGTCGAGCCGCCGTTCCGGCCCCCAGGTGGCGCCACCGTCGGTGCTCACGGCCAGCCAGAGGTCGGATTCCATCACGGAATTGCCGGGAATCGCGTTCCGACCGTCGGACCACAGCGCGTAGACCCCATTCCCGGCCACCTGCAGGGCGTCACCGGCGATCCGGGCCACCGAGCCGGTCGGGTCGCCGTCGAGCCGGATCGGGTCGGCCCAGTCCACGCCGCGGCCGTCGGAGCGGCTCAGGTACACCCCTGAGCGCCCCCCGTCGAGGTGGCCGGAGACCCACAGGACGCCGGAGAAGTCGCCCCCGCTGGCCGCCGCCAACTGCCCGTAGGCCGAGCCGCCGGTGGCGTCGACAGTGACCGCCGATCGGGTCGGCGGCGCCTGCGGTTCGGCGACCAGGACGAGGGCGAGGGCGAAGGAGTCGATCATGACTCCAGACTAGTCCGCGCGACGGAGCCGGGGACGCTCTTATCCTCGCGCCATGGCCCCGTGCCGTTGGATGACCTTGCTGGCCCTCCTGGCCGCCTGCCAGACCGTGGAACCCGCCGACGTCGTCTTCACCGGCGGCCCGATCCGGACCGCCGATCCCGCCCGGCCCCAGGTCGAGGCGGTCGCCATCCGAGACGGCTGGATCGTGTACGCCGGCGACGAGGCCGGCCTCGCTCCCTGGATCGGTCCGGCCACCCTCCGGCGCGACCTCGCGGGCGCCGCCCTGCTGCCCGGTTTGGCCGACGGCCACCTGCACCTGCTCGGCCTGGGCGCCGCCCTCGAACAGGTCGACCTGGTCGGGACCCGCAGTCTGGAGGAGGTGATCTCCCGCGTCGTCGCCGCCGCCGCCGAGCTGCCGCCGGAGCAGTGGCTGCTCGGGCGGGGCTGGGATCAGAACGACTGGCCGGACCCCTCCTTCCCGACCCACGACGCTCTCAGCGCGGCCCTGCCGGAACGACCGGCCGTGCTCACTCGGATCGACGGTCACGCCCTGTTGGCGAACGCCGCCGCGATGCGGGCGGCCGGGGTCACCGCTCAGACCCCGGATCCTCCCGGCGGCCGGATCCTCCGTCGCCCGGACGGGACGCCGACGGGGGTGTTCGTCGATGCCGCCGAGGGCCTGATCCGCCGGGCGATTCCCGCGCCCGGACCGGAGGATCTGCGCCGCCGGGCGCTGCTGGCCCAGGCCGAACTCCACCGGCACGGGATCACCGCCGTCCACGACGCCGGCATCGGCGAGGCCGGCATCGAGGTTCTCCGCGCCCTGGCCGCGGAAGGGCGTTTTCTGCTCCGCTGGCACGGAATGCTGGACGGCTCCGACGAGCCGCTCCTGCGGACTTGGTTCGCCCGTGGACCGGCGGCCGATCTCGACGGCTCCGGCCGGCTCGCGGTCCGGTCGGTCAAGCTCTACGCCGACGGCGCGCTCGGCTCCCGAGGGGCCGCCCTGCACCAGGACTACAGCGACGACCCGGGGAACCGCGGCCTGCTGGTGACGCCGCCCGAGCGGCTTCGGCAGGTGACCGAGCGAGCGCTGCGGGCCGGATTCCAGGTCGGGATCCACGCCATCGGTGACCGCGGCAACACCGTCGCCCTGGACGCCTTCGAGCAGGCGCTCGCCGCGGTACCGGCGGCCGCCGATCCCCGGCTGCGGATCGAGCACGCCCAGGTCCTGCGGGAGGAGGACGCCGAACGGTTCGCCCGGCTCGGCGTGATCGCGGCCATGCAGGCCCAGCACCAGACCAGCGACATGCCGTGGGTCCGGGCCCGGCTCGGCCCGGAGCGGGAGAAGGGAGCCTATGCCTGGCGCTGGCTGCTCGACCGCGGGGTACCGATCTGCGGCGGCAGTGACGCGCCGGTCGAGCGCCTGGATCCGATGGCCGCCTTTCGGGCGGCGGTCACGCGGAGGGACGAGAACGGCCGGCCGCCCGAAGGCTGGCACCCCGAGCAGTGCATGACCCGCGAGGAGGCCCTGCTCCACCTGACCGTCTGGCCGGCGCGAGCGGCCTTCCGGGAGGAGGACCTCGGCCGGATCGCGCCGGGAATGCGGGCCGACCTGGTGGTCCTGAGCCGGGATCCGCTGAGCGCGCCGGTGGCGGAGCTGGACCGGATCGAGGTGTTGGAGACCTGGTTCGACGGACGTCGGGTCTTCCCGGCCGACCCAGGAGAGCCGATACTGGCCGGCGCATCCCACGCCGAGACACCGAGATGAGCGAATACCGCATCGACCGCCGTCTAGTCGACCGCAAGACCGCCGCCGCCCATGGGGTGAAGACCAGTACCACCTTCGCCTACGAGTCGCTCTGGGCGGTCGAGGAGCGCACCGAAGAGGGTTGGGAGCTGCGCTGGCTGCTGCCGACCGAGGCCGAGGCCCGGGCCTGGGCGGAACACGGCGGCGAACCGCCGGCGGAGGAATCTCCGGCCGAGGGAACTGCCGCGGAGCAGTGAGGAGGGCCGGAAGAGGTCCATTATTGCTATAAGCTCTTATTTTTGAGTAGCTTAGGTATAATAGCTGCGTCCTGTCGCCCGGCCTCGGCTCCGGGCATTCTCGGTTTGAGCATAGATTTTGGGGATATACTCAGAACCGGATCGGTCTTCCAGAGTCCTATCAGAGGGTTCGATCCATGGGGTTCCCTCTTCCCTTCCTCCCTCTCTTCCTCGCCATCCCCTCCCTGGCTTGGGCCCAGTCCGGCGACTGGGAGATTCGGGGTGTGGTCGACGGTCCCTCGGTCGAGTTCAACCTGGGAGTCTGGGTCTCCGGCGCGGACGACGCCGACGGCGACGGAGTGCCGGACCTTCTGCTCGCGACCCTGGACGAAGAAGCCTGGCTGGTCTCCGGCGCCGACTTCCAGAAGATCCGGACCTTCGTCAGCCCCGAGCCTCCCGATGGCTTCGGCCGGGTGCTGGCCGCGGTGGACGACCTCGACGGCGACGGCGTGACCGATCTCCTGGTCGGCGGGCCGGAGATCGACAACGGCTCGCTCGAGGACGCCGGCCTGATCGTGGTCCTGTCCGGCGCCACCGGCGCCGAGATCTACCGCCGCTACGGGCAGAAGGAAGGCCTGAACCTCGGCGCTTCCCTGGCCGGTATCGGCGACGTGGACGGCGACGGTTACGGCGACTTCGCGGTCGGGGTTCCAGGCGAATTCCGGGGCGCTGGAACCGATGCCGGCGCGGTCCGCTTCTACTCCGGCCGCACCGGCACCGTCCGGTTCTCGGTCGGCGGCGCCTCGGCCGGCGCCCGCTTCGGCCAAGCGATGGTCACGGTGCCGGACCACGACCACGACGGCTATCGGGATCTCCTGGTCGGCGCCCCCTGGGCCTCGCCGAATGGAGTTTGGTTCGCCGGTTACGTCGAGCTGCTCTCCAGCCGGACCGGCAAGGTCCGTCACCGCTGGGACGGCCAGGACTGGTGGGGGCTCTTCGGCTACGCGGTCGGCGATGCCGGCGACACGGACGGCGATGGGGTCGGAGATTTCCTGGTCGGCGCTCCGTGGGCGGATGCCAACGGGCGGGCTCAGGTCGGCGCGGCCTTCGTCTTCTCCGGCGCCGACGGCCATCGGATCTGGAAGCTCAACGGCGACGGCAAGGCTTTCTCCTGGACCGGCTCCGCCGTGACCGGGATCGGCGACCTCAACGGCGACGGCCACGACGAGTTCGTGGTCGGTGCCGAGATGGCCCCCTGGGACACCGGCCAGCCCTCCGGGCGGGCCCTGGTCTACTCCGGCCGGACCGGCAATCTCCTCGGCCGCCACTGGGGCGAGAAGGCGCGCGATCACTTCGGCGCCGCGGTCGCGGCGGTCGGGGATCGGAATGGCGACGGTGTCCCCGACTACGCGGTCGGCTCGACCTGGAGCGACGTACTCGGGAGCGAGCAGTACAACGCCGGCTCGGTCTACCTCTATTCCGGCGCCGACAACTCCGAGATCCAGCAGATCGACGGTCCCTTCCCGCAGATGCGGACCGGATCGTCGATCGTCGATCCCGGGGATCTGGACGGCGACGGCGATCCGGAGCTGTTCGTCGGCGCTCTGACCGGCACCACCGTCCTCTACTCCGGCCGCACCTACATCCCGGTCCTGGCCCTGAACGAGGGGTCGAACGGCCAGAGCTTCGGCCGCTGCGTCGCCGGCCTGGGGGACGTGGACGGCGACGGCGTCGGCGACCTGGCGATCGGCGCTCAGGACGCCGATCCGAGCGGAATCGACGCCGCCGGTTCCATCTACGTCCGGTCCGGCGCGAATCAGACCCTGATCTACCGGGTGGACGGCGACCAGGACCACGGCTTCCTCGGCAACGCCATCGCCTCGGTCGGTGACGTCGACGGCGACGGTGCCGACGACTTCGTCGCCGGTGCTTCCGACTACGACACCAACGGCCACTTCGACAACGGCCGGGCCATCCTCTATTCCGGCGCCACCGGCACCCCGATCCACATTCTCGACGGCGAGAACGACCGCGACCGCTTCGGCTTCTCGGTCGGTCCGGCCGGCGACTTCGACGGCGACGGCGTCCCCGACTTCGTAGTCGGGGCCTTCGGCTACGACGGCCCCGGCGGCACCGACAGCGGCGCCGCCTACGCCTGCTCGGGCGCCACCGGCCAGATCTTGGCCCGGTTCACCGGCGAGGCGGCCTACGACTACTTCGGCCACGCCGTGGCGGGTGCGGACCTCGACGGCGACGGCTACGGCGACCTCCTGATCGGCGCCAAGTTCGCCGACCCGAAGGGGATCAAGGAGGCCGGGGCCGTCTACATCCTGAACGGACCGACCGGGGCCCTGCGCAAGCGGCTGAACGCGGCCAACGCCGAGGAGTTCTTCGGCAACTCGGTCGCCGCCGGCCTGGAACTGGACGGCGACGGGGTGGCCGATTTCGTGGTCGGCGCCAAGCATCACGACACCGCCACCGCGACCAACGCCGGGGCTGTCTACCTCTTTTCGGGCGCCACTCTGACCCAGTTGGGGATGGTCGAAGGGGCCGAAACGAACGACCTGCTCGGCAAGTCGGTCGCCTCGGCCGGAGACCTGGACGGGGACGGCCTGGACGAGGTGGTCGCCAGCGCCTGGGAGGCGGCTCCGAACGGTCCCAGCTCCGGCCGGGTGATCGTGGTCGGGGTTGCCGCGGACCTCTGGATCGGGGTCGGGCCGATGCCGTCCGGCGGCACCGCCGACATCTTTGTCCATCGGGCGACGCCCAACCAGCCGGTCGAGCTGGCCTGGTCGCGGGCCGGTGGCGGTCCGACCCAGACGCCGCGCGGCACCGTGTTGCTGAGCCGCCCCTGGCACGTGCTGCCGGCCCAGACCGCCGACGCCGCCGGGCGGACGGTTTTCACCGTCAGCATCCCGGCCGGCCTGAGCGGCCAGCCGGTATGGCTCCAGGCCTGGGAGCCGGTGTCGGGCGAGTTCAGCAACGGCCTGGCCCGCAGCTTCGACTGAGCCGCTTCGGCCTCCCGGCGGCCGTCGCTACATCCAGAGCTGGAGCACGGCGTCGCCGTTGACGTCGCTGCCGGCCACGAGCACGATCGGCCCGGTGGCGTGGGCCAGGCCGATGATGTCGTGGATCGTGAAGCCGGGGTCGCCCATCAGGTTGCCGACCATCACGGGGTTGACCGGGTTGGCGCAGTTCAGGATCAGGAAGCGGGATTCGTTGTTGGGCAGGCGGACGGTGACCAGCATGTAGCTGGTGCCCTCGCCCCAGTCGAGTTCCTTCACCGCCACCCCCGGCGCGCCCAGGGTGTTGAGCAGGACCGGGTTCGGCCGATTCTGGATGTCCAGGACGCGCAGCCCGTCGTAGCCGCAGGCGGCGTACAGAATGTTCTGGGCCGGGTGGAGCTGGAGGTCGGTGTTGCCGATGTAGCTGCCGACGGCGCAGCCCATGTCGAACTGCTGGCTGAAGGTCGGGTTGCTCGGAACGGCGGCGTCGTAGACGTTCAGCATCAGCGGCCTGGTCGAGCCGGCGCCGCCGTCGAGCTGATAGACCCAGCCGTCGTTGGTGACGGTCAGGAAGCGGCCGTCGCGCAGCGCGTTGCCGGCCATGCTCTGGCCGATCGGGTTCAGCTGGCCGGCGCCGAGGTCGTAGACGATCAGGCCGGCCTGGCCGTTGGTGGTGTTGGCCTCGCTGTAGAACAACAGGTCCTGGCCCTGGTAGTCGAGCTGGGCCAGGCCGTCGAAGTGATAGGCGGTCGAGACCGAATCGAGCTGGAACGGGGTGCCGGCAACGTCCCACAGATTCAGCCCGCCGAAGCGGTGGCCGCAGACCAGGCGGCCGGTGCGGACGATCGACTCGCCCCACTGGTCGCCCCAGGCCGGATTGAAGTTGCCGAGGTAGCCGAGTTGGAGCGGCACGCTCAGGTCCACCTGGTGCTGGATCCCGTCGCCGAAGGTGGCAACCCAGGCGTAGGGCCACTCCACATCGACGCTGCGGGCGCTGTCGTTCGGGGCCAAGACCAACTCATCCATCTTCGTCAGCTGCGCCGGCAGGGCGGCGGCGAGGAGGGCGGGGGTCACGAGGGAGAGAAAGGAACGGATGAGGGTGGATTGCACCACGTCAGCCTCCATTCGGGTTCAAGGATTGGGTGCCCCTCCAGCCTATCCCGCAGTCCGGATTCCGCTAGGCTGTTCCGGTCGTGATGCGAACCGTCCTCCTTTGCCTCCTCGCTCTGTCGCCGGTCGCCGCCTGCGGAGGCTCCTCCTGGGGAACCGAGATGGTCCTCGAGACCCCCTTCAGCAAGGCGACGATGTTCCGCGGCCCGAACGTCGAGCAGTCGGTGGCCGAGGCCGCATTCGAGGCCATGGTCGAAGCCAACTACAACTTCGCCTCCGGCCTCGGCGAGCAGGTCGACCGGGTGGACGGTCGGCTCACCCTGCGGCTGGCGCTCGACAACGAGGACACCATCACGTCGATCGAGGCCGACGGCGAGAAGGACGCCGCCGTCTCCTACCACCGTGGTTTGGCGGCGCAGGTCTCGCGCGCAGTCGGCGGCGAGCCGGTCGACATCGTGCTCTGCAAGTTCAGCCTCGATCGGCCCTTCTACACCGTGGCCTGGCCGGCCGAGGCGGCCGACTGATCCTCGCTCGGCTGGGCCGTCTCCCGACGGCGGCGCAGGAGGTTGCACGAGCCGTGAACGAGAAGCGGGCGGCGCCCCGGGGAGCGCCGCCCGCCGGCCGCCTGAAAGGCGGGCCGTCCTACTGGATCGTGTCGGTGTGCACGTTGGATTTGATCGAGTCGACGTTGCCGACCCCGCGCTGGACCACGGCCTGCATCCACACCGGCACCAGCGGCGCGCCGGAGGGGATCGCCACCGAGTAGACGGCGGTGCCGCCGCTCGACACGGCCGAACCGATGATCGTGATCGGGTTGAGGATGTCCAGGCAGAGGCCGCCGAGTTGCGGCGGGCACGGGCCCGAGCCTTGTCCGGCCAGGCTGTAGAGGAACCAGACCGTCTCGCCGTCGGCGGCGTTGGTCGCAGTCAGGGTCGCGGTCGTGCCGCGCACCAACGGCGTGGCCGTCAGTTGCAGACCGAGATCAACGGCGAAGTGGCCGATCCAGGTCCGCCAGCTCGAGGTTCGGTACTCGTGGTGGTTCCAGAAGGTGCCGGGCTGGGCCGGATCCTCTTCGAGTCCGGAGTAGTCGCCCCAGCGGCTGCCGCCCTCGGGCGAGGTGCTGGTCTGCATCTCGACGCCGGCGCGGACGGTACCGGCCGGGTCGCCCGCCATCCGGAAGGTGCGGTAGACACCGATGTACTCGTTCGGCGAGGAGCGGTTGAAGGCGATCGCCATGTTGCCGTTGGCGTCGACGTTGACGTCGCCGAACCAGGAATCGACGTTGTAGCCCTCGTCGACATAGCCCGAGTCGAGCAGAATCGGGTTGGAACCGCTGGTCGGGAAGCCGCGCAGGTCGATCTTGTACCAGCGGACCTTTGCGGCGCCGTCCCCGCCGTCGACCGCGTGGGTCAGGTACATGATGCCGTTGCGCACCACCCCGTTCTTGATCCGATGATCGATCGTGTCGGCCCGGTTCGAGGTCCCGAGCTGCTGGGCGTCCGGCGGGTTGGAGAAGCTGCCGACGAAGAGGTCGTAGTAGCTGCGGGTCGGTGAGGAAGTGTTCTCAACCGCGTAGATGCGGATGTAAGGCGTGCCCCGGGCGTAGCTGCTGGCGAAGTAGCCGATGCCGTTGGCGTCGTAGTTCTTGGTCGCCCCGGTGGAGACGATGTTGTACTCGTTGACGATGCTGGTCTTGGTCGCCGGGCCGCCGCTCAGCATCGGCGCCTTGGGCATGACGTGGATGTAGTTGCGGCCGTTGCCGAAGCAGTCCGCCACCAGGTAGATCGCATCCGAGCCGACGCCCAAGTTCGGGAAGTCGACGAAGTCGCAGATCGAGTTGATGTCGAATACGTACTTGTAGAACGAGCCGCTGGACGGGTCGCTCGAGGTGCTGACGCCGATGTGGTAGCGGTCGGTGTTGCCGAGGTGCTCGACGGCGCCGATGATGTAGCGGCCCGAGTGCGGGTCGTAGAGGGCGACCGGGTCGAAGACGAAGCCGGTGGTGTTGAAGAACGGTTCGAGCGGGGTGCTGAAGGTCTGATTGCCGTTCTTGTCGAACACCTTCATGTCGACGTTGACCACCGCCACGATGTGGTTCGGGCCCACCGCCAAGTCCGGGTCCGGCGGGTTCCAGCCCGTGGAGGAGAAGGCGGTGAAGCCGAAGTCCGGGCCCTGCGGGCCGGGATTCGGCAGGTAGGAGTCGTCGACCCAGTTGGGATCCCACTCCGGCGGCGCCAGCTGCGCCTCGAGGTCGGCCAGGGTGACGTCGGTGCAAGCCGCGACCGGCTCGATCTCCGGCGGCGCCGGCAGGTCGAGGCCCTCCGGGGCGAACAAGCTCAGACCGACACCGCGCGAGTCGGCGCCGATGCGTCCGTGCCAGGCCAGGGCGAGCTGGCCGAGCCCGCTCCAGGCGGCGTGGCGGGCGTTCAGGCCGACCTGAAGGGTCTGCTCCCCGTCCCGCTCGCGGTTGACGATGAAGCGCTCGCCGCTCGGGCGGCCGTCGGCGTCGTAGGCCTGGGCGAACACGTCCACCTGCTGGATCGGGCGCCGGCCGACCGGCCGCGCCTCCTTGGCCCGATGGACGTTCCAGGCGACCAGGTAGCGGCCGTCCGGAGCCATCGCCACCGTGGCGCCGTTGCGGTAGCCGGGATCCTGGCCGCCGATCGGCGCCGCCTCGCCGAGCGGCTCGCCGGCGGCGTCGAACAGGCGCGAATAGACCTCCCAGTCCTCGCCGTCGGGGCTGGCCATCCAGGCCAGCGCCAGGCGATCGCTGCCGTTCGTGTCGAGGCAGGGCTCGACGTGTTGGCGGCCGTCTTCCGGAGTCATCCGGAACTCTTCGCCGAGCCGGCCGTCGGCGCTCAGGATTCGGCCGAAGATGCCCTGCGGCCGGCCCTCGAGGTCGGTGCGGGACCAGGCGGCGGCGAAGCGGTCGCCGAGCGCCACCAGGTTGGGCAGCCGTTCCCGGCCGGAGTCGTCCTGGCCGAGCCGGAACTCACCGCCGAGCGGCCGGCCGTCCGGACCGAAGAAGCGGGCGAAGGCGGTCTCGGCGCCGGGGTGCTCGGAGATCCAGGCCACCAGGATTCGCCCGGAGGCGTCCACCGCGACGGCGGCGTCCTGCTGGTCGCCCGGGGTGGTCTCATTGACGAGGATCTCGGGCCCGACCGGGCCGAACCGAGTGGACTCGTTCCCCTCCTCGTCGGTGACGACGGTTTCGGCCAGCCGGCGCAGGAAGATGCCGCCGCGGGAGCCGTCCTGGCCGATCGAACACCAGGTCACCCAGGCGGAGCCGTCCGGGGCCCAGGCCGCGGCCGGCTCCATCTGGCCGTCCGGCATGTACTCGTTGACGTGGATCTCGGTTCCGAGCGGCCTTCCGAGTGGATCGAGGAGCTGCGCAAACACCCCGAAGGTGCCGTGCTCCTGCCGGCGACTGCCCCAGGCGACCAGGATGCGGCCGTCCTCGGCCACGGCAAGAGTGGGATCGACCTGCCGGTTGTACTCGAAGGTGTTGGCCCGAACCTCGATCAGGCGGTGGCCGGGGAGAGCCGCGTCGGCCTCCTGGGCCGAAGCGTCGCCGGCGATCAGACCGGCGGAGAGGAGGAGGAAAGGAGTGAGTCTGGACAAGGTTCTTGCTGCAGGGATGGGGAACCGGCCGCGGGGGGCGGCTTCCCGGGACGGGAAGGACAGGTGACTGAGGGACGGAGTGATTCCCTCCAGGGATCCGTGATTCCGGGGCGGGAACCGCTTCTCCTCTCGGCCGATCGTCGGTTTCGGCCGGAGAAAAAACCGGAGTGCCTTCACGCCGGTTCCGGCCGGGCCTCGTCGTTTGTCACAAGCTCTTTCCCCATAGCGGTTTCCGCTTCTTCCACGCCGTGGAGGGAAGTCATCTCCCGGATTCTCCGGCGGGAGTCCTCAAGGGCCTCTTCGAGCCGATCCAGGGCCTCGCGGACCCGGGCGATCCCGGCCAGCCTCCTCTCCGCCCGGCGCAGGCGCTCGCGGCAGTCCCGTTCGATCCCGGCCAGGCCGGACTTGATCCGCTCGATCGAGGGTAGGGCGTAGTCCTGGAACACCTTCTCGAGCAGCTCGTCCTGGATCCGCGGGAAGAAGGAGTCGAAGAAGTCGGCGACCTGGGCCTGGAGGGCCGCGCGGCCCGGGGGACCGAGCCGGCGGTTCTTCAGGGCCTTGGGGACCTTCTTCCGGGGAGCTTCCGGCGGCCCGAACAGCCGAACGGCCACCTTCGCCCGGCTGCGGAAGAAGAGCCAGTCCCAGAACCCGCGTCGGACCGGGATCTCGTTCGGGTGCAGGGGCACGGAGGCCGGAACGATGCCGGCGTAGGGATCAAGGGCGTCGTAGCGCTCGCGGGCGATCCGATCCAGCTCGACGCCGGCCGCGGTCAGCGCCACGCGCACTCCGCTCGGGATCCGGGGACCGCCCTCCCCGGCACCGACCCGGCGGCCGAGTTCCCGGTGGAGGGCGAGGGCCAGTTCGTTCTGGCAACTGCCGAGCAGCGGCGCCAGGTCTCGGTCGCCGAGGTCACCGAGGCTGGCGTCGGTCCGGTACCAGGCCTCGACCGCGCCCGCCAGCGCCCGGGCCGTCCGGGCCCGGATCTCGGCGCCGTCCTCCGCCACGGCCTGGGCGAGTTCCTCGCGCAGGGGGCGGAAGGCCTCGGCCCAGGAGAAGCCGTCCAAGCGCCGGATGGTCTCCAATTTTTGGTTGGCGACGGCTTGTTCCCGCTCCAGGTCTGCTGCCAGACCGCCCAATTCCTGGACCGGTTCGGAAGAGCCGACCGCGGCCAGTTCGCCGGCCAACCGCTCCGCCCGACGCAGGCAGTCGCCGACGAAGGCGGCCAAGTATTCGGAACTGTTCAGGTAGTCGGCGAGTTCGGTGCGGAAGCGGCGGAAGGCGTCGTCCTCGGGTTCCTCTTCGCCGCGCAGTCGCCGGCTGGCCGCTTGGAGCAAATCGACCGCGAAGATCCGCAGTCGGCCCTCCTCGAGCGCGGCCTTCAGCGGGGCGCTCATCGCCAGGCTCTCGAAGGCGTCGAGAATCCGCTGCGGATCCTCCTGCTCGAGGCTCGGGGCGAGGCTGCCGTCCGGACGCAGGTCCTGTTTGCTGGTGTCCAGGTTCACGACCAGGAAGATCCGACTGAACAGCTCGAGGAGATCGTTGAACTCGGCGAAAACCTGCTCCAAGAACAGGTTGTCGGTGCGAACGACGAAGACCGCGCAGGCCGCCGAGTCCCGGAAGTCCCGCGTCATCTGGTCGTAGCCGAACTTCATCCGGGTGTAGAGGCCGGGCGTATCGACCAGGACGGTGCCGGAACGCTCCAGCTCGGCGGCGGGCAGGCGCAGCTCGACCCGCCGGACCGCCCGCGGGGCGTGTACCGCCGGATCGAAGTCCTCTCCGGCCCGCTCGGCCTGGCGGAGGCGCTCGGCCAGCTCGGCGTGGGCCCGGTGGAGTTCCTCCCGCATCCGCTCGAGGCTGGGGACGGACTCGACCGAGCCGTCGTAGCGGGTGAGACTGAACTCCTGCTCTGCGGCGTGCCGGATGTTCACGAGGCAGGGGTAGGCCGGCAGGGCGGTCACCTCGCTGACGTATTCCGCGCTCAGCGCGTTCATCAGGGTGGACTTGCCGCTCTTCAGCGGACCGAAGATCAGAAGGTAGGCCCGCTGCTCCGCGACCTTGTCGCACAAGGTTTGGAGCTGGTCTTGGAGTTCGAGAACACGCGGGAGCACCGCCTGGGCCGGGTTGTCCGGGCCGGCTTCCCGCAGGGCCTGGACGCTTTGGTGGAGCACCGGAAGGACCGGGTCCACGGCCGTTCCGAACGCCTCGGAGAACTGGTTCAGCAGGGTTCGCACCTTGATAAAATAACCCCGCGGGGGCCAGGATCCGGGAACGGGCCGGCCGAGGGGCGGATTTCCGCAGGCTTCCATGACTGTGGACGGCTTCCGCGGTCCGCGGTCCACGGGTGCAGGGCCGGCCTCCCCGGAACCTGGATCTCAGTCGAGGCCGCCGAGTATCCCTCCGGCCGCGGCGGCCGGGGTTCCGACGATCTCTTGCTTGGAGTCCGGAATGAACGAACGAGAACCTTCCCCTCCTGCCAGAGGCGCTCCCTCCCCGCGAACGGCCCGAATCGAGGCCCTCTCCTCCAGCCCTCTGGAAGGGGACAGCCTGGTCCTCAACCCGGGCAGCTACCTCTTCCGCTCCGACCGCCCGCTCCGCCTGCGGCTGGTCGAAGACGGCCGCGAGCGGATCGTCCGGTTGATCCGGTCCGGGCCCGGCGAGGACGGGCGGATGAACTTGATCCTCCAGCCCGAACCGGAAACCGGCCGCGACGCCTAGTCGCCGAAGCGGACGGTGATCGGCTGGTCCACCACCTGGAAGGTGGTCCGGATCTCCTGGTGCCCGTTGACCGGGTCGCCCAGCTCGACCTGATAGGTTCCGGCCGGAAGGAGCAGCTCCGCCGGAACGGTGTCCATCCTCCGGGCCAAGACCCGGAGGCCGGTCCGGGTGTCGCGGACGGTGACGACCGGCCCGATCCCGGCCAGGAAAGAGGGCTCGAGGCGAACTTGGACCCCAGTCGGGAGGTGCACCGCGCCCAAATCCACCGAGCCGGCGCCGGTATCCGCGACCACCGGGAAGGCGACCGCCGATCCGCCGTCCGGCAGGACCTGGTAGGCCCCGGGGGCGATCCCGGTGAAGCGGAAGCGGCCGTCCGCCTCGGTTCGACAGGCCGCATAGCCGAGGAAGGGATGACCGTCGGGGGTGAGGTTCAGGGGCTCGATGCCGACCTTGCAGCCGTCGATCGGCGCGCCGTTGGCGTCGAGGAGGCGGCCCTCGATCGTCGTCTCGGCCGGCAGAGCGAGGTCGCCGAGGTCGAGGTCTTCGCCGGGTTGGACCTGCCGCCAGAGGGCGATTCGGCCGTGGCCGGGAGCGGCCGCCCGCAGGACCAGGACGCCGGGTACCACCCGCTCGAACTGCCAGACCCCGTCCGCGTGGTCGGCATAGCCGATGCCGCGGTCGTTCAGCCCGGTGAGCGAGGCCCGGGCCCGGACGATCGGTTGTCCGGCCTCGTCGACCAGGCGGATCCGCGCCCGGGCCAGGACCGCGGCGGCGGTGGCCTCGGCGGCGCTGAGTTGGATTTCGCTCATCCCGGGGAGGACTTGGGCCTGGTCGAGCACCTCCGTGCCGATCGCCACCGCCACCCAGAAGGGGGTGGGGAGAGTGGATTCGATCAGGCCGATCGCGTCGGCCGGCCATTCGGACCAGCCGTCAGGCGGCGGCCAGGCGCTCCGCGAGAGGAATCGACCTTCCTGGACGTCGCTGCTCGCCGTATGTTCGGTCGCGGTCAGACGGGCCGGGAAGGGAGTCGGGCCGGCCAGGATCCGCAACTTGGCCGTGTATTCGTCCCAGCCGATGGCCGGGATCAGAGGATCACCCTGCAGGGTGACGCCCCGCACCGGCCAGGTGGTGCGAGGCGGGTCGCCGGCGGCCGGCGGGGGCGGCGGCGGGGCGGCCCCGATCCGCTGATC
>RFGR01000186.1 GCA_003696625.1 Planctomycetota bacterium
CTCGGCGCCGGGAGAGGCTATCCTTCCATCGGCCCACCGGCCGGCCGCCCTTGACGGGTCCCCGGGAAGATGCCCGCCAGACAGACGCAAAACCAACTGGTGAAAGGAGTTGGAGAGAACTACCGGGACCGCGGGGATTGGGGTAGACTTGCCGGCCGCCGGATCCAGCCCACCGGCGAACCGACATGTCCACAGCGCGGAACCTCAGCCTTCCCCTCCTCCTGCTCGGCGGCCTGCTGGCCGGATGCGGCGACTCCGGTCCCGAATTCACCGACCCCCTGCGGGCCCTGCGCGACGCCAACGCCGCCCTCGTCGCCGGCGACTCCGCCACCTGCCAGGCCGGCTACGAGTACGCGATCGAACACGGCGAAGGCGAGACCCACTTCAAGGCCCTCCTCGGCCTGGGCAAGTTCTTCGCGCCGCAGGACGCCGACCGTGCCGCCGAACTCTTCCGGCGCCTGGCCGACGAACACCCCGACCTCTACGACGCCCACACCGCCCAGAAGGTCATCCAGGCCTGGATCGACGCCGGCCGGACCGACCTGGCCTTGGAGGCCCTGAAGGCGGCCGCCGACCGCTTCCCCGACGACAAGGATCTGTTCAGCCCGCAGGCCGAGGCGATTCAGGCTAAGGAGGCCGGCGCCGCCGCCGATCTGTCCGACCTCGGCTACGTCGGGGACTGAGCCGGCGCCCCGCCGCCGCGCCCCCGCCGCGCTAGCGCGGCTCGAGCGGCCGGCTGTCGTAGTCGGCCGGAACCGGCAGGCCCATCAGGGCCAGCACCGTCGGCCCGACGTGGGTGGCGTCGTAGTGGTCGTCGCCCTCGGGCAGGGCCAGGGGCCGGCTGGCGAAGAAGATGCCCTGGACGCTGTGGATGTCGACGCCGCAGTGGTCGCCGGACCAGAGCTTCATGTTGTCCTTGACGTAAGGGCCCGGGGCGGCCTCGAGTTCGCCGTCCTCGGTCTCGCGATCGACCAGGTCGATGCCGCCGCTGGTGACCCCCCAGGAGGCCCGGTAGCCGGGGTAGAAGTCGATCGTCAGGTCGGCGGCGCCCATGTCTCCGGCCGGATTGTGGTCCGGCCAGTAGGGACCGGAGTAGATCTCGTCGCGCCGGTAGACCTTCTTGACGATCTTCTGCCCGGTGTCCGGATCGGTCATCTCATAGAGGCGGGCGGTGATCTCGTCGAGCAGGGCGTCGGCCTCCTCGTCGGCGACCTGCCCGTTGCGCTCGCGCCCGACCCGGTTCAGGTAGATTTTGCCGAGGGCGATCGAGTAGGCCTTGGTGCCGCCCCAGTCGACGAAGCGGAGCAGGTTCTTCTTGCTCTTGAGTTGATCGGCGCTGAGCGGCGAACCGAGCGGCGACCGGTTGGCGATCTTCAGGTATCCCTGCTGGGCCAGCCAGTTGTTCAGGTTCACCTCGCGCCGGAAGCTGTCGAAGCCGTGGTCGGAAACGATCAACAAGGTGTCGTCCGGCCGCATCCGTTCCAGCACCAGGCCGACGACCTCGTCCATCTTCTGGTAGATCGCCTCCTCCATGTCCCGCGCCTTCACCTTGCGGCCGAAGAAGTCGAACTCGGCCTCGGCCCGGGCCGGATCGTACTGCGGGTGGAGCGGGTCGATGTGCCGCATGAGCATGTGGCAGACCCGGTCGGGGCTGCCGAAGAAGTGGAACAGGACCCGCCAGTCGTCGCTGGCCAGGGCGTCTTCGAGCATCTTGCGCCGCCAGGTGTAGGTGAACTCGATGTCGCTGACGAAGGCGGCGTCGGAAAGCTCGGCGTCCTTGACGGCGTGGGTCTGGCAGGCCCAGCCGAGGGTCTCGAAGTCGCCGATCCGGGAGGCCAGCTCGGCGGCGAAGTCGGGCGGCCAGCAGATCCGGCTGCCCGGAACCGGCTCCTCGGGGGCGATCTGAAGCGGCGCCAGGTAGAGTTCGAGCTGGCCCTCGTCGACGCTCTCGACCCAGACCCGGGCGTTGGCCCGCGTGGACAACCAACGGTTCCAGGGGAAGCGAAGGTGATACCAGGAACTCCAGGTACCCAGGGCCACGGTCTGGCTCTCGCCGCCGATCTCGACCCTGGCCTGGTCCTGTCCGGGCCGCCACTCGACCGTCATCGGCAGCCAGGTGTTGATCTGGTCGTAGTCCTTGAGCCGGGCGTCGATCTCGGCCAGACGGTCGCTGGCGCCGCCCTTCCGCCGCAGCTCCTCGCGCTCGGCTCGCAGCCGCTGGTAGAGGGTCTCGTTGCGCGGACCGTAGACCTTGGCCCGCCAGCGGCCGTCGCCGTCCGGCTGCAGCTGCAGGTAGTAGCGTGAGGACATCACTCCCTTGCCCGGCTCCCGCTCCGGCAGGAAGGTCTTGTGCAGGCGTCGCCGCTCGGGGCGCCGTGGAATAGAGCGCCCAGGAGTTCAGGCTGCCCTTGGCGTCCGGAGCGCCGAGACCGGCGACCAGCTTGCCGTGCTCCAGCGGCTCGGCCGGGTAAGAGACGATCGTGCCCTGGCCGCGGAAGGGGATCCCGGCCCGGTCCAGCTCGTGCCACCATTCCTCGGCCCGGACGAGCGACTCGTAGTCCGGGAACCCCTGGGGCGGGAAGGCGTTGCGGAGATCGAGTCCGAACCAGACCCCGGCCGCGGTCGGCAGCAGCAGCCCGATCACCGCCAGGATGCGGGCCCCGCGGAGCAGGAAGAACAGCACCACCCCCACCGCCAAGCCGGCGCCCATGAAGACCCAGGGCATGCTGGAACCGGCGAGCAAGAGGCCGGTCTCGGCCGCCGGCACGCTGGCCTTCTCCTGGAAGCCGTTGCCGGGCATCGGCAGGCCGCCGACCAGCGACACCCGCACGAAGTCGAAAACGCCGTGCTTGCCGGGGTTGCGACCGGTGTTGATCGTCGCCCAGGAGACCGGTGACTGGGCCGGATTGGCCGGCATCAGCGGCGCGAAGGTGCCCTGGTCGCGCAGGCGGGCGAAGTTCGGCAGCAGGCCCCGATCCATGTACTCGGCGGCGACGGCGGCGTCCATCCCGTCCATGCCGAGGACGATCACCCGGCCGCGGTCCTGGGCCTGGCCGGGGCCGGTGGAAGCGGCCGGGGCGGGGCCGGCCAACAGGGCGAGAAAGGCGGCGGCGAGGGCCGGGAACGGGCTGCGGAGGGATCCCATGGAACCGTAGAGTGTAGGCATGAGAGGAGGAGGCACCAACCGAGGGCGAAGCGTGCGTCCGGCCTTCTACGGGCTCGCGGCGCTGCTGCTGGCCATCCTGGCCGTCCTTCTCTGGGATCCCGGCCCTGCCCCGACCGACTCCGGGGCCGCCGGCGGGCCGAGCCCGGCCGCCGGCGCCGACCGATCGGCGCCGGCCGCGGCCGCCGCGGCATCGGACCCCGCCGACCGCCGGCGCGAGGACTCACCGGCTCCACCCTGGGCCACCGTCCAGGGTCAGGTCGTCAAACCCGGCTGGGCGGAGTTCCCGCCCGGGATGCTGCTCGTGCTCCAACCCCAGCCGGGCACCGAGGGCGAGACCTACCGGGTTGCGGTCGATCCGTCCCACCCGTTCTTCCGCCTCGACCGGGTTCCGTTCGGCGGCTGGCGCCTGGAGCTGCGCGCCGCCGGCTTCCAGTCCGACCCGCAGCTGCTGACCCTGACCCCGGACGACCCCTGGCGCTCGCTGCTCGTGCCGCTGAAACCGGACCGGGTCATCCGGGGCCGGGTCCTCGGCGCCGACGGTCTGCCGGCGGCCGGCGCCCGGGTCACGGCCCAGCGGGTGGTCGAACCGGGTCGGGCCGTGCTGCCGTTGGTCGCCCGCGCCGACGAGCGGGGCGAGTTCGAGCTGCTCGGCGCCCGCCCCGGCACCTACCGGGTCCACGCCGGCCCGGCCCGCAGTCCGCTCAGCGATCCGGTCCAGATCGCCTTCGCGCCCGAGGCGCGCGAGGCCTGGGTCGAGCTGCAGCTGCCGCCGACCGGCGCCCTACTGCTCCGGGTCGAGTCCACCGGCGGCGAGCCGGTGGCAGGGGTCCGGGTCAACGCCACCCGGCTGGGCCGCGGCCGCGGCCACGTCGCCACCGAGGTGTCCGACCCCGAGGGTCTGTGCCGCTTCCGCCACCTGCCGGTCGGGGAGTACGTGGTCGCCTCGGTCTCCGGCCGGCATCGCTCCGGCACCGTCCGCGTGACCGTACTGGCCGGCGCCGAGGCCGAGGCCCGTCTGGAGGTCGTCCCGCTCTGACGGCCCCGGGCCGTCCCCCGCCATGCGCGCCGCGGCCGTCCTTCCGCCCGGTCAGCCGCCGCTGCGGGAGGCCCTCCGCTTGTCCTGGCCGGCGACGCTGTCGCTCCTCCTGCACAGCGGCTACCGGGTGAACGACCAGTACTGGGTCCAGTTCCTCGGTCCGGACGCCCAGGCCGCGCTCGGGATCACCGCCTTCATGCTGATCCTGAACTTCGCCTTCATCCAGCTCGTCCACGCCGGCACTCTCTCGCGGGTCGCCCACCACACCGGCGCCGGCCACCGGGACGGGGTCGAGGCAGCCCTCCGGGTCGCCCTCAAGGCCGGTCTGCTCTGGGTCAGTCTGGTCGCGGCCGCCGGTTGGGCGACCACTCCCTTCTGGGTCCGCCTGCTCGGCGCCGAGGCGCGGGTCGCCGACTGGTCGGCGGTCTACCTGCAACGGATCTACCTCTGCCTGCCGCTGATCGCGCTGAAGCCGATCGCCGACGGGATCTTCATCGGCCTCGGCAACACGGTCGTGCCGATGGTCCTGTCCGGCCTCACGGTCGGCCTGAACTTCGTCCTCAATCCGCTCCTGATCTACGGCGTCGGCGGCTGGGACGGCCTCGGCATCGCCGGCGCCGCCTGGGCGACCGGGATCTCGCGCGGTCTCGGCGGTCTCTTCGGCCTGCTCCTGCTCCGGCGCCTGTACGGGCTCCGGCCGCGGCTGGGCCGGCCGACCCCCTGGAGCGAGATCCGACGGGTGTTCGCGATCGGTGCCCCGACCTCCTGCTCGACCGCCGCCTACGCCCTGGCCTTCATCCTGGTCCTGAAGACCAGCGTCGAGCCCTTCGGGCGCGAGGTGCAGGCCGGCCTCGGCGCCGCCTTCAACGGCGTCGAGGCCCTCGCCTACTGCGGCCTGCTCGGCCCGGCCATCGCCGTCTCGGGCATGGTCGGCCGGCGGCTCGGGGCCGGCGACCCGGCCGGTGCGCGGGCCGCGGTGCGGGCCTGCGTCGCTCTCTCGGTCGGGATCTCACTGGTCTTCACCCTGATCTTCCTCCTCCTGCCGGAGCGTCTGGCCGCGGTCTTCTCCGCCGATCCCGGCGTCCGAGCCCAGGCCGCCCTCTACCTGGTGGTCGCGGCTTGGTCGCAGAGCTCCACCGCGGTCAACTCCGTCCTCGACCAGGCCCTGATCGGCGCCGGTCGGACCGCCCTGGCCGCGCTGGTCTCGGCCTGCGGCTACGCCCTGCGCATCCCGGCGGCCTGGCTGCTGGCCCACCGGGCCGGGTTGGGCCCGGCCGGGGTCTGGTGGTCGCTGAACCTGTCCAACTACCTGAAACTGGCTTGCATCGTCCCCCTCTACCGGTGGAAGATCACCCAAGCGACGGCTGCTTGAGCCGCCGTTCCCCTCCTCCCCC
>RFGR01000025.1 GCA_003696625.1 Planctomycetota bacterium
CGTCGAGGATCACCGCCGCCAGGTCCTCGCCGCTCTCGGCGAGGACCTGGCGGCGGTGATCCTCGACGGCGCCGCGGCCGGTCGCGGCCGGGATCCGGCCGCCCTGCGCGAGCTGACCGAGCAGGCGCCGTTCCTGACCGCCGGCCAGGCCGCCGAGGCCGGCCTGATCGACGGTGAGCTGCCCTTCGACGCGGTGCTCGACCGCCTGGCCGAAGCGGTCGGCGCCGCCGCCGACGACCTGCCGCAGATCGACCTGGCCGACTGGATCGAGGTCTGCGGCCGCGACGAGCCGCGCCCCCGCCCCGGCCGATCGGTGGTCGCCGTCGCCTACGCCGAGGGCGAGATCGTCGACGGCGAGAGCGACAGTGAGGTCGGCGGCGCCACCCTCGCCCGCGAGCTGCGCCGGCTGCGCAACGACCCGGACGTGGCGGCGGTGGTCCTGCGCGTGAACTCCCCCGGCGGCAGCGCGGCGGCCTCGGAGCGAATCCGGCGCGAGATCGAGCTGCTCCGCGAGGTGAAGCCGGTGGTGGTCTCGATGGGCGACCTCGCCGCCAGCGGCGGCTACTGGATCTCCTGCACCGCCGACCGGATCTTCGCCCGGCCGGGCACGATCACCGGCTCGATCGGCGTCTTCGGGGTGTTCCCGAACGTCGCCGGCCTGGCCGACAAGGCCGGCGTCTCGCCGCAGGTGGTGCGGATCGGCGAGCACGCCGACGCCGACTCCCCCTGGCGGCGCAAGAGCGAGGCCGAGCTGGGGGCGATCCAGGCCGAAGTCGACGCGGTCTACGAGGCCTTCCTCGACCGGGTCGCCGCCGGCCGCGGTCTCGACCGCGAGGTCGTGCACGAGATCGGCCAGGGCCGGGTCTGGTCCGGCCGCGCCGCCCTCGAACTGGGCTTGGTGGACGACCTCGGCGGCCTCGACGCGGCGATCGCCGCCGCCGCCGAGGCGGCCGGACTCGACCGCGACTACGCCGTGCGCTGGCCGGCCGGACAGGGCGGCCTGTTCGAGCGGCTGCTGGCCGAACTCGAGCAGGAAGAGCAGCCGCTGGCCGGTTCAGAGGCGGTCGTCATCCGCCGCCTGGCCGGCGGCGCCGCCGCCGCCGCCCGCCTGGCCGCGGCCGGCCGCGTCCAGGCTCGGCCGCCGTTCCGAATCGACGCCCGCTTCTGAGGCGCCGACCTCGGCCTCCGGCAGCGGCTGGTCGAAGACCGCGTACACCCGGTCCAGCTCGAGCGGCGTGAGCGGCTGGCGCAGCATCTCCTCCTGGAGCCGGCGGGCGTCGCGGCCGCGGCCCTGGGCACGGAGCAGCAGGACCAGGTTCTCGTAGGCCTCGAGGTAGCCCGGACGCAGCTCGAGCGCCCGCCGATAGGCCGCCTCGGCACGCTCCGGATCGCCGCCCCAGTCGCAGGCGCAGGCGAGGTTGAAGCGGAAGCGGGCCTCCTGCGGGTCGAGCCGCGCCGCCTCGGCGAAGAAGCGGCGGGCGCGGGCGAAGTCCTCGGCGGCGCCGCCGGCCAGCGCGGCCCGGAAGGCGACCATGCCGGCCTCGTTCCAGCGCGCCGGCTCGAGGGCCTCGGGTCCTTGCAGAAGTTCTTCGTAGCAGGTCAACGCCTCGGCGGTCCGGTCGAGCCGGGCCAGCGCGCGGGCCCGGACCAGGGCGAGCCGCGGCTCGAGCGGCCCTTCGAGCAGCAGGGGTTCGAGCTGCCGCAGCGCCGCCTCGGCCTCGCCGGCGGCCAGCGCCGCCTCGGCCGACCAGGGCAGGAAGTCGGCCGCCGCTCCCGCCCCGGCCGAGTCGCGGCAGCCCGCGAACCAGCGGTGGGCGGCGGCGCGGTCGCCGGCGGCGAACAGCGCCCGCGCCAGCGCGTAGCGGACCTGGCGGCCGCCGTCCTCGGCCAGCGGCCGCAGCAGGCGGACGGCGTCGCCGGCCTCCCCGGCCAGGGTCAGGGCCCAGCCCTGCAGGGCCGCGAGCTGCTCGTTGCCGCCGCGCGCGCGGCGCTCGGCCTCGAGCGCCACCGCCGCCGGCCGCGGCTCGCCCTCGGCCAGCATCGTCAGTGCGCCGCGCACCGCCGCGGACGGCGCCAGCGACGGGTCGTCGGGACGCAACGGCGCCGGCAGGAACTCGCTGCCAGGAAGCGGCGCCGGTTCCGGCGGCGTCTCGTCCGCGGCGGGGACGGCTTCGGCGCCGACTTCGTTCGTCGCCGCCTGCTGCTCGGGCGCGCCGGCGCAGGCGGCGGGCAGGAGCAACGCGATCGCGATCGGAGACGCGCGAACGAACATCGCCGGCATTCTAGGATCGGTCGTCGCCTTGGCGTCGCCGTGGTGTCCGCGGCTACAATCCCGCCACCTTTCCCCCATGGCACGCTCCACCCAGGTGCGCGCGGTCCTGCTTGACGCAGGCAACACGCTGTTCACGGAACGCCGCCCCCGCGCCGCGATCTACGCCGAGGTCGCGCGCGCCTGCGGCGGCGCCGGCGGCGAGGAGGAGGCCGCCGACCAGATGGGACGCGCCTTCGCCGAGCTTCCTTCCGCGCTCGACGGTCGTTTCCGCTACAGCCTCGGCTGGTTCGAGCTGTTCAACGACCGGGTGCTCGGCGAGCTGGGCGTGCCGGAGGAACGACGGTCGGAAGCGCACCAGGAACTGGTCCGGCGCTTCGAGGATCCCGACACCTACATCCTCTTCCCGGAGGTGCCGGCGGCGCTGGCCGGCCTGGCCGAACTCGGCCTCACCCTGGGGGTGGTCTCGAACTGGTCCGAACGGCTGCCGGTGTTGCTCGAGGGCCTGGGCCTGGCCGACCGCTTCAACTTCGTCATCACCAGCGCCGAGCTGAAGGCGGAGAAACCGGACCGCGCGATCTTCGAACGGGCGTTGTTCCGGGCCGGGGTGCCGGCCGGTGAGGCCCTGCACGTCGGCGACCACCTGGAGCGGGACGTCCGCGGCGCCCTCGGCGCCGGCCTGCGCGCCGCCCTGCTCGACCGCACCTGCACCGCCGCCGCCCCGGACGGCGTGCCGGTGCTGCCGGACCTCGGCGCTATCCTGGCGCTGGTCGAAACGGCCAGCCATGCCTCCCGCGCCTGAAGCCGCCTCGCTCGAGCGCGCCGCCGGACTCGCCCTGGAGCTGCACCAGGAGCTGGCGCGCCGCCACCTCGGCGACGAGGAGGCGGTCGAACTCCTGGTCGCCGCCCTGCTCGCCGGCGGCCACGTTCTGATCGAGGGCGCCCCCGGCCTCGGCAAGACCCGTCTGGTCCGCGACCTGGCCGCGCTGCTCGACCTGAGCTTCGGCCGCTTGCAGTGCACGCCCGACCTGATGCCGGCCGACGTCACCGGCGGCGAGGTGCTCACGGACGGCCCGGACGGGCGCGGCTTCCGCTTCGTGCCCGGCCCGGTCTTCCACCAGGTCGTACTGGCCGACGAGATCAACCGCGCCACTCCGCGCACCCAGTCGGCGCTGCTCGAGGCGATGGCCGAGCGGCAGGTCAGCTCGACCACCGGCAGCCATCCGCTGCCCGATCCGTTCTTCCTCTGCGCCACCCAGAACCCGATCGAACTCGAGGGCACCTACCCGCTGCCCGAGGCCCAGCTCGACCGCTTCCTGTTCCAGCTCCTGCTCGTCCGCCCCGACGCCGAGACCCTGGCCCGGATCCTCGAGCTGCCGGCGGCCGAACCCGGCGGCGAGGCGCTGATCGGCGGCGACCAACTGGCCGAACTGCGCCGGCTGGCGGCGCTGGTGCCCCTGCCGGCCGGGGCGGCGCGGCAGGTCGCGGAGCTGATCGAAGCCACCCACCCCGACGCCGCCGGCGCCCCCGACGAGGTGCGCGAGCACGTCCGCTGGGGCGCCAGCCCGCGCGCCGGCCAGGCCCTGCTGGCCGGGGCCCGCGCCCGCGCCTTGCTCCGCGGCCGGGCTCACGTCTCCCCCGAGGATCTGCGCGCGGTGGCGCCGGCGGCGCTTCGGCACCGCGTCCTGCTCCGCTACGAAGCCGCCGCCGCCGGCGTCCGCCCGGACCAGGTGGTCGCCGCGGCGCTGCGCCGCCACCCGCTTCGCTGACCTCGCCGCCGATGGACTGTCTCGCCGCCCTGTGCCAGCTCCGCCCCGCGCTCGGCGACCTCGAGCGCAACCTCGCCGCCCACCTCGAGTGGATCGACCGGGCGGCCGAGGCCGGCGCCGACCTGGTGCTGTTCCCCGAGCTGTCCCTGACCGGCTACTTCCTGCGCGACCTGGTCCACGACCTCGCCCTGCGTCCCGACGACCGGCGCCTACGCGAACTGATCGCCGCCTCGACCGAGCGGACCCTGGTCTTCGGTCTGGTCGAGGAAGGCGACGACCACCGCTGCTACAACTCGACCGTGATCGCCGAGGGCGGCGAGGTGCGGCACGTCCACCGTAAGGTCCACCTGCCGGACTACGGCATCTTCGAGGAAGGGCGCTACTTCGCCGCCGGCGACCGGTTCACGACCTGGCGCGGCCGGCTCGGCCGTTTCGGCGTCCTCTGCTGCGAGGACGCCTGGCACCTCGACTCGGGCTGGTTGCACTTCCTGCAGGGGGCCGACGCCCTGCTCGTGCCCTGCGCCTCGCCGGCCCGCGGCGTGGACACCGAGGGGCCGGAACTCGGCTCGGAAGCCGCCTGGCGCACCCTGACCGAGGCCCTGGCCCGCTTCGACCAGGCCTGGGTGCTGCATTGCAACCGGGTCGGCTTCGAGGACGGCGCGATGTACTGGGGCGCCTCGTCGGTCGTTTCTCCGTTCGGCGAGCGGGTGGCGGCGGCGGCCGGCGCCGAGGAGGAACTCCTGCTGCAGCGACTCGACAGCGACGCGGTCCGGCGGGCGCGGCTGTTCGCGCCGCTCCGCCGCGACGCCCGGCCGGATCTGGTCCGTCGCCACCTGGCCCGGCTGCTCGAGGATCCGGACGCTCTGCGCGCCGCCGGCGAGGACGCAGCCGGGGAGGCCTGAGTGGCACTGCCGCCGCCGCCGGACTGCAACGTCGCCCTCGCCGAGCGGGTGCTCACCGCCTTCCTGCGCGAGGAAGCGGGCAAGTTCGGCATCGACCGAGCGGTCCTCGGGCTGAGCGGCGGCGTCGATTCGGCGGTGGTGCTCGAGCTGGCGGCGCGCGCCTTCGGGCCGGAGCGGGTGCTGGCGGTGGCGATGCCCTACCGGACCAGCAACCCGGTCAGCCTCGAGCTGGCCCGCGCCGCCGCCGACCACGCCGGGACGCGGCTGGAGGTGGTCGAGATCACCCCGATGGCGGACGCCTTCATCGCCGCTGTCCCCGGCCTGGCCGAGGACGACTCGCGGACCGGCCGGCTGCGCCAAGGCAACGTCATGGCCCGCTGCCGGATGATCGTTCTCTACGATCGCTCGGCGGCCGCGGGCGCCCTGGTCCTCGGCACCAGCAACAAGACCGAGCTGCTGCTCGGCTACGGTACGATCCACGGCGACCTGGCCTCGGCGATCAACCCGCTCGGGGACCTCTACAAGAGCCAGGTCTTCGCCCTCGCCCGCCACCTCGGCGTGCCGGCGGAGATCGTCGCCCGGCCGCCCAGCGCCGACCTCTGGGAGGGGCAGACCGACGAGCAGGAACTCGGCTTCCGCTACGCCGAGGTGGACGCCCTGCTGCACCGGCTGGTCGACCGGCGCCGACCGCGCGCCGCGCTGATCGCAGACGGTTTCCCGGCCGAGTTCGTCGACCGGATCGCCACCCGGATTCGGGCCAGCCAGTTCAAGCGGCGGCCGCCGGTGATCGCCAAGCTGGCGGCGCGGACGGTGAACCTGGACTTCCGCTACGCCCGCGATTGGGGCGTCTGAGGGCGGCCGGCCTCTCAGTCTTGCCCGCTCAGCCGCCGGCAGAGCTGGTCGATGTCCACCTCGGCGATCTCGTCGCGGGTGAGCGGACCGAGAGCCCGAAAGCGCAGGAATTCGTCCCAGCTCGCGGCGTCGGCCGCGGCCGGCCCGAGGTCCGGCGGCCGGTCGGCGAGCAGCGCCCGGCGGGCACGTCGGCAGATCCCGATCGTGCCGTCGAGGCTGCGCAGGGTCCGCGAGGTGCGGATCGGGTCGGCCCCGGCCCGGCTGCCTCGGGCCTGAAGACGCCGCCGGGCGATCAGGAGGACGGACAGCAGGGATTCGATGCGCTGGAGGAGGTGTTGCCGGCGCTCCTGACCGCCCAGGCGGTCGCGGGGGTTGGAGGAGAGGGGGTCGGTCATCGCCAGGGAAGGAAGGGGACAGCGGAAGCCTACCCTGGAATCCGGACCTTTTCCGTGGACCCTTCTCGATTCGGGAGCGTAACCCCGACCGCCCTCGTCCGTCTTCCAGACGGAGGGCGTCTCGCGCCGTTCGGGGCCGACCTCGACTCGGTCCTCAGTAGCTGGCCAGGCAGCGCTGGAGCCGGAACTCCTGGCGGTAGTTCCATCCCTCGAGCGCCGACTGCAGCCGGTCTCCTCGCCACGGATCGGCGAGATGCCCCACCGCCAGCAGCAGGTGCGCGTTCCGCCGGGCGAGGACCGGGTCGTCCAGATCCTCCGCGAGCGCACCCAGGATCCGCTGCAGCGAGGAGGAGAACCGGCCGTGCCGTTGGGCGTGGGCCGCCGCCAACCGGACCTCCGGCGGCGAATCCGGATCCAGGAGCAGATCCAGCGAGCGCGCCGCTCCCTCCGGAGTGCCGAGGAAGGCGAAGCCGATCGCCAGCCCGCGGAGGGTCTCGAACTGGCTCGGGCCGCTCCCGGCCACTCCCGCCAACAGGCCGAAGGCGTCCTCGCCGCCGATCCAACCGGCCGCCTCGCAAAGATAGCCGGCGAAGTCGGGATCGATCCCCTTCCGCCGAAGCAGGGCGCCGAGATCCTCGAGCAGGCCGGGGTCGCCGCTGAAGGCCAACCCGAGCGCCAGGGCGCCGCGCAACCGCTCCTCGTCGCGGCGGGGGTCGAGGACGGCCTCGCCCTGCCAGTCGCCGACGTGCGGCGGCGCCATCAGCTCCGACCGCACCTCCTCAAGCTGCTGCGAGGCCCGGGCGAACCCGCAGGCCAGACCCCAGGCCGCAAAGAGGTGGCGGTCGAGGCGGGCGGCTTCCCGCTGCGCCGCCAGGACCCGGCCGGCCTCGGTCCCGCCGATTCGGCCGACGGCGAGCAGGCAGAAGATCCGGGTCTGCAGATCGCCGCCCTGTCGCAGCCGCTGGGCCAGAGCGCCGAGCGCGCCGGGGTCGCCCAGCCGTCCGAGGGCCTGGGCGGCGGCCCGTTGGATGGCGAGGTCCTGGTGGCCGAGCCGGCGCACCAAGAAGGCGGTGGCGGCGGGGTCGTGGATCGAGCCGAGGGCCCAGAGCGCGATCGTCCGCACTCGACGCGAGGCGATCGCCGCGGTGCGTTCCAGCTCCTCGATGCGGGCCGTGAGCAGCGGAATGAAGTCGTGTGCTCCGTGCAGCCCGGCCGCCCAGACCGTCGCCTGGAGTAAGCGCTCCTCGTCGCCGGCCAGGCGGTCGAGGTTCAGGTTGCTCTCGAGGGCCGCCAGCAAGAAGGACCGGGCCTCGGGCCGCCGGCTCAGGCCCAGGCCGAGGGCGGCGAAGCAGCGGTCGCCGACCGCCAGGGCCGGATCGGAGAAGCGGTCCCCGAGCACGACCAGGCCCTCCGGCGTGCCGGCCAGGCCCAGGCCGAGCAGGGCCGCCTGCCGCACCTGCGGGACCGGGTCGGACACTGCCTCGACCAGGGCGTCGGTCGCGGCGGCCACCCCGGTTCGGCCCAGCGCCAGCGCCGCCGCCTCGCGCAGCTCCGGCAACGGCGAGCGAAGCGCCCGCAGCAACAACGGCGTGGCGGCCTCGATCACCTCCGATCGCCGCAAGGCGTCCGGGTGGACCGCGTAGCGGCCGTTCGGCAACAGAGCCTCCGGCTCTTCCTCGACCGGCCCCGCGGTCAGGCCGGAGCGTTCGTGCTCGTACCAGAACTCCCAGCGCTCCCAGCCGTCGAGCAGAACCCCTTCCCGGGCCAGGGCCTGTTCCTCGAGAACCTCGTCATAGGGCCCCCGATAGGCGCCTCGGAGCAGAGGCGGTTCCTGGGCGCCGGCCGAAGCGGCGAGGGCGGCAGGGGCGGCGGCGAAGGTGAGCAGAGAGGCGACGATCAGCGGCATGGCATCACGGCGGCGGGACGGACTCCGCCCGGCCGCGAAGATTCATCGACCAGGGCGGGGGCGATCCTTCAGGCCCCACCACGGAATCTGGTCCCACCTTCTGGATCGGGTTCGTCGGCGCCGGCGTAACCCGGGAAGGCTCATTCCGTCCTCTCTCAGGGGAGCCGGCGGTCCGGGGCCGTCTCCTCGTCCACACCCGGCCCTTCCCCAGCCGACGAGCCCCTGCACAGCCCCCGCCGGTCTGGTGGGCTGGATCGATCCCTGGGTCGCCCGGCGGCATCCGGCCCGGCGATTCCCCCTGGACCGAGAAAACGGATTTCCTCGGCCTTCCCGGCGGCAGACCGGCCTACTGGTGACACCGGAGCGCCGGAATCCGATCCAGAAGGTGGGTCCAGATTCCCCTGGGGGGAAGATGGGGGGATCAGAACTGGGATGTGCTGTTCCAGGTCGCCCGCAGCTCCTGCATCGGCGCGGTGCCCAGAACGCAGACCTGCCGGGCGCCGATCGGCCCCTCGACGACCCGGACGCCTCCAAGATCGCTGAGCTTGATGATCGTCTTCTGGATCGGCCCCCCCGGACCGGTGCCGTTTCCGCCCTGCTGACCGATCAGGATCGTCTGCAACCCGTCGTGGAGCACCTCGACGTGGAAGTTGCGAATCGAGGTGCCGAAAACCTGTTCGGTCAGCACCATCCGCTCCTCGGTCGGGAAGTACCCGGCCGGGGCGTAGTGCAGCGACAACGGGGTGAAGCCGAGGACCGGATCGTCGATCGGGCCCCGGTAGGGCTGGATCGGCGCCGCCGGAGCCGACCAGGTGACGCCGGTGAGGTTGGGAGCCAGGTTGAGGGCGGTCGTCTCGAGCGAGGACAGCTCCTGGCCGGTCTCGTCCCGCACCACCCAGCCGAGCAGCAGCTCGAGCTGATCGTCGATCGTCAGCTCGATGCTGCCGTAGCCGTAGCGGTTGGTGACGAGGTGCCGACTGCAGCTCCGCCCGGCCATCGTGACCGAGCCCGGGAGTTCCTCCCAGACGTAGTTCCGGCGCAGCGACTCCTCGCTGCCGCGGTGCAGATCCCGGAAGTGGACCAGGAAGCGCTGCCGGAACTCGTAGCGGGCCTGCCAGTCGAGCGACGGCGGGCCGATCGCGGCGGCTCCGGCCGGCTGATGGCCGGTCAGCTCGAGGGCGAACTGCCCCTGGCCGTCGGCGCGGAGGACCTCGCGGAAGACCTCGTAGGCGCCGGCCGCGTCGCGCACCCGGTAGAGGCGCTCGGCCTCGAGCAGGAACTCCTCCGGCGCGCGGAAGGTGGGGAGATGATGAGCGGCGGCGCCGGCCGCCAGACCGGGCCCGCCCTGGCCGGCGAGGGCGTTCTCCGCCCCGGGCGCCGCGGCGGCGCCGGCGCCCGAGGAGGACCCGCCGAGGCAGGAACCCAGCCACGGGGCCAGGAATAGGGCGATCAGGACCGGGACCCGCCGCATCAGAGGCTGCCCTCCGTGGCCGCGCCGCGGGCGCCGGCCAGCATCCTGGCGGTGGGCGAGAGCTGCTCCTCGCCGACCTGGATCGCGATTCCCTGCTCGAGGAAGCGGTCGCGCAGCTCGGGCCGCTCGGCGTAGGCGAACACCGGATCGGTCGGCGACGGCCGGTCGCGCCCGGCGAGCAGGAAACCGAGGGCGAAAACGGCGACGGCCGCGGCGGCGGCGGCAACGCGCCGGAAGCGCAGGATCGGGCGCGGCCGGGCCACGGCCCGGACTTCAGGTTCCACCCGGCGCCAGAGTTCATCCGGAGCCTCGGCCGGCTTGGAGATGCTCAGCGCGACCCGGTGCCAGAGCTCCTCGGGAGCCTGGACCCCGCCCAGGCGCCGGAGGGATTCCTCCAGGCTCTTGGGAAGGGCGGCGGGTTCGGGGTGGCGTTCCACAGGGATGAGAGGGGATGGGGATCAGCCGCCCGCCGGGGGCCCCTCGCCCCGACGGGCGAGGTGTTCGCGGAGAGCGGCGTGAGCGCGATTGAGCCGGGATTTCACCGTGCCGAGGCTGCACTCGAGCACCTCGGCGATCTCCTCGTAGCTGAGCCCTTCCATGTAGCGGAGGGCGAGCAGCGAGGAGAAGCGAGGGTTGATGCTCGCGAGCGCCCGGCGGACCATCTCGACCGACTCGCGGCCCTCGAGATCGAGGAGGGGATCGGAACGGTCGGGATCGGCCGCGGCATCTGCCAGCGGGTCGGCCTCTCCCGAGGCCAGGACGGTGCGGACGGAGCCGCGTTGACCGGCGAGGCGGCGGCGGCGGACGTCGATCGCGGCGTTGACCGCGATCCGAAAGACCCAGGAGGAGAACCGGCTGCGGAAGGCGAAGTCCCGGATCCGGCGGGCCAGGGTGACCAAGGTCTCCTGGGCCGCGTCGAGGGCGTCTTCCTCGTTGCCGGTGACCCGAAGGCAGATCGTGTAGATCCGGCTGCTGTAAAGATCGTAAAGCTCGCGGTAGGCGGCCTCGAAAGCCGCGCCGGAGGCTTGCTGGCAACGCCTGACCAGCTCCTGATCGGAATCGGTCAAAGCGCGTCCCTATTTCGACGAGTTTCGGTTCAAGGGGGTTCCAGCTTTTGGGGTTCAGCCCTAAGCCCAGTCTAGAAAGAGGATTGGGTCAATGGAAGAGGCCGCTCCAGAGGGTCTGGAGCGGCCTCCCTGGGGGCCTCCGGGCGGGCCTCAGCCGCCGAGCAGGCCGACCACGTCGATGCCGATGATCAGGTCGTCCTTGGTGGCGGCGCAGCCGGGCATGCAGATGGCGCCCGGTTCCGGGTCGCAGGTGGCGTCGGCCACCACGTACTGGACCCGGCCGCCGCCGAGGTTGCCGATCGGCACGAGGGTCTGGACGCAGACCTCGTCGGCGGTGCCGGAGCTGGTCCCCGGATCGCCTGGATCGACCGGGAACAGCCCGCCGGTCTTCTCGTTGCCACCGGTGATCGGCGAGCCGCCCAACTCGGCCGCCCCGATCCGGTTGTGGCCCGGTGCGGACCCCCGCGGGGTGCCCTCCGGCATCCGCATCACGACCTCGGCCAAACGCTGGTCGGCGTGGGTGAGGATGACCGAGTCGCCGAGCAGGACGTTGTCGGCGGCGACCACGGCCGCGAAGGCAACCGAGGACCGGGACTCGAACCACGAACTCTGCACCCGCACCCGCAGCCGTTGGACGTCGAAGCCGGGGATGCTGGTCGGCTGCCGGATCGAATCCACCACCTTCGGCATCAGATCGCGGAAGGTGAAGACCCGTTCGCCGGCGGGGTCGGCCCGGTGCAGGGCCAAGGAGTGGACCTGGTTGCTGACCAGGGCGAAGAACTCGAGGACGAAGTCGGGGCCGTTTTGGTAGACCTCGAACCGGAACGAAGTGCAGCCGCCGGGCAGGAACTGCGGATCGTCCCAGACGTTCGGCCGCGAACCGAGGAGGTACTCCTCCAGGTCGGTCCGGCCGTCCTGGTCCTTGTCGGCGAAGTTCGGGTCGGTGCCCAGGCGCAGCTCGAGCGCGTCGTCGAGCAGGTCGCCGTCGGTGTCGGCAAGGGTGACGAGGGTTCCCGAGCCGGCGGCGAGAGGCGCCGGGGCCGACAGGAACCCGACGCCGGCGGCCAGGGCCGCGCAGCCGAATCCAGCGAGGGTGAGGACGGAACGCATGGGTCGCTCGGAAGCCGAAGCTTCCAGGAAAAACTCCACGATACCACGAAAGCCCGAGCGGGCAGGATGGAATCGGGACCCTGTCCTTCCCTAGGCCGGATTCGAAGCCCGAGTTACAGCAAAAACGGAAGGTTCGGCGGGGCCGGCCGACCGGATTCCTTTGCCGAGCCGGCCGATCCGCGTCGATCCGGCGCGCGGCGCCCGGTTCGGCCGACCCTGGACCTCCCGGGACTATCCACCGCCGCAACGCCTCGCTATCCTGTTCGCCCGGATTTCTGGGTGCGCCCGTAGCTCAGCTGGATAGAGCGTCTGCCTCCGGAGCAGAAGGTCACGTGTTCGAATCGCGTCGGGCGTACCATTCCCCCTATCCCGCGATTCGATAGGGATTTCGGGGGAAAGGCGGCCCGCCGGCCAAGCTAGCCGACCACCTCCGCCAGCCCGTTCGTCGGCGTACAGGTCGCCAGGTCCAGGGCCTGCAGCCAGATCGTGCGGCCGGTCATGCCCGCCGGGACGGTGCCGGTGAGGATGGCGTAGCCGTTGGCGTCGGCTCGGAGGATTCCGAGGATTCGGACCGGCGCGCTCAGGTCCAGCGTGACGCTGCCGCAGGGGCCGAGCGGTACCGAGGTCGGCCCGGAACCGACGAGGGAGGAGGCGAAGCCCACCGGCCGGTAGGGGGTGGCTCCGGCCACGGTCAGCAGGGCCTGGGCGCCGGCCACGAGCGGGGTGCTGGTCAAGGTCGGCCCGACCGGGCCCATGTAGGTGTGGAAGCCGATCCGCCAACCGCAGTCGGCGTAGCAGCCGGGGCCGTTCAGGTAGATCAGCTCGGGATAGGCTGGGGCGCCCGGCGGCGGCTCGAAGCTTCCGGTCATGCCGAAGCCGGTGTCGTTGCCCTGCCATTCGATCACGAACAGGTCCCCCGGGTTCAGCAGGATGCCGGCCGCGGAGGTGTCCACCCAGATGATCTCGGTGTACGGCGTCGACTTGGTGATCGTGCCGGACCAGACCGGCGGAGTAACGTTCCAGCCGCCGCCGAGCCGGATGCGAAGGTTGATCTGAGCGCCGACGACGCCGGTGGCCTCGATCTCGAATCCCTCGAGCACGCCGGCCATGCCCGCCCGGATGTCCGTCTGCCAGACCATCGAACTCGTGGTGCCGTTGAAGCCGGCGCCCCAGATCGGGGGCACGACCTCACTGGCGAAGGGGCTGACCTGGTCGAGCGTGCCGACTGCACGGCCGACGTGGACCGGTTGCGGCGAAGCGCCGGTGGTCGGAAGGGTCTGGGAGATCGTCACGCCCTGGGCGGCCAGGGGCGCCGCCACCAGAAGGGCTGGGAGAAGAGGGCGGAGACGCATAGCTCCACGTTAGCACCGAAAACCGCGCCGGGAAGGTCCGTCCACCACCAGCACCGCCGCCCCTCGGATCCGCCCGCTCCGGAGCCGGTTCAGAGCCTCCTCCGCCGCTTCCAGCGGGAAGACCTCGACCTCGGTTCGGACCGGATGCCGGTCCAGGGCGGCGAAGAACTCCCGCCCGTCGGCGCGGGTCAGGTTGGCGACCGACTCCAGCCGTCGCTCCTGCCAGAGCAGCTCGTAGGGGAAAGAGGGCAGATCGCTCATGTGGATGCCGGCGCAGATCACCCGGCCGCCGGGACGGACCGCCCGCAGCGCCGCCGGGACCAGCGCCCCGACCGGCGCGAACAGGATCGCCGCGTCCAGCTCCTCCGGAGGCGGCCGGTCCGAGCCGCCGGCCCAGGCCGCACCGAGCGAGCGGGCGAACTCCTGGCCGGCGCCGTCGCCGGGCCGGGTGAAAGCGAACACCCGCTGCCCTTCGGCTACGGCGAGCTGGCAGAGGATGTGGGCGGCGGCGCCGAATCCGTAGAGTCCGAGCGTCGCCGCCGGCCCGGCCTTGCGCCAGCTCCGATAGCCGATCAGGCCGGCGCAGAGCAGCGGCGCCGCGTGCAGGTCGTCGATCCGATCGGGCAGCGGGAAGACGAAATCGGCGTCGGCGACCGCATACTCGGCGTAACCGCCGTCGACCTGGTAGCCGGTGAAACGAGCCTCCGGGCAGAGGTTCTCGCGCCCGGCGCGACAGTGCGGGCAGGAACCGCAGACCCCGCCGAGCCAAGGCACCCCCACCC
>RFGR01000026.1 GCA_003696625.1 Planctomycetota bacterium
CCAGCCAGGATCTCGCGGAGCAGCTTGGCGAAGCGCGGGCTGTTGGCGGCGGGGAGGGAGCCGATCGGCCGGGCGGGCGCGGCGGGGCGGGTCTTCTGGGCGGGCCGGGTCATGGTCGGTGATTGCGGTGGACCGTTGGAATCGGGACACCCTGGGAAAGGGGAAAAAACGAAGACGTGACAAGAGGAAAGGTCCGCCCAGGTACGGCAGGGATAGGTTGTCGTGAACCCCATGGATTCCGACGAACCCGTTTCGGCCAGGCTCCTCCGGCAGAACCGCGAGGGCCTCGGCCTGCGGGTGGACTCCTACGACGCCGACGACGAATTCGTTCAGTTCGTGCGCGACCTCCTCCGCGACGGACACCGGCGCGAGATCGTGGCCACCTTCCCGGGGTGAATGTCCGATCCGCCTGCGGATCTTCTCGATGAAGACGAGGCGGCGGCCTTCCCTCCCTTCGCGGCCGGTCGGCCGAACCGGGGGCCGGCGGCCGCCGGGAATGAGGCCGGCACCGCCGCGCCCCGCCAACCGACCGGACCGGCGCCCAGATCCTGTCGTCTGGTCCCCTCCAGGGAGGCCGCACCCTCGGGGCTCGGGAGCCTCAGTCCGGCACGTAGATGACTTCGCCCGATTCGAGGCGCCACGCCGTGCCCAGGCGTTCCCCGGCCTGGCCGCCGACCTCGCCGCCGGTGGCCCGATAGTGTTCGAGGCGCTCCCCTTCCCGCCGGAGGATCTCCATGTCCTCCTGGCCGGGATTCTTGACCAGGGTGAAGTCCTCGCGCTGAAGGAGTTCGGGCAAGCCGAGGTAGAGGACCAGCGACACCATGAAACCGAGGGCGAAGACGATGCCCAGGTCGAAGAGATTCGCCACCCCGGCGAGAGGGTCCTCGTCTGTCGGACCCAAACGGCGGCCTCTTCTCACGGACGCTCCTCCCGGCTGAGCAGAAACTCCAGGTCGCTCAGATCCTGGGCGTACCAACGCCGGCGGAAGGACAGCGAAGTAAAGGAAAGCCCGCCGATGAGGAGACCGAGAACCGTGGTTGTGAAAGCCACGACCAGATGGCGGGAGAGTTGGGCCACGTCACCGGCCGACAGCGCGGCGAGCCCCGGGCCGAGGGGGATGAGGGTGCCGGCGAGTCCCAGCATCGGGCCGAGGCGGACCAGCAGGTTGTGCCGCTCGAGTCGGGCTTCCATCGCCAGGCGCAGGTCGTCCAGGATCTTGTCCCGGTCGTGGTGGTCGCCCGCCTCCGGGAGCAGCGCAGCCGCCAGCGGCGAAGCCTGTCGGATCCCCGACAGAGGCAGCCGCCGGTCCTGGTCGGCGGCCAGCTCGGTGCAGAGACGGCGGTGCGGCGGGACGATCCGACGCCGGCGCAGGACCTCGCCGCACAGGCCGCCGAAGTGGAGGATGCTGAGTGCGCCGGCCAGGACGAGGAGGACCACGTCGGGCAGGAGCAGAGCCTCGGAGAGGACAAGGAGGAACCGGCCGACCTGCTCGATCACGCCAAGCCTCCGCTGCGGCGGGTGAGTCCGATCAGAAAGAGGGCGGCCGCTGCGCCCGCCACCAACAGGACGGGCGAAGGAGCGTGGTCGCGCCGGTCGGGCGGCGGTTTCGAAGCCGCGGTTTCCGGCGCCGGCGTTTCCGCCTCCGTTTCCGCCGCCGTCAGCTCCAGGCCTCGGACCGTTTCACCGGACGGTTCGCGCTCGGAAACCGCCACCGCCTGTTCCCAGGCGGCCAGCAGTTCCCGGTCGGCCGGGCCGCCGAGCAGCTGTCGGATCGTGTCCTGAAGGGCTCGGTTGCCGCCGGCCACCAGGCCGGCGGAATAACCGCTGGCGGCCACGGCGGCGGCGTAGGCCCGCGCCAAGCCGCGCCGGGTCTCCTCGCTTGCCTGCCAGTAGCCCTTGCGGGCGGCCTCCAGCAGAGTGGCTGCGATCTCCTGGAAGGCGGCCGGGTTCCGGCGCGCGAACCAATCGCGCAAGCCGAGCCCGTTGCGGTCTTCGACGAAATCGGCGTGGATCTTGTCCCAGACGGCCTGCTCCACCGATCCGGGCCGGGTCACGCTCCAGCCGAAGGCGTTCTTGACCAGCTCCGCCATCTGGCCGGCGCCGGCGTAGCCGTGCTCCTTCATGCCCTGCTGCCACTTCGGATTGAGCAGGGTGGAGTGAAACTCCTCGCGCAGGACCGAGGCGAAATCCCGGAGGCGGGGATCCCGCTCGCGGACGTCGTTGAGCCAGAGTTCCGGTTCCTTGCCCGTGACCTCGGCCAGGGCCATGCTCAGGCCGCCGGCGTATTCGTAGACGTGGTGGTTGGAGAGCGGGCTCATCATGTTCGAGGCCCAGTTCCGCAGCACGAGATCGGTTCCCGCCATGGCGCCGCGATAGAGGCCATCGACCTTCTCGCCCCAGAGGTCGCCGGTGAAGACGTAGGCCATGTTCTCGAGATAGACCTCCGCCACTTCCTTCTCGTCCTGCCAGGACCCGGATTGCGGCACGAGGTACAGGACCCGGGTTCCATATTCTCCCGGACGCTGACCGAAGATCCGCGCCGGCGCCAGCGCCGCCGCCCGTTCGGGGGCGAAGCCGGCCGCCCGCAAGAGCTTCTCCTGACGGGCGACGCCCGAACGCAGCCGATTGTCGGGCTCCTTTTGCGCCGCCGCCAGGCGGATCGCCCGATCGAGCAGGCGCACGCGGGAAGGAAAGTTGTCCCGCATCGCTCCGCTGATGGCGATGAAGACGTCGAGCCGGGGGTGTTCGAGTTCTTCCCGCGGCACCAGCTCGACGTCCACGACCAGGCCGTTCTCGTCCCAGACCGGCCGAACGCCGATCAGCCAGAGGATCTCGGCCTCCATGACCCCGTAGTCCCGCATCGTTTCGAAGGCGTTCAGGTCGAAGGCCACTTTCCTCAGGTCGGGGCGGCGCTCGAGAAGCTGGCGGCCGAGTTCAGCGCCGACCTGCCAGGCGGCGGGGGTCGGGATCTCCTCCGGGTTCAGGGCGTAGAGATTGCGACCGGTGGGGGCCGCCGCCGGGTTCCTGACCGGGTCGTTGCCCGGCCCCGGCGGCACGAAACCACCGTCGAGGGCGTGCAGGAGGTTGCCGATCTCGTCCTCGCATCCCAGGAGCCGGTCCCGGTGATCGAGAGCGGTGTCGCGCCAGCGGCCGAGGGCTTCTTGCGCCCGCTCGTCCCCCTCGAGGAGGGCGGCTCGGAGGAGGATCTCTTCCGCTTCGCGGCCGCCGAGGTCCGCTTCCGCTTCGGGGCCGAGCATGCTGGCGACCATACCGATCAGCCGCTCGGGCGTCGGCGGCCGCCCGAGCACGTGCAGGCTCATCGGCGCCACCCGGCTGCGGATGCCGTGGAGGTCGGCGGCGAGGCCGGCGAGAGCGTCGTCGGACAGGTCTTCGTTCCCCTCCGGAGCCATGGCGGCCTGCCGCGCGGCGACGCTGATCTGGTGGCGATATCGTTCGCGCAGGATGCCCTCCTCGAGGGTGGCGAACTGGTCGAGCAGGCGCGACAGCTTCTCGAGGTCCGGAGCCAGGCCGGCGGCCTCATAGGCAGGCGTCAGATGATCGACCAGGACGGCGTAACTGCGTCGCCTGGCCAAAGTCGCCTCGGCGACGTTGTCGAGCACCCAGGGGGTGACGGCCGGGAGATCCCCCAGGCAAATGTCGCTGTAGTCCTCCGGCCCCAGGCCGGCCGCCTTCTCCGGCAGCAGGAGTTCCGAACCGTGCGTGCCGAAGTGAACGACGGCGTCCACGTCGGCCTCGTGCTGCAACCAGAGGTAGGCGGCCAGGTATTGGTGGGGCGGCGGCACATCCCGAGCGTGCAGCAACCGTTCGTCGTTCTCCGGGCCCCGGGCCGGCTGCGGCATCAGGACCACTCCGCCGAGATCGATCCGCGGCAGGACGAAGAAGTCCCGCCCGTTCTCCCGCCAGCTCATCTGCCGACCCGGCGGCCGGCCGTGGGCGGCCTCGACTCGTCGCACCGCTTCCGTCGGCAGCGACTCCAGCCAGGAGCGGTATCGCTCCACGGGCAGCAACACCGGATCGCCCTCTTCGACCAAGCGACGCAGATCCCCCTTGGCCCAGGCGGCGACGTTACGGCCGCGCCGCCGCAGGAGGGCGATCAGCTCTTCCTCGTCGGCCGGCAGCGGATCGACGCGGTAGCCGGCCGCGCGCAAGGCGCGGAGCACCCGCAGGAGGCTGGCCGGCCCGTCGAGGAAGGCGCCGCTGGGACTGCCGCGCAGGATGTCGCCGTCGCCCAGATACTTGTGGTAATAAACGACGGCGATCCGACGGTCCGCGGGTGCTGTGGCCCGCAGACTGAGCCAGGCCGCCACCCTTCGGCCCAAGTGGGCGACGCGCTCCGGGTCGGGTTCGTGCAAGCGATAGCCTTGGATGTTTTCGACCAGGCCGCCGACGACCTGCGGATCGATGATGCCGTAGACCTCCTGCGTGAGGAGATGAAGGCTGACGTCACCGGGGTCCAGCCCCAGCGGCGAGCGCCGCCAGTCGTCCAGGGTGGTCCGCAGCATGGAAATGGTTTTGATCTGCGGCACGTCGAGTTCCGCCGCTCCGGCCAGAAGCATCGGCGACGCGTGCCCGTCGTCGAGAATCAGCTCCGGCTTCCAGGCGCGGAGCATCTCGAGCAGAGTGTCCTGGCGGTCGGCGAAGAGGACGGCGACGGCGACGCCGCGCCCCTCGAGATCGCGGACGATCGCCCGGTGGACGGCGGTGTCCTCGAGGACGAGGAAACTTTGTTGGGTCACGAGCGCGACGCGGCGGTCGCTTGGTTCCAGGCGGCCGGTCTCCTCGAGCCAGGCCCGGAAGGCGGCCACGTCGGTGAAGAAGGACGGGGCGTCCGGATGCCAGAGGGCGGCCGTCGGCACCTGCAGCGGCGGCGCCACCTCGACCTCCTCGCCCAGGAGGCGGCGACGCAGCCAGGCGAACATCCGGCGGTAATTCTCGAGGCCGCCGGCGCGCCAGTAGGCGGTCAATTCGTCCTCGTCGCTCAGCAATCCCCGACGGCGCAGACCGGCCTGGGTCTCCCGCCGGTCCAAGGCCAGAACCGGTAGCCGCGGGTGGAGGGTTCTCGCCGCCGACAGGTGGTCGGCCAAGCCCAGCGCCGCTGCCGGCGGGATGTTGAGGACCAGGACGGCGTCGGCGGCGGCGAGCTTCTCCGGCTCCACCCGCGCGAGTTCCGCGTCGGCGAAGAATTCGGCCGACCAGCCGCGGTCCGCGGCGGCCCGCTCGAGCAAGGGTCGGGCCCGGTCCCAGGCGCCGAGAAATACGGCCCGCGCCGGTTGCTGGGGCGGCGCTCCCGCCCCGAGAGGTGCAGGGCAGGAAAGGAAGAAGAAAAGAAGGGGAGCCGACGCCAGCAGAAGACCGCCGGCCCCCCAGATCCAGGAGATGCGCCCAGTCCTAGAACCGGACTTCCAGGGCGGCGACGACATTCGTTCCGCTGGCATCGATGCGCGAGTCCTTCACCCGGTACAGCCGGTTGGTCAGATTCTCGACCGCGATAGTGAGGTCGGCGTCGTTCGACAGGCGCACGCCGCCGCGCCAGGAGAAGACCGTGTAGCCGGGGACCCGCGGGCCCGGAGCCAGATACGGCGAGCCGCCCGGATCCTGCGGATCGCTGTGGAAGGCGCCGTCGCCGTAGCGGCTGGAGGGGATGCGGTCGAAGCTGTCCACCGCCCAGGCTTCCAAGGCGGTCCACCACCGCTGCTGCCGCGGGTTGCGGCTGTCTTCCCAGCGGATGCCGAGCAGAGCGTTGGTCGGGATGCCGCGGTCGAGGGGTTCGTTCGTGCCCTTGTCCTCGCCCCGCATCCAGGTCAGATTGCCGTAGAGAGCCACCGCGCCTTGGTCGACGACGGCATGGACCCAGGAATCCGGCAGGTAGTGGATCGCCTGGAGTTCGAGGCCCTTGACGACGATGTCGTCCGGCGAATTCTGCTTGACATAGACCTGCTCGCCGGCGTCCTGGGTGCCGTTGCCGTTGAGGTCGATGAAGCTCGAGCCGTTGAACGTGCCGGGCTGCGAGACGATTCCATCGGAGACGGTCGTCAGGTAGCCGGCGACGGCGACGGCGGTGTCGTCGGTCTGGGTCTTGAGTCCGATTTCATAGGTCCAAGAGGACTCGGGGTCGAGATTCGGAGACGGCACATTGAAGCCGAAGGTGAACGCGCCGAAGGAGAGCATGTCGCTCTTGTTGGGGGCGCGGAAGGCCCGACCGAGGTGGGTGTAGGCGGTCACCGAGTCAGTCACGTCCCAGCTCAGGCCGAGGCCGCCGGTGAAGGCGGTGTCCGAGCGGTTCTGGCCGAGGTCGGCCAGGGTCAGAGAACCGTTGTTGATCGCGTTCTGGACGTTCGAGTCCAGTTTGCGGAAGGGGGGCGCGGTGGCGTCCAGGCTGAAGTTGTCCGCCCGCAGACCGAGGCTGAGCTGAACGTCCTGGGCGACCTGCCACTCGGCCAGGCCGAACAGGGCCGCGTCCTGCCAGTCGACGTCCGGGTCCTCCGTGCCCTTCTGGGGGTTGGACTTGCTGACCGAGTCGCGGAGAGCGGTCAGCCCCCAGGTCAACAGCAGATCCTCGCTGAGCTGGCTTCCGGCCTGGAGATCGAGGCCGACGGAGCGGTCGAGCGAGTCCGAGTCCCACCACTTCTCGTCGATGAAGTTGGCCTGGCGGTGGTAGTAGGCCTTGGCGTCGAGGCTGTCGGCGAAGCCGAGGTCCTGGGCCCGGTAGCGCAGGGTGTAGAGGTCGCGGTCGTTTCGTTGGACCCAGTTCGGCTTGTCGAAGCGCATGCCCTCCGGCCGCTTGAAGTTCTGGAAGTAAAAGTCGAGCCGTTGGCCGTCGCCGACTTTCCAGCCGGCCTGGCCGTCGAAGTCGTGCTCGTACCAGGAAGAAGGTACCTGGACCATGCCGCCGCGGCCGGATTCGAGGTCACCAATGTCGCGGCGGGTGGCGCCGATGAAGGCGTTGAAGCGTTCGCCGGTGACGAAACCCTCGAGCCGGGAACTGGTTTCCTGATCGGCGCTGCCGTAGCGGCCGAGGATCCGGCCGCCCCAGTCGAGGCCGTCGGAAAAGGCCAGTTCCTCGTTGCTGATGACGTTGACGACGCCACCGATCGCGTCGGATCCGTAGAGGACGGAACCGGGGCCGCGGATGACCTCGATGCGATCCACGTCGAGGGCGTCGATGTTCTGGAGGAACGAATTCGGCCCGGCGAAGAGGCTGGCGGTGTTGCGGCGGATTCCGTCGAAGAGATAGACCACCTGGTTGCCCATGAAGCCACGGATGATCGGGGCACCACCAAGGTGGCCGGTCTTCTGGACCCAGATTCCCGGCTGGAAGCGGAGGGCCTCGGCCACGGTCCGCGGGGCCTTCTCCCGGAGCTGGTCCTTGGAGAGAACGGTCACCGAGCGGGGAACGTCCCGGGGCTCGGCTTCGTGTCGGGTGGCGATGACGACGATTTCCGGAGCCGCCTGGTCCTTACCCTGGCCGGGTTCTTGGGGCGCGGACGCCTCGGGATCTTGGACGGGGGAAGAGGGAGGGGCCTGCTGAGGGCAGACCGAGAGCGCGATGATCGCAGTGATCATGATCCAGGGGGAATGGTTTTTGGGGTTGGGCTGGAGAAAACGAACAACCGCTGCTGCGGTTCAGTCCGGCTCGCGGTTTTTGGGGGAGGGGCTGTCCTGCCTCGATACCCATGCTCGAGGGCCGCCCCGCCTCCAACCGCCCGCCCGTTCCTCCGCGCTCCGCGGCTGCGGCCGCCGCGCCGGCTCCTCCCTGACGCGCAGGGCTGGGGCGTCCCTCGTCGCCCCAGGTGGAGGACGGGGCCGACGGAACCCGGGCGGGTTCGGACACGACGGGCGACCTGCCCGGTCGGATCGGTTCGCCGGCGGTTGGGGGGGACCCACCGGTTAGGATGTCCGGCCGGGAGCCGATTCGGCTCCAGCGGTTTCCCCACCTTTCCCGTCTCAGGAGGACCATGACCGACCACCGCATCCTGATCGCTCCCGCACTCGCGGGGCTGCTGCTCGGGGCAGGGATGTTCGCCCAGGAGGCCAAGCCCGCCCAGACCGCCAAGCCGGGCAAGCAGGCCCGCGCCGGCGTCCCGGCCGCCAAGCTGCAGGCGCCGCCGCAGGACACCCGCACCCAAGCCGAGAAGCAGGCCGACTACAAGGCCCGCTACGCCGACAAGCTGAAGAAGGAGTTCATCGCCTTCGGCGGCTGGATCACTGATTACGACGAGGCCCGGGCGCGGGCGAGGGCGGAGGGCAAGCTGCTCTTCACCTACTTCACGCGCTCGTACGCGCCGTGAGGGCCGTGTGAAGCCCTGGAGAGCGGTGCGCTCTCCGACCCCGCCTTCCCCGCCTTCGCCAAGAAGGTCGTGCCCTTCCTTCACATCACCACCCGAATCGAGGGGCACCCCTACGACAACCTGCTGCGCGAGAAGGGCGGCCGCGGCTTCCCGACGCTCCAGTTCATGGACGCCGACGGCAACACCCTGGCCGTGCAGAGTGAACGGACGGTAGCCGGCTTCGAGCGGACCCTGGCTGAGCTGACCCGGCTCCTCGATCTGGAGAAGCGGGTGGCGGCCGGCGAGAAGGGCCTCGAGAACGGACTTTTCCTGGCCCGGTTCCGGTTGGGTCGGATCAGCTATGCCGAGGCCAGGGAGCAGGCCGGCAGACTGAAGGACCTGACCGCCGAACAGAAACGGGAACTGGCTGCTTTGTTGCTCGACGGAGAGGTCCAAGAGATCATCTCCGGCGCCGGCCGCGATCCGGAGAAGATCGCCGCCGCCGGGCGCCGGCTGAAGGAACTGCTGGCCGAAGGCCGGATGCCGAGCGAAAAGATTCGGCCGATGATGTGGAGCTTCCTGCTTCGCTACGCCGATCAGGAAGGCGACGCCGACCTGTACGCCCGTGCCCTGGCCTGGTACCAGGAACAATACGGCGACGAACCGCGGGCCGAATCCTTCCTGAAGCGCCTTCAGGAGCGTCTGAAGGAACTCAGGGCTGCCGGCTCCTGAGGGGGGGCACGACCTCGCGCCGTTCCGGGCCGCCCCCGCCGGCAGGAGGGGCGGCCCATTTCCCTACCGCTCCACCTGCCGGCGCTCAACGCACGGGTCGATGCCTTCCTCTGGTTTCTTCCGGCCCTCAAAGCCCTGCTCGAGGTGAATGCCGTAGGGTCTGAGCGCCGGATCGGCCGGCCCGGTTGGCTGAACTCCGTTCGAGTGATACTCGATGGGCGACCGTCTTGCGGTCGATTCCCAGGCAGCGGGCGGCGGCCCGTTGGCTGATGCCGGCTTCGAGCAGGCGCAGAACCGGCCGGGTGATCCGTGGCTTGTGGAGCCGGTAGCGGGGCTGGAAGGCGGTGCGGGAGAAGGAGCGACCGCAGGCATGGCAGAGAAAGCGCTGCACTCGTCGAGGGGGATGGGTGCCTGGGTAGGTGCCGCGGCGGCGGTAGCGGAACTCCTCCCGGCCCCGATTGGAGGGGCACTCGGGGTAGGGACAGAAACCAGGAATGAAGCGCGGCATGGCAGGCGGCCCCCTCGGGGCGGTCTACCTGAAATGACGGCCCCGGCCAGGATCGGTTACGCCTGGTTCACTCCTCGGTCGTCGCCAACCCCTCCACCACGGCTCCCCGGCAGCCGACCAGCTTCGCCGGGGCGCGGTTCGGGTGGAAGGGGGGGTACTCGTCCGAACGCTCGATTCGGTTGCCGCGGAACTCGAGACCGGCCACCGAACGAGCGTAGAGCACCGGGGCGTCGAAGACCGTGAAGTCGTTGTCCAGGATCCGCACCCCGGCGTGGTAGGGGCGGTCCTGCGCCGCCAGGTCCCTCACCTCGGGGCAAATCGCGATCACCGCCTCGGTGAATTGATAGAGGCTGGTCAGGTTGTTGACGAAGCGGTTGCCGCGGATCGTCACGTCGCGGCAGGCCCCGCTCTCGAACCAGCCGTTGCAGTCGCCGGCGAGCAGGACGGCGCTGCCCGAGCAGTGATCGAAGAGGTTGTCCGCGACCAGGGTGCGCCGCGGCGAGCTGAACAGCGCCCCACGCGCCCGGTTGTTGCGCACGACGTTGCCGCGGAACACGACCTCGGGGGTGGCCGTGAGGTTCTCCAGCCCGTCGCCGGCCTTCAGCCCGGCCGGCGGGCCGCCGCGCAAGCGGAGCAGGAGGTCGGTGTCGGACAGACGGCGCACTCCGGTCACCTCGGCTTCGGCATAGGGCAGGAGCGTGGCCGCGCGCACGAACTGGACCCGATCGCCGGGCAGGGCGAAGGCGAAGCCGGTGCTCTGGCCGTGCTTGAAACGCGCCCGCACGGCGCCGCCTTCCTCGACGCCCTGTGCCTGCAGATAGGTGCCGTGGACGTTGATCGCGTCGTCCATCATTCCCTCGAACAGCGCCTTCTCCACCCGGATCGTGCCGGCGCAGTTCGAGAAGTGGGTGGCGTCGGCGCTGGTCGTGAAGACCCGTTCTGTGCCCGGCCGCAGCCGGACGCCGCCGCCCTCGATCGCGACGTCGGCGCTGCGCTGGACCAGCCAGCCCATGCCCTCGGCTTGGTGGACGACGACTTCGTGGAAACGGACGCCGCGGCAGCGCTGGACCAGGATGCCGGGGTGGGGGCGGCCGCCATGGCGAATCACGATCCGGTTGCCGACCGCCGGCCGCCAGTCGGCGCCGGTGAAGCGCAGGCGGCCGGGGGCGGGCTCCTCGACCCGGCCGGCGAAGGAGCGGTCGCCGCTGTTCCAGGCGATCCGGCCGGTGCCGGCCTCGAACTCCAGCCAACTCCACCGCCAGGCGGGCGCGCGCCATCCCTTGCCGAGGAAGACCGGCCAGCCGTCCTCGACGAGGTACGGGTACTCGGGCCCGATCGCCAGCTCGAAGCCGTCGGCGTCGGCCGCCGTCACCGTGCCCTGGGAGTGGTGGGGGCGGGCGAAGTCGATCGCCAGGCCGCGCACGACGACCTCCTCGCAGTCGCTCAGCGCCAGCGGCAGCAGCCGGCCGTGGCAGCGCAGCTCGGCGCCGTCGCCGGCGATCTCCAGGCCGCGCCAGCCGCACAGCGCCAGCGCCACCCGCTTGAGCGGGCCGTTGTCGTGGTTGGAGACGAACCAGCGGCGGCCGACGGCGGCGGCCGCGTCCAGGTCGTAGACGCCCGGCGGCAGGACCAGCCGCAGGTGCTCGGCTCCGGCGGCGGCGGCCGGGCGCAGCGCCGCCTGCGCCCGGCGCAGGGCGGCGGTGTCGTCCCGGCCGTCGTTGGGCACGGCGCCGAAGTCGGCCGTCGAGACCTCGGTCGGGGCGGCCGTCGCCGGCCCGGAAGTCGGCGGCAACAACTGGAGTTCGACCCAGTCGGCGTGGTCGTAGGCGTTGCCGTCGCCGGTGGTGGTCGCCCGCAGGTAGACCGCCCGGCGGCCGCCCAGCGGCACGGCGAAGGGCCGGGCCTGATCGCCGGCACGCATCACGCCGCTGCGCCAGAGTACGCTCTCGCCGTCGGTGACCAGGAACTCGATCGAAGCCGGGGCGCCGGCGCCGACCTCGTCGTCCACCCCGCAGAGGCCGCGCAGTTCGGCCGGCGCGCCGTCGAGGTGGAGCGGGATCTCGGACTCGGCGTGGGTGCCGATGCCGCGGGCATAGACCCGGCCGGCGATGCGCAGCGGCCGGCCGCCGGCCGAGCGGCCGCGGCGGAGCGTGCCCCAGTCCTGGCCGGCCTCGGCCGCCTCCCGTTCGCTGAGAGCGCGGGCGCCGGGCGGCGGCGGATCGACTGGAGCCGGCTCGCGCACGAGCGGCGGCCGGCGCAGCCGGGCCGGGAGGCGGACCGCCACCGTGGCGCCCTCCTCGATCCGCCGGTCGGCCACGGTCTCGCCGCCGGCCGTGACTCGCACCGCCAGTCGGCCTCCGGGCAGGCGCTCGACTTCGAGGTCCCACTCGGCCCCGCAGGCGTGCACCGCGCGCAGCGCCATCCGCGGCCATTCGGCCGGCAGGTGCGGCGTGCAGAAGAACCCATCCAGTCCGTTCGGCTCGAGGCCGAACAGGCCCTCGGTCACGACCCGGCCGAGCAGCGCGCTCTCGGCCGACAGCTGGCGCTGGTCGCCCTCGGGCCAGGCCTCGACCGCGTAGGGCACGTGTTCGCCGAGCAGGCGCCGGCGCAGGAAGGCGCGGAAGAAGCGGGTGGCACGGGCCGTGTCGCCGGCTGCATAGGCCCCACGCAGGCCGTAGAGGGTGGAGCGGTCCCAGAAGGTGGTGTCGGTGGCGATCGAGCGCAAGCCGTCCTCGGTCCACATCCGGTCGGAGAAGAGGGCGTCGAGGGTGCCGGCGGCCCGTTCGCGCAGGCCGACCACCAGCGGCAGGCAGATCCAGGACCGGAGCACTTCGCCCTCCTCGTGATAGCGGTAGGTGGGGAAGCCGTCGATCTCGGCGCCGAAGAAACCCTCGATCGCCGTCGCCAGCGCCGCCGCCCGCTCTTCGTAGGCCGCGGCCGCTTCCTCGCGGCCGCCGCCGAGGGATCGGCCCAGGCGGGCGGCGGCGCGGAGGCCGGCGTAGGTCAGGCAGGAGGTGCTCAGGTTGGTCCGGCCGTGCGGCAGGCGCCCCTCCAACTCGTCGCTGTCGCTGGCGACCACCCCCTCGGGAGTGGTGCGGCGGCGGCAGTACTCCAGGCACCATTCGATCAGCGGCCAGATCTCCTCGGCCGCGGCCCGATCGCCCAAGGCCTGGGCCCATTGGCTGGCACCCCAGGCGATCATCGCGGCGTCGCCGCGGTCGCCGGCGCCGGCCCAGGTGTCGCGTCCTTCGGCGATGATCGAGCTGGGCAGGGGTTCATAGTCCGGGTTGGTGAAGCGGGCGAAGTGGCGCAGCGCGTTCCAGGTGGCTTCGTTCGCCCCCGGATCGCCCAGCCACGGGAAGAACGGGCCGGCGTACTCGATCGTGTCGTTGGCCCAGATCGCCGCGTAGTAGCGGGTGCCGCCGGGGGCGTGCAGAAGGCCGCCGCGGGTCCGGAAGATGCTCTCGGCGGCGCGGATCTTGGCGAAGTCGAAGGCGGCGGCGAACTCCCGCTCCGGGCAGTCGAAGCCGAGGTTGGTGATCAGGCCGGCGACGAAGCGGCGGCGGGCGTCCTCGGCCGCCGGGGCGTCGGCCGGGCCGGCCGGCGGCTCTTCGGCGGCGGCGCCGGCGGCGATCGTCATGCTCCAGCGGACTTCCCCACCTGGCGGCAACGAGTGGAGCGGTGCCTCGCCGCCCCGGACGGTGATCTGATAGGCGCCGAAGACGCCCTCCGCGGCCGGGGTGGTCTCCTCTCGGCCCGGGTGGCGCACCTCGACCTCGACCACCGCCGAACCCGTGTTGCGCAGCAGCAGGTTCTCGTGCACCGCCGCCGCCGCCGGGTCCGGGAAGAGAGTCCGCACGAGTTCCAGTCCGTCGCCCAGCGAACTCTTCAGCCGCAACAGCCCGTCGAAGCGGACCTCGCGCAGGCGTTCGGGCGGCGCCTCGCGGCCGTCGATCCGGACGCCGGCGTCGACCTCGGCGCCGAAGCGCCGGATCAGACTGGCGTGGGTGTCGTCCGGGATCGTCCGTAGCCTCGGCCAGACCACGGTGCGCTCCAGGACCAGGCCGCCGTCGGCGTCGGCGCCGTAGCGGACCACCACCGAAACGCGCCGGCCGGACATCTCGACCCGATCCTCGTGCGGCAGGCGCGGGTCGCCGGCGACGTCCCAGACGATGCAGGGGCGGTCGGGCTCGAGCCGCCAGCGATCGCCGTCGGCGGGGCCGGCCTGCGGTACGGCCGCCGCCACGGCGAGCAGCAGGGCCGGAAGGATCATCGCGGCCCCGCCGGCAGGTGGGCCAGCCACCAGCGCAGCATCGTGTGGTAGAGGTGGGTGGTGGTGCCCTCACCCTCGTAGATGCCGTGGCTGCGGTTCGGGTAGGCCATCATGTCGAAGGGCTTGCCCAGCCGCACCAGCTCGTCGATCAGCAACGCGCAGCCCTGGTAGTGGACGTTGTCGTCACCGGTGCCGTGTACGAGCAGCAGCGGATCCGCCAGTCCGGCGGCGAAGGTGATCGGCGAACCGGCCCGGTAGCCGGCCGGATTCGCCTGCGGTGTGTTCATGTACCGCTCCTGGTAGATCGTGTCGTACAGCCGCTGGTCGGGCACCGCCGCCACCGCGATGCCGGCCGCCCACACCTCCGGGTGGCGGAAGAGGGAGTTCAGGGTCTGTGAGCCGCCGCCGCTCCAGCCCCAGATCCCCAGGCGCTCCGGGTCGAGCCAGGGGTACTCGGCGCACAGCCCGCGCGCCGCGGCGGCCTGGTCCTCGGCGGCGAGGACACCGATCTGGCCGTAGACGCACTTGCGCCACTCGCGGCCCCGCGGCGCCGGCGTGCCGCGGTTGTCGACGCTGATCACGACGTAGCCCTGCTGCGCCAGCAGACGGTGCCACAGTCCGGTGCGGCCGCCCCAGCGGTCGGTGACCGTTTGCCCGGCCGGCTCGCCGTAGACGTGGAAGATCGCCGGCCAGCGGCGCGCCGGATCGAAGTCCGGCGGCTTGATCATCCAGCCGTCGAGCGGCGGGCCGTCGTCGCGTTCGAGGCGGAAGAACAACTCCTCGCTCCGCGCCAGCCCGGCCAGGGCGGCGCGGACCTCGGAGTTGTCCTCGAACACCCGCCGCACCCGGTGGTCGGGCAGCGAGACCAGCTCGATCCGCGGCGGCGTGGCGAAGGAGGAGACGGTGTGGATCGCCCAGCGGCCGTCGCGCGAGATCTGGTAGTCGTGCCAGCCGCCGCCCGGTGGGGTCACCCGATCCGGCCGCCCGCCGGCCAGGGGGACGACGAACAAGAAACGCCGGCCGGGATCCTCGGGCGAGGCCAGGAACCAGACCCGGCCGGCCTTCTCGTCCACCAGCAGGACCTCGATCACGTCGCCGGCGAAATCGCTAATCAACTCCGGCTCGCCGCCCGCCCGCGGAACCCGCCAGAGGTGGCGCCAGCCGTCGCGCTCGCTGAGCCAGGTGAAGGCGGCACCGCCCTCGATCCAGACGAGGTCGTCGCAGACCTCGACCCAGGCCGGGTCGTGGTCGGCGAAGACCTCCCGGCAGGCGCCGGTGCGGTCGTCGGCCAGCAGCACCCGGTTCGTGTCCTGGCGGCGGTTGATCCGCTGCAGGACCAGCTCGTGGTCGGAACCGGCCGCCCATTCCATTCGCGCCACATAGTCGTCGCGCGGATCGCCGGGCAACTCGAGCCAGACGGGCTCGCCGCCGTCGGCGGCCACCACTCCGATCCGGCAGATCGGGTTGGTCGTGCCGGCCTTGGGATAGGGAATCCGCTTCTCGATCGGGTAGAGACCGGCGGTGAGATTCTGGAGCGTGTAGACGCCGACCCCGTCGTCGTCGATCTCCCAGAAGGCGATCCACCGGCCGTCCGGGCTCCAGCGGAAGCCGTCGCGCAGCCCCCACTCCTCCTCGTACACCCAGTCGAAGGTGCCGTGGGAGACGGTGTCCGAGCCGCCGAAGGTCAGCCGCCGGGGCGGCCCGTCGGTGTCGAGTTCTTCGACCCAGATGTCGTTGCGATAGACGTAGGCGACCCGGCCGCCGTCCGGGCTGAACTTGGCGAACTGGAGCCAGGTCGGGTCGAGGCCGGCGCCGAGCCGGCGCAGGCCGCCGCCGGCCAGGTCGAGCACCCAGTAGTCACCGCGGGTGTGGTAGCGCCAGACGCGGCGCGTGTTGGTGAAGATCAACAGCTTGCGACCGTCCGGCGACCACTGGTAGTCGGCCACCCGCAGCGGCTTCTCCGCCCCGGGCGGAGTCAGCGCCGCCGCTGCGACGAGTACGCGGCGCTCGCCGGTGGCCGGCTCGTAGCGGACGATCTCGTTGCCCGCGCCCTGGTCCTCGACCGTGGACCAGCCGCCGTCCTCCAGCCAGCGCACCGGGCCGAAGCCGCGGACGGCGAAGTCGTCCGAGGCGAAGATCCGCTCGACCGTCAGTCGGGAGGCGGGACTCTCGGCGGGGGCCGCGGCGGATTCGCTGCGGAGGTGCCCGGGACCGCCGCAGGCGGCCAGCGGAACCAGGGCGAGCAGGCAGAGCGGGAACGGGCGGGCGCGGTGCCGGGTCATGCGTCCAAGATTAAGACCGTCCGCCTCCGCCGGCCCGGAGCGGGAGGTCGGACTTCTAGACCGGTTCGCTGGTGCGGCCGGCCGGGGCTGGAGGCAGGCCGGCCGGCCCCGGGCCGCCGTTCGGAGGCACGAGAAAGGAGGCCCTCCTCCCGACCGGGAATAGAATCGGCGCATCCGGACCACACTCCTGCCGCTCGCCGCCTTCACCGCCGGCTTCACCTTGCTCCACCTGCTGGCCCTGGGCCGGGTGGAGCCGGAATACCCGCGTGCCTTCAAACTCTCGCGCGGCGCGGCGGCGGCGATCCTCACCGCCATCGGTCTGGCGGCATTGGTCGGCGCCTGGTCGGAGTGGCGCAGCGCCTTCCTCTACCGCCACTTCGACGGCGACTGGATGCGTTACGGCCTGCTCTGCGTCTACGGCCACCTCTTGTCCGACTTCATCTGGATGGCGGTCGGCGCCTGGCGCTTCGGGGTCAAGCCGCGCAAGGACCTGATCCTGCACCACGCGATGGGCCTGGTCGGCTTCGGCGCCGCCCTCTGGTTGAAGGTCGGCTACGCCCTGGCCCTGATTACGATGGTCACCGAGGTGATGCCGGTCACCACCGGACTCAACGCCCTCGGCAAGAGGCTCTCCTCGCAAGCTCTGATGGACGCGGCCGAAAAGGCGCGTCTGCACCTCCTGGTCTGGCTGCGACTGCCGCTCTGGCTGACCCTGTTCGTGCTCGTTTGTATGGTCCTGGCCATCGGCAATCCGGGCGACCTGCTCCCGGCCTATTTGGTGGCCTGCGTCGGGCTCGCCGGCCTCGTCGGCCTCGATCTCTATTGGGTCGGCAAGTGCCGGGCCCACCTCGATTTCTACTGAATCGGCGGCGCCGGCTCCGGCGCGGCGGCCGCCGCCTGCCGCCGCCGTTCCGAGCGCTCGGCCGAGCGGGCGGCGATCTCGCCGCCGAGCAGCATCACCAGCGAGATCAGCCAGAGCAGGAACATCAAGACGAAGAAGGTGGCCATGCCGCCGTAGAGCTTGTCGAAGCCGCCGAGCAGCTTCACCCACAGCCGGAAGACGGAACTCAGCAGGATCCAGCCGACCACCGCCGGCACCGCGCCGAGCAGCAGGTGGCGCCAGGCGGTGCGCCGGCTCGGCAACACGCGGTAGGCGAGCATCAGGATTCCGACCATCGAGGCGAAGGCGACCGGCCAGCGCAACAGAGCCCAGAATCCCATGAAGGCGTGCGGCAGGTGGAACGCCGCCACCAGCCACTGGCCGAGTTCGCGCCCGCCGACCAGCAGCGCGTTCGAGAGCAGGACCAGGAGGAGGGCGGCCACCGTCAGGCCGAGGTCGGCCAGTCGCAGGACGACGACGTTGCGCTGCGGCCGGCAGCGGAAGACTCGATTCAGACCCTTGCGGGCGCCGCCGGTGGCCCGCGAGGCGGCCCACAGCACCGGCAGGATCCAGAGAACCACTCCACCCGACGGTCGGTCGGCGAGGAACGACCGGACGCCCTGGCTGATCTTCTCGGCCGCCTCGGGCGAGAAGGCGCTGAGGAACTCCGGCGACAAAGCGCGGATGTCCACCTCCCAGGGCAGAGCCTGGAGGAAGGCCACCGACAGGATCATCAGCGGCAGCAGGGCCAGCATGAAGTAGTAGGTCATCTGCGCCGCCACCCCGGCCAGGTCGTCGTGGCCGATCTCCTCGAGCAGGCGGCGGACGAGGTGGAGCGAGGATCGCAAGGCCTGCGAGAGCGAGAATCGCGGGGGGGAGGAGCCGCTCATCGGTGGGCGTCCGGGAGGCTGGAGCCCCGACGATAGCGCCCGCCGCGGCTAGGATCCGGGCGTGCGCACCGCCTACGTCCGCTCCGTCTGGTGGCTGGCGGCCGGTTGTGGCGCCGGCGCCCTGGCCGACGCGCTGGCCGTCCACGGCGCCGCCGGGCTGGCCCGAGGTTTCACCGTTGCCGCCGGCGGGTCGCTGCCGGCCCTGGCGGCGACGGCGCTCCTGCTCCTGGCTCCGCGGCTGCGGCGAGGCGGCGAGCGCAGCCTCGGGCCGTTTCTGGCCGGCGCCGCGCTCGCGGCGGCGCCGTTGGCGATCGACATCGGATTGGCTCCGATCCCGGCCGCCGGCGCCGGCGGCGCGGCCGCGCTGGCCGCCCTGTTTCTGGTCCGCGGGCCGCTCCCCGGCCGCCGCGCCGGCGCCGTTCTGCCGCCGCTGTGGCTGGCGCTCGCCGCCGGCGGCCTGCTGCAGGGCGCCCTCGACCGACCGGCGCCTCCGCTCCGCTCCTTCCCCGATCGAAGCGACCCGGCTCCCGCAGGGCCCGACGTCGTCCTGATCTCGGTCGACACCTTGCGCGCCGACGCCGTGACTGGTCCCCGGCCCCCTGGGCTGGAGCTGCCGAGCTTCGACCGGCTGCGGCGGGAGGGAGCCTCGGCGCCGTTCGGTCTCGCCCCCAGCGGGCTGACCGTGCCTTCCCACCTGACCCTGCTCACGGGCCTGGACTGCCTCGAGCACGGCGTCCGCGGCAACTTCGACCGGGTGCCGGCCGAGCGCCTGGATTTCCTGGCCGAGCGTTTCCGCGCCGCCGGCTGGCGCACCGCGGCGGTGATCTCGAACGGCCTGCTGGCCCGCGACATCGGTTTCGGCGACGGTTTCGAGGTTTTCGACGACTCGGAAGTGCCGCGGCTCGGGCCGATCCGTCGCTTCCTGCGCCGGATCGAGGGCCGCTCCTGGCTGTCGCTGCTCCTGGCGGATCACTCCCGTCTGGAGCGGGTGGTCGCACTGGCCCTGTTCCCACACCACCGGCGGGCGGGCGGCGGCGCTCCGGAGCGCGGCCGCGGCGCCCGGACCACCGAGCTGGCGCTCGGCCTGCTCGACGAGCTGGCGGCCGACCCGCGGCCCTTCTTCCTCTTCCTCCACTACATGGATCCGCACGATCCATACGGCACCGTCGCCCCGTTCGACGGCCTGCTCAGCCGCGGCCTGGGCCCGCCGCCGGCGGACTTCACCGCCGATCCCCGCCACGGCTACGACGGCCACCTGGCCATCCGCCTGGAGGAGGACCTTCGCTCCGGCGACCCGGCTCGGATCGCCGCGGCCCGACCGCTGGTCGAACGCCTTCGGCTGGCCTACCTCGAGGAAGTGGCGTTCGTCGACCGCCAGCTCGGCCGGGTCCTGGACCGGCTGGACTCCACCGGTCGCCCGTTCGTGCTGCTGCTGGTCGGCGACCACGGCGAACAATTCGGCGAGCACGGGCTGATGAAGCACGGCAACTCCCTGTTCGAGGAGCTGGTGCGGGTGCCGTTCCTGCTCCGCGGCCCCGGCGTTCCGGCCGGCGCGGTCTGGGAGCGGCCCCCGGCGCTGGAGGACGCCGTCCCGACGTTGTTGGCGCTGGCTGGATTGGAGCAGCCGGCCGGATTGAGCGGCCGGGTCCTGGCCGTCGGTGGTCGCCTGCAGTCGCCGCCGCCGCGCCTGCATCTCGCTGCCGACGACGAGCGGTTCAGCCTTCGTCGGGAAGGCTGGAAGTGGCTCGCCTTCTGGTCCGACGGCGCCCTGCCGCCGGTCCGGCCCTGGCGCCTCCACGATCTGGCCGCCGATCCGGCCGAGGCCGACCCGTTGCCGCCGACGACGGCACCGTGGCCCGATCTGGCCGCGCGCGAACTCGTCCGCGACCGCCACGCCGGCCTCGAGCGGGCGGGCGAGGAGCAGCGGTTCGTCGCCGGGGAGCTGGGCTACACGGATGGCGGCGAAGAAGACTGAATCCGGTTCGGATCGCTGGACCCTGATCGCCGGGGAAGCGTAACCCCGGCCTGTCGTTCTCGTCTCTCCTGGTGGCGGAAGGTCCCGGGCGCGCCTGGGCGCCCCCGGGCAAGCCGGGTGAGGGCGATGCACCCGCGGCCGGGATCCGGTCGAGGCGGGGATCCCGGCGAGCGGCGGCCCCCTCCCGGAACACCAAGCGAACGAAGCGTCGGCCGGGAGCCGACCCGTTCCGGCCCGACCGGGGCCGGTGGTGGGGGAAGGAGCAATTGCTGCGGTCGCTGCGGCGCGATCCCGAAAGCAAGCGGTTACGTCCCGGTTCCGAATTAGGGTCCAGGGAACCGGGCCGGATTCCCTAGTCGGCTCGTCGGGCGCGGTACATCCAGACCCCGACTTCGAGCCTTCCGTCGTCGTAGAGCCGATCCTGCCGGGCCGAGTAGGAGTCGGGCCCGATGTCGAGGAAGGTGATCCGGTTCGAGAAGGACCCGGTCGCGTCCTCGCCGTCGCCGCCGTACTCGACCGGGCCGCCGTCCTTCAGCTTGCCGATCAGTTCCATCTCGGCCGGCTCAGGCTCCGTCAGGCGCCAGCTCACCAGCCAGCGGCCGGTCTGGCGGTCGAATCGACGCTCGGCCCGGCCGACGTAGGTCGGGCCGTCCTGAACCTGGATCACGATCTCCTCGACCAGGACGCCGTCCTCGCGCCGGATCGCGATGGACTTTCCGTGGCAGGGCAGGCTGCCGCCGTCGGAGGTGCGGATCCGGCCCTCGATCGTCCAGGAGCCGAGCTTGAAGTCGTAGGCGTGGGCGGCGGCATCGGCCGGCGCTTCGGCGGCGGGCGGTTCCGGCGGCGCGACCGGCGCGGGCGGTTCCGGCGGCGCCGCGATCTCCCGAAGGTGGGGAGGGCCGCCCTCGGCGCGCGGCAGGCGGGCGTCGGCGTGCGGCCGTTCGGCGCGGCGGAACTTCACCTCGGAAGCCCGCTGCCAGGAGCGGCCGCCGTCGGCGCTGGTCTCGAACAGGTAGTCGAAGGCGTCCGGATGGAAGTTGCGATAGGTGGCGCGGCCGAGGCGGCCGGCGTCGTCGATCGGGTCCCGGGTCGTGAGCCGGATGGCGCCGTTCTCGAGGCGCCCGTGGAGTTCCGCCGAGCGGCCGCCGGCGCCGGCCCAGACCTGATGCCATTCGCCGGCGACGGGGTCGAAGCGGAAGAAGCTGCGCGAGTTCTCCGATCGGGCCTCGAAGACGGCGCCGCCGAACAGTCGCTCGACGTGGATCCGACCGACGACGCGGTCGCCGGCGAGCAGCTCCCATTCGCCGGGATAGAAGTCGAAGGCATGGGCCTGCTCCACCGGTTCCGCCGGCGCGGGCGGCGGCAGGGGTTCGGCCTCGGCGATCTCCTCGGCCTCTCCGGTTTCCTCCTCGCCTTCTTCGTCCTCCTCACCGCCTCCAAGCGATCGGACCAGCGCCCGGAAGCGCGGATCCTCGCGCAGCGTGGCAAGGTCCTCGTCCTCGCGCAGCGTCTCAGGATCGTCGAAGCCCTCGGCTACGGCATCTTCGAGGAGGCGCAGGGCGGTCTCCTTCTCGCCCCAGAGGGCGTGGACGCAGGCGTGGTTGTAGATCGCGACCGGGCGCACCGACGGCTCGTCCTGGGCCTTGACGTGGCAGTCGTGGGCCTCCTCGAGCCGGCCGAGGGCGTGGAGGCTGTAGCCGAGGTAGAACCAGGCGATGCCGTTGTCCGGATCCTCGGCGAGGACCCGGCGCAGCCCTTCGGCCGCCTGCTGGAAGTCGCCGTGCTCCATCGCGGAGACGGCCTTCTCCATGACCTCGCCGGATTCCTGGGCGGGGGCGGAGGCGGGGGCGAGCAGAACGATGCCGGCGAGAACACCGGCCAGGAGGGGAGATCGTCGGAACATGGTCGGGTGCGGGTGGATGGTCGGTAGGAGTGGGGAGGCAGCGGGCGCTACGGGGAGATCGGGTCGGTGTTGGCGTTCTCGACGGCGGCCGCGCCGCCGGATCCGAACAGGGCCCGGCCGAGGCGGCGGAAGCGGTCCAGGGCGTCCCGCAAGGCCGACTGGGCGGCCGGGTCGGGCAGGATGGGCTCGGCCGGCACTCGCCCCCGGAGCGAGCGGGCGAAGGAAGCCACCGGCCGCCCGGACCAGACGGCGGCCGCTTGGATCGCCGCCCCGAGCGCCGCCGATTCCTTCTCCGCCGGTGCCTGCACCGGCAGGCCGAAGGCGTCGGCCAGGATTCGGCGCCAGAGCCGGTTGCGGGAGCCGCCGCCCACGACCCGCAGCTCGTCGCCGTGGACGCCGAAGCGAAGCAGCCGCTCCAGGCCGAACCGCAGCGCCAGGGTGGCGCCCTCCAGAGCGGCGCGGAAGACTCGCCCCGGTCGCAGGGAGCCCGGTCCGAGGCCGAGGATCGCGGCTCGGGCGTGCGGCCAGTCGGGCGCCCGCTCGCCAGCGAGGTAGGGCAGGAAGGTCAGACCGTCGCAGCCGGCCGGCTCGGCCGCCGCCAGCTCGGTCAAGCGCTCGAGATCGAGCCCGAAAGCGCTCCGCACCTCCTCGAGGACAGTGGTGCAGTTCATCGTGCAGAGCAACGGCAGCCAGGCGCCGGTGGCGTCGCAGAACGGCGCGATCAAACCCTCGGGATCCACCACCGGCCGTTCGGAGCGGGCGAAGAGCGTGCCGCTGGTTCCCAGGCTGACCACGAGCACTCCCTCGCGGACCGCGCCGGCCCCGAGCGCGCTCATCATGTTGTCGCCGCTGCCAGGGGCCACCAACAGGTCCTTCGGCAATCCGAGGCGGGCGGCGAGTCCGGGCCGGATGCGGCCGAGCGGTTCGTCCGGGCGGAGGATGGGCGGCAGCATCGCCGGCAGGCGGTCGTCGATCGAGGCCGCTGCGGCGGTGTCCCAATCTCGCCGCTCCGGGTCGAACCAGCCGGTTCCGGAGGCGTCGCCGGCCTCGGTGGCGACCACGCCGGTGAGGTGCAGGTTGAGGAAGTCGTGCGGGAGCAGGACGCGGCGCAGGCGGGCGAAGTGCTCCGGCTCGTGCCGCTTCAGCCACAACACCTTGGAGGCCGTGTAGCCGGCCGGCAACGGGCGCCCCCAGCGTGAAGCCAGCTCGGCCGCCTCGGCGGCGGTGGCGGTGTCGCACCACAGCCGCGCGGGACGGATGACTTCATTGGACTCGTCGAGCGGTACGAAGCCGTGTTGCTGAGCGGATACGGCCAGGCCGCGGATCGCCCGTGGCTCGACGGCCGGGTCGGCCAGGGCTTGAGCGATCGCCGCTTCGACCCCTTCGACCCAGGTCCAGGGATGCTGCTCGGCGCCGCCAGGCTCGCGCGCCGGCAGCAGCCCGTAGGAGGCGGCGCCACGGCCCAGAACCCGGTCGGCTTCGGCGTCCCAGACCAGCGCCTTGGCGCCCTGGGTGCCGGCGTCCAGACCGAGGAACAGGGCCATGGCAAGATGGTAGTCGTGCCGCCCGCCCCCGCTTCCGGGATCCGGATCGTCTCCGGCGGCCAGACCGGCGCCGACCGCGCCGCCTTGGCCGTAGCTCTGGAGTTCGGGCTGGCATGCGGAGGATTCTGTCCTCGCGGCCGGTGGGCGGAAGACGGAACGATCCCGCGCTGCTATCCGCTGATGGAGACCGATTCGGCCGATCCGGCCGAGCGCACCGAGCGCAACGTGCAAGGGAGCGACGCAACCCTGATTGTCACCACCCGGGGCCTGCCGCTGACGGGCGGCACTGCCCTTACCGCCGAACTGGCTGAGCGCCACGGGCGGCCCTGTCTGGTGGTGGGGGGCGGCGAGGCGGCGGCGGCGGCCTCGCGGTTGCGGTCCTTCCTCGACCGGCACCGCATCGAGGTGCTGAACGTCGCCGGGCCGCGGGCGAGCGCCGAGCCGGAGGTCGGCGAATTCGTCCGGCGCATCCTGATCACGGCCCTCGGCCTGCCCGAGGAGACCCAGTGGTCGGTCTGGCTGCTGCCGGCGGCCGGCGCGGCCGAACGGCTGCGGGCCGAGATCCGAAGGTTGGCCGACCTCGAACCGTTCACGGTTCCGTTCGAGCCTCACCTGACGCTCGGCTCGTTGCCGGCCGGAGGGGCGAATCTCGCGGAACGGATGGCGGCGGTGGAGGTTGCCCCTTTCTCCTTGCAGCCCGGGCCGGTCCGGCGCGGCGGGACCCTCGCCCGCAGCAAGTACCTGCCCTTCGCGCCCGATCCGCGGCTCGACGCCCTCGCCGCCGCCTGCGGCGAGGCCTTCGGCGTGCCGTTCGGGCCGGTGGCTGAGCCGCACCTCAGCCTCTGCTACGGCGACCCCGGCGACCGCACCCGGCTGGACCCGAGCTGGCGCATCCCCTTCGACCGGGTGCGGCTGGCCCGGACCTCGCGGCCCTTCCACCGGCCCGGCCAGGTGGCCGGTTGGCGGGTGCTGGAACCGGCCGGAGAGGGATGATCCCGGTCGCCCTGGTCCTGGCCCTCTTCGGTGGTGGTCCCGCCGCCCATCAGGAGCCCGTCGTCGCCACCCACTACTTCTGCTGGTACCGTTGGCCGGACGAGCACTTCGACGCGCTCGGCCAGCACTTCCCCGCGCCGGAGCGGGTGGACTGGAGCGATCCCGGCTGGCACGAGCGGCAGTTCCGGGACATGGCGGCCTGCGGCATCGACGTCGCCCTGATGGTCTGGTGGGGGGCGCCGGGAGCCTATGACCGGCCCGGCCTGCGCTTCTCGCGCGGCAGCCTGGCGCCGATGCTCGCGGCCTGGCGGCGGCTGCGCCGGGCGGGAAAGCCGGCGCCGGCGATCGGCCTCTTCTACGACACCACCACGCTGCGCAACGGCACCCGCGGGGTCGAACCCGCCGGCGCCGGCGCCGACCTGACCACCGCCGAGGGGCTGGAGCTGTTCACCCGCACGGTCACCGACTTCTACGCCGAGCTGCCGCCCGAGGCGTGGGGGCGGCTGGACGGCCGGCCGCTGGTGGTCCTCTACTCGGCCGGCTTCGCCGCCCGCTGGGATCAGGGCCTCGGCGAGCACCTGCGTGACGCCTTCGCCGCGCGCTTCCCCGGCGAACGGCCCCTGTTGGTGGCGGACACCTCCTGGGGGCGGATCGGCCAGGACCTGAGCTGCCAGTGGGGCACCGCCCTGGACGGCCCCTGGGTCGGCGACGGCGTGGTGCAGCTCGGCCCCGGCTACGACGACCGGCCGGTGCCTGGGCGGCACACCCCGGTGCGCGAGCGCGAGGACGGCGCCTTCTACGCCTTCGGCTGGCAGGCGGCGCTGCGTGCCCGGCCGCGGCTGGTGCTGATCGAGACCTGGAACGAGTTCCACGAGAGCACCGGCATCGCCGAGTCGGAGGAGTACGGCCGCCGCTACCTGGACCTGACCCGGGAGTGGGTGGCACGGCTGCGGCGCGAAGACGACCCCGGCCCGCCGATCGTCCTCCGCCACCCGCAGCCGCTGCCACGCCCGGACCTCTCCTGGGGAGAGGAGGCGGCCGGCGCGGCCTCGGTGGTCGCCGACTTCGCCGCGCCGGAGCGGTCGCTCGGCCTGCGCCCGGTGGCGGTGGCGGACGGCCCCTTCGAACGGGCCGGCGGCGCCCTGCGCTCGCGCGGTCCGATCGCGGGCGGGATCTCCTACCTCTACTTCCAGGTCAGCGACCACTGGCGCTTCGACCAGGCGGGGGATTTCGAGCTGGTGATCGAGCAGTCGTCCGGCCCGGGCCTCGGCGTGCAGTACGACTCCGCGCGCGATGAACCGCCGCTCCACGGCGCCTACGCTCCGGCGGAACCGGCTGGACCTCCGGCGGACCTCTCCGGCGGCGGCCGGCGCTGGGTCTTCCACCTGCCCGGCGCCCGGCTTGCCGACCGCGAGAACGGCGGCGCCGACTTCCGCCTGGTCCTGCGCGACGCGCCGGTCGCCGTCCGCCGGCTGGAACTCAGGCCCCGAGCACCGTCACGCTGACCCGGCGGCGGTGCGGCGCGGCGCGGTGCTCGTAGAGGTAGATCCCCTGCCAGGTGCCGAGGTCAAGGCGGCCCCCGGCCACCGGCACCGCCAGCGAGGAGCCGGTCAGGATCGAGCGGACGTGGGCCGGCATGTCGTCCGGCCCCTCGGCGGTGTGGCGGAAGAGCCGGTCGCCGTCCGGCGCCGCCCGCGCCAGCCAGGCCTCGAGGTCGCGCCGGACCTGCGGATCGGCGTTCTCGCACAGGATCAGCGAGGCGCTGGTGTGGTGAACGAAGACCAAAGCCAGCCCAGTGCCGACGCCGCTGGCGCGCACCGCCTCGGCGACGCGGCCGGTGAGGTCATGGGTGCCGCGGCCGCGGGTCTCGACGGGGAAGCTCTCCTGGTGGGCCATGCCGGCCTATCAGGATAGGGGACCACCGGCCGGGACGGCTCAGCGGACGGGCTGCTCCTCGAACCAGAACCAGAGGCCGCCAGCGTCGTCCCGCGCCACGTGCAGCCAGGCTTCGACGGCCGGGTTCGGGCCGTCGTGCGGGGTGCCGCCGGCGCAGAAGCGGCTGGGACCGTTCGCATTCACTTCGAGCAGGCCGAGGCCGGACAGGGTGGAGCGGCGCCCGGGCAGCTTCTCGAGGTCGGCGGTGGCGGCGGCGATGCGCCAGGTGTCCGGCGGCGCGGTGCGCGAGGCCGGGATGCGCGGCGGCGCGCCGGGCGCCTCCGGCGGGTTCCGCTCCCAGCCGAGGGTCTTGGCCCGGTCCCGCGCCGCCGGATCCAGGGCGAAGTCGTGGGCGCGGTTGAATGCCTGGAGGACGCCGGCCGCGGGCTCCCAATGCAGGCAGAGCCCGGCGTCGCCGGGCACCTGGACTGGCGGCCCGGGCGGGGCCGCGGGCAGGGCGGCGAGGACCGCCGGCATCGCCTCCGGCGCGATCCCGAGCACGTCGTCGGCGAGCATCTTGCCGAGGGGCTCGAAACCCTCGAGGGTGGTGAGTCCGGTCGGATCGTTCTCCTCGTACTGACGCAGGCTGAACCATTCGACCGGCAGGTCGACGGAAGCCACCCGCGCCAGGGCGACCAGGGTGAGGTCCTGGGACAGGGACCGCGGCGGCGCGCCCTTGGCCCAGGGAACGGCCAGGGCGGCGCCGGCCAGCGCGGCGGCGCCGATGAGGATCGAGAGGCGCTTGTTCATCATCTTCGTTCGTTCCTTGGTTTTTGCGCTGGGGGTACCGGACAGGGATGGGTCAATCGATGCAGGTACAGAAGTACGCCGGGACGGAACCCATCCAACCGCGCTTCTGGCAATCCTCAGTCAGGCGATTCTGGGAATAGCAATTGAGCCACCAACTGGACCGGCCGAGGAAACCAAAGCCATAGCAATCCTCGGAGCCGCACTGATAATCACACCAGGAATACCATCCGCCTTGGCCATCCCCTTCCCAGGAACGCCCCTCCGTACAAGCCCGCATGTCACCCTGGCTGCAGGAATACCAACACTCGAAAGCCCAGGAACCGTTTCGGTGAGCAAACACCAGAAAGCAGCCGAGTTCGGTCGATCGGGGACCTTGAGTAGGCCCGGAGGTGGATGAAACGGATCGACCAAGGAGAGGGGTTGATCCGACCAGGAGGAGAAACAGGGCTGTCAGAGTCTTCATTGCGCATGGATAACAAGGATTCCGTAGAGGCGAAATGGACAGGAAAAACCAAAAAGAGGCTGAAAAACAGAAGGCTTTCGGTCACCTTCCGGGTAGAGGGGACAAACCTCAATCCTTATGCTCCCAGCAGGTGCTCCAGCGCGATCTGGTCCAGTCGCTCGTACCTCCTGCCGGCCGCGGCCAGCGCGTCGGGATCGAGATCCAGCCCGGCCAGGGCGGTGGCCGCCTCGGCCGGGGGCAGACGCAGCAGCTCCGCCACCCCGTCCGGATCGGCGTGGGTCGCGGCCAGGATCTGGCGCGCCTCCTCGTCGGCGTCGAAGGCGCGAGCGCGGGCGGCGAGGATCTTGTAGGTGCGCATGCAGCCGCGGGCGAAGTCCCAGACCCCCTCCTCGTCCTCGGTCCGGTAGGCGTGGGCGTCGAAGTGGCGCGGGCCGTCGTAGGCCGGGCGGCCGTTCGTGCCCTCGAGCAGGCGGACGAGGAAGAAGGCGCCCTTCAGGTCCTCGGAGCCGAAGCGCAGGTCCTGGTCGTAGCGGCCGATCTTCTGGGCGTTCAGGTCGATGTGGAACAGCTTGCCGCACTCCATGGCCTGGGCCACCGCGTGCACCATGCTCAGGCCGGGCATGTTCTCGTGCGCCACCTCCGGGTTGACGCCGCACATCTCCGGGTGGGCCAGGGTGGTGATGAAGTGCAGCATGTGGCCGGTGGTGGCCAGGTAGATGTCGCCGCGCGGCTCGTTCGGCTTGGCCTCGAGGGCGAAGCGCAGCTCCCAGCCCTGCTCCTTCACCCAGCCGCAGAGCAGGTCGAGGCACTCGCGGTACCAGGCGATGGCGTCGCGCGGGTCGCGGGCGGCGTCGGTCTCGACCCCCTCGCGGCCGCCCCAGAAGACGATCGTGCGCGCGCCCAGCTCGACGCCCAGTTCGATCCCGGCCATCGCCTTGCGCACGGCGAAGGCGCGCACCTTCGGGTCGCTGGCGGTGAAGGCGCCGTCGCGGAAGACCGGGTGGCTGAAGAGGTTGGTGGTCGCCATCGGCACGCACAGGCCGGTGGCCGCCAGCGCCCGCTGGAACTCGGCGACGATCCGGTCGCGCTCGGCGGCGCTGGCGCCGAAGGGGACGAGGTCGTTGTCGTGCAGGTTGACGCCCCAGGCGCCGGCCGCGGCCAGCCGCTCGAGGATCCGCTCCGGCGGGATCCGCCGGCGCACCGGCGCGCCGAAAGGGTCGGCGCCGGGGTTGCCGACGGTCCAGAGGCCGAAGGTGAAGCGGTCGGCGGGGGTGGGGTCGAAGGGGTCGGTCATGCGATGGACTCCGCGCGGTAGCCGCCCCGCCGCCGGTCGTTCAGGTAGAGCAGGCCGAAGACCACGATCAGGCCGACCGGGATCCAGGCCACCGTCGCCAGGGTCGCTGCTCCGCCCGCGGCCTGGTCGCCGCCGGCGGCGGCGATGTTGTCGTCGTACCAGCGGCCCATCAGCGGCAGGGTGAAGGAGGTCGCCAGCATGCCCATGCCGCCCATCGCCGACAGGCCGAGGGCGCCGGTGCGCGGCAGGCGCTCGGACACCACCCCGAGCATGGTCGGCCAGAAGTAGCACACCCCGACGGCGAAGACCGTGGCCCCGGCGTAGGTCATCAGGTCGCCGCTGGCGCGGCTGAGGAGGAACAGCCCCAGGGCGCTGAAGACGGCTGAGAAGGTCAGCATGCCGGTGGGGGAGAGCCTGTGCACCACCGGGCCGGCGAACTGGCGCCCGACCGCCATCAGGCCCGTGATCCAGACCAGCACCAGGATGCCGCTCAGGCCGGTCGCCTCGAGCATCTTCGGGATCCACTGGTTGGGGCCGAGTTCGGTCGAGGCGGTGAAGGCCATACAGACCAGCAGCAGCAGGAATAGCGGCCGCAGGCACTCGGCGAACATCTCGCCCATCGACACGCCGCTGGCGGCGCGCTCGGTCTGCGGGAAGCGCTTGCCGAGGAACAGGCCGCCGTACACCAGCGTCGGCAGCAGCATGGTGGCCATCTTGGCCTGGAAGCCGAGTTCGCCCTGCGTCAGCAGCCAGGCGATCAGGCCGCCGATGACGATGCCGCCAGGGAACCAGACGTGGAACTGGTTCAGCTTCTTCGTCTTCTCGTCCGGGTAGATCGTCGCGATCAGCGGGTTGCAGGCCGCCTCGACGAAGCCGTTGGCCAGGCCGATCAGCAGCGTGCCGGCGTACAGCGTGGCGAAGCCGGTGGCGAAGATCGTCAGGCCGATCCCCGCCAGGTGGCCGAGGAAGGCGAAGGCCAGCAGCCGGCCCATGCCGAGCACGTCGCACAGCGGGCCGCCGATCACCATGGCGACGGTGAAGCCCCAGAAGGCGGTGCCGGCGATCCAGCCGAGCTGTTCGTTCGAGAGCGAGAATGAGGTCTCGAGTTCGCCCATGATGTCGCCGCGGATGGCGAAGCTCATCGCGGTCACGACGAGGGCGATGCAGGAGGCCAGGAAGAAGCGGGACCGCGGGGTCGTCACGCCCCCGACTGTAGCCCGACCGGGCCTGGACGGCTCCAGCGGAAGGGTCCACAATCCGGGCGCCATGAAGACCATCCAGGGCCCTGCGATCTTCCTCGCCCAGTACATGGGCGACGAACCCCCGTTCGACGACGTCGGCACCGCCGCGGAGTGGGCCTCCGGGCTCGGTTTCGAGGGTCTCCAGATCCCGACCTGGGATCCGCGGGCGATCGACCTCGACCAGGCCGCGGCCTCCCAGGCCTACTGCGACGACTGGCGGGCGCGGCTGGACGAGAACGGCATCGTCCCGACCGAACTCTCCACCCACCTGCAAGGGCAGCTCGTGGCCGTCCATCCCGCCTACGACGAACTCTTCGACGGCTTCGCGCCCGAGGCGGTGCGCGGCAACCCCGCCGCCCGCACCGAGTGGGCGGTGGAGCAGGTGAAGAAATGCCTCACCGCGTCGAAGAACCTCGGCCTGACGGCGATGGCCACCTTCAGCGGCGCGCTGGCCTGGCCCTACTTCTACCCCTGGCCGCAGCGGCCGGCCGGGCTGGTCGAGGAGGCCTTCGCCGAACTGGCCCGGCGCTGGCGGCCGATCCTCGACCACGCCGAGGAGTGCGGCGTGGACTGCGCCTTCGAGATCCACCCGGGCGAGGACCTTCACGACGGCGTCACCTGGGAGCGCTTCCGCGCCGCCACCGGCGACCACCCGCGGGCCGAGATCCTCTACGACCCGAGCCACTTCGTGCTCCAGCAGCTCGACTACCTCGCCTTCCTCGACCTCTACCACGAGCACGTCAAGGTCTTCCACGTCAAGGACGCCGAGTTCGAGCCCAACGGCCGCGCCGGCGTCTACGGCGGCTACCTGCCCTGGGGCGAGCGCCCGGGCCGCTTCCGCTCGCTCGGCGACGGCCAGATCGACTGGGGCGCGGTCTTCACCCGGATGGCCCGCTACGACTTCCCCGGCTGGGCGGTGCTCGAGTGGGAGTGCGCCTACAAGGACAACCTGGTCGGCGCCGCCGAGGGGGCGGAGTTCATCCAGGCCCACATCATCGAGGTGGCTGCCACGGCCTTCGACGACTTCGCTGCCTCCGGGGCGGACGCGGCCGCCAACCGCCGCATCCTCGGGCTGGACCGATGACGAAACTGCGCATGGGGATGGTCGGCGGCGGCCCCGGCGCCTTCATCGGCGCGGTGCACCGCTTGTGCCTGGCGATGGACGGCGACTTCGAACTGGTCGCCGGCGCCTTCAGCTCCGATCCGGCGAAGAGCCGCCGGACGGGCGCCGAACTCGGGCTGGATCCGGCGCGGGTCTACGGATCCTGGCAGGAGATGGCCGCGGCCGAGGCCGAGCTGCCGGAGGACCGGCGCATCCACTGCGTCTCGATCACCAC
>RFGR01000027.1 GCA_003696625.1 Planctomycetota bacterium
GCGATCTTCGTGATCGAGGACAATGGCTACGCCGAATCGACCGCGTCGTCCTGGTCGGTCGCGGCGGCTCGATCCCGGTCGGCTTCGGCTTCGGGCTCGAACTCGACCTTCGCTCGCCGCTCGCCCGGGCGGCGCGGCTGCTGGACTGGAAGAAGCTGCTGGCCCTCGACCTCGGCGGCGACGGCGGCTTGCGCCTGCGGCTCGGCCTGGCCGAGGGCCAGGGCCTGAGCCTGGCCGCCCCGTCCGGCACCCTGCGACCGGATCGCTGGCAGCACCTCGCCCTCGACGTCGCCGCCGGCCGCGTGGCGCTGCGGGTGGACGGGCGGGAGGTCCTCGCCGCCGACTTCGAAGGCGCCCTGGCCGCGCCCGAGGCGCCGCCGGTCCTGGGCGACCCGGGCGGCGACTTCAGCGGCTGGATCGACGAGTTCGTCCTCTCGTCGCGGGTGGCCGAGTACGGTCCGGATCTGCGCCAGGGGGCCGACCTCGTCCTCGGCGCGCCGCGTATCGTCTTCGGTCCCGACGGCCTGCTCGATCCCACCCTCGGCGACGGCGTCCGCATCGACCTGGTCGACACCGGCGAGCGGGTCGGTTCCTTCCTGGTCGGCCGCTTCGCCGAGCTGGAGCAGGAGGTGGAGGGTTGAGGCGCCTCGGCCGCCGCGGCTCGGCCCTGGTCGTGGTGATCATGGCCCTGGCCTTGCTGCTCTCGCTCGGGGTGCCGTTCCTCCTCGCCGGCCGCCTGCGCAGCGAGTCCGCCCGCGAGGGCTTCGACCGGGTTCGGGCCCGGATCGCCGCCGCCAGCGCTTCCCGCCACGCCCTGGCCCGGGCCGCCGCCAGCCACCCCGCGGTCGATCCGACCCCCTGGTGGGACGACCCCGCCGAGTGGGCGCCGCGTTCGGACCAGATTCTGCCGCGGGCGCTCGGCGGCGGCTGGGAGGACGGCCGCGAGTCCTGGGGCGAGGAGGTCGAGGCGCTGCAGGGGCGGGTGTCCCTGGCCAGCGCGCCGCCGCTGCTGCTCCAGAACCTGCTCCACCCCTGCTTTCTGCGCCAGGACGCCGACTACCGCGCCAGCGAACTGATCGTCACCAGCACCGCCGGCTTCCCCGACCACGGCCTGCTCTTCCTGGCCAACCAATGGGTCGAGTACGGCGGCCGGACGCCGACCTCCTTCACCGACGTCAGCCCGGCGCCGGAGGAGCAGACCCCGGACGACCTCGAGCAGACCCGCTTCCGAGAGGGCACGGCGGTGCTCGACCCGCGGATCCTGAACCTGGTCTGGGCCCGGCTCCGCTTCGGCGGCCAGCGGCCGCCGGAGTTCGCCGCCGACCTGTTCGAACTCGACGTCCTCGGCCAGGGGCTGCTGGCGGCCGAGGAGCGGGCCCGTCTGCGCGAGCTGACCTGGTTCGCCGGCGGCGTCTACGGCCACGACGCCTGGGGGCCCGGCACCTGGCTGCTGCGCGACATCGACCCGGAGAACCCGGAGCGGGCGGTGGTGGCCGACTCCTCCGGCTTCTCCCCTGGTTCGGTCGCCCGCTTCCTGCCGGAGCGCGGCGATCCCTACGACGCCCTGATCCTGGCGGCCGGCGTCGGCCGCGGCGGCGCGGTCCTGGTCGCCGCCGGCGAGCTGCCGTCCGACCTCGAGCCGTTCACCACCCGGGTGCTGCCGCTGCTGCGTGAGCCGGTGGACCTCAATTCGGCCCGGCCGGAGGTGATCGAGGCCCTGGTGACCGGTCTGCGCTGGGCGCGGTTCCCCCCCTGGCCCGGCGGCGAACAGGCCCGGCGCCTGCGCGGCCGCCCCGGCCGGGACTGGGTCACCCCGAGCAAGGCCCGGGCCTTCGCGGAGCGGGTGGTGGCGGCGCGGCCGCTGCGCGGGCCGCAGGATCTGTGGCAGCGGGTGCTGCTGCCGCTGGAGACCGAAGAGGTCCTGAGCAGCTTCGAGGCCCTGGCGATCCACTTGAACGGCCTCCAGGCCGGCAGCGGCGAGCTGCTCCAGAGCACCCTGCCCTTCGGCTACCGCAGCGGCGACCGCTACCGGCTGCGGCTCGACGCCGCGGTCCGCTCCCGGCTCGGCTCGACCCTGGCCCGGGCCGCGTTCGAGGAGCAGGTCCGGGCCGCGCCCGACGGCCCGCTGCTGCGGCTGTGGCGGAGTCAACGCGACTTCGCCGAGGAGGAGCAGTGGGGGCGGGGCGGCCACGGGGTCGTCTCGCTGCCGAACAACATCGGCGGCCTCGGCGGCCACCACGACCCGGCCTTGGCGCTGGCGCTGCGCACCGGCGCCTGGCTGCCGAGCGGCATCCTCGGCCCGGAGGAGGATCCGGACCGGCCGGCCGGGGTGATGCCGCGGCCGGCCCGCGAGACCGACGACTACGGCCCCGGCGCCTTCGGCCGCACCGAGCACTTCGACTGGGAACCGTCCCCGCTCGGTTGGGACGTGCGCGAACGCGGCCCCTTCCAGCGCTACCTGTTCGAGTGGGGGGTGGTCGGCGGTGATGCGGTGGTCAGCGACGACGAGCCGCTCCACCTCCAGGGCTGGTTTCGGATGCCGGCCGACGCCGGCGACGCCGTTCTCTTCGACCTGGCCGGCGCCAGCACCGACGCCAACCGGGTTTCCGCCGCCCTCGAGGACGGCCGACTGGTCGTGCGCGCCTTCGACGCCGCCGGCGACGATCCCTTCGACCCCGACGACCGGGTCCAGGCGGTGACCGTCACGGTCGATCCGGCCGAGTACCCGTTCCTGGACCGCTGGCTGCACCTGTCGGTGCTTCTGCGCGGGGTCCACCCGCGCGGCCTGCAGGTCGCGCTGGACGGGACGCCGCGGGGTGAGATCGACTGCCTCACTTACACCCTCGGCCCCGTCGCCGCCTACGCGCCGGGCGACCCGGACGGCGAGATCCTGGTCGAATCGACCGCCGGTTTCCCCGACCGCGGGGTGATTCGGATCGGCGACGAGGTGATCGAGTACAGCGGCAAGACCGACCACTCCTTCATCCTCGAGCGGACCGCCGGACCGGACGGCTACCTCGGCGGCCGGGTGGCGCGCGAGGCCAGCGACGCCCTGATCGCCTCCCAGGACTCGACCCACCCCCCCGGCGCCGCGGTCGAACTCTACGGCTACAGCGCCGTCTTGGCCGCGCCGCTGCCGCCGGGCGGCGGCCTGCTCAGCGGCGACTTCGGCCCCTGGTCGCTGGCCCGGCCGATCGGCGGCCCGGATGCGATCACCGTGCTCAGCCTCCAGGGGCGGCCGATCCAGGTCGGCATGGGGATCGGTCCGGACTGGCTGGGTGAACTCGAGCTGGCCGAAGCGGTGGCCGGCGATCCGTACTACGCCGAGGCCTTTCAGAGCGACGGCGGCTTCGCCCTGATGTTCCAGCGGCGGACCGGCTGGGTGGACGGCAGCGGCGCCCGCCTCGGCGGCTGGGAGGTCGTCCGCTACGGCCGGCGCCAGGACAACCGGGTCACGATCACCGAGCGCAACGTGCTGACGCCGGGGCTGGCGCGGGCGCCGGACGGCATGGTCTCGGCCAGCGGCAACGCCTTCGTCACCGAGTGGAACCCGAACATCGTCGACAACCAGGGCCAGCCGCTCCAGGACGCGCCGCGCTGGTTCCTCTACCTGATCCCGATCTCGGTCAAGGGCCAGGGAGTCTCGGACCTGACCTACCCGCTGCCGGATCCGAACCACTCCGAGTTCGTCCAGATCACGGTTCCCGGGGACTCCGGTCGGACCGAGTGGGTGCGCTACGACAGCATCGTCGAGAACGCCTTCGTCCGCGACGATCCCGGCGCCCTGCTCCGGACCACCCTCGACTACACCACCCTCGAGAACCTGCCGCCGCCGGAGGGCAAGAGCGGGGCCGGCTACAGGCCGCCGCTGCAGGATCCGGGCGGCGACAGCCACCTGTTCACCCGCACGATCGGCGAGCCGGTCGACGACCGCGACGCGTTGATCGAGTCGCTGGCCCGCAACTTCCAGTTCCGCGGCGTCCTCGGCACCTTCGATCACGCCCAGGACGCCGGCGCCCGGCTGGTGCCGGTCGGCCGCACCCTCCGCCGCTTCGGGCCGTGGGGCGGCTACGTCGGCCGCCTCGATCGGGTGGCGGTGGTCGACCCGGAGAGCCAGGCCGGCGCCCCCTTCTGGTACACGGTCGAGTGGGGCGCGGCACCGCCGCCGGACGACCCCGAGGCCGCCCGCCTCCACCTCAACCAGACCTACTTCGCCTTCACCGACTCGCCGGGCGTGCCCTACGCCGCCACCGACCTGAGCGGCGTCGATCTGGACTCGCCCGGTTTCGACCCGCGGGCGGCGGTGCGGCTGGTCAAGTACCCGAGCGGCGAGCGCCCGCTCGGCCTGGAGAACGTCGTCGTCGGCGGCGACGTCAGCGGCGGCGGGGCGCCCTTCCCGGGGCTGGTCGACGAGTTCGCCGTTCACACCGTGTCGGGCATGGGGCCGCCGCGCAACGACACCGCCCGCGGCGCCTTCGTCTTGGCCGAGGACCTCGAGCCGGGCGAGGAGGACACGCTGCGGTTGCACGAGTACTTCCTCCAAATCGGCACCGAGCGCAAGTCGGCGGGCAACGCCGGCGACTGGTTCGGGCTGCTGCCGCCGAGCGGCCTGCTGGACATCGACGGCGAGCGGATCGCCTACACCGCGGTCGATCCCGGCACCGGCGAGGTCACCCTGGCTCCGGCCGGGCGCGGGCTGCACGGCACCGAACCGCGCGGCCACGCCGCCGGGACCACGGTCTGGGTGGTGGACGGGCGGGCCGCGACCGTCCTGACCGCCGACCTCGGCCCGACCGCGCCGCTGATCGAGGTCGAGCGGCTGGCCGGCTTCCCACCGCGGCCGCTGCTCCTGATCGACCAGGAGCTGATCCACGCCCCGCTGCGCGGCCAGGCCGCCAACCAGTTCCTGATGCCGACCCGGAGGCCGGATCCGGAGCGCAACCGCGACGGCGGCGAGGGCATCCTGCGCGGCCGCTTCGGTACCGCCCCGGCGGCGCACCCGGCCGGCGCCTTGGTCTACTCGATGCCCTGCCGCTGGGAGGACCGCTACATCCCCGAGAGCGACTCGCCGGCCGGGGCCTGGTTCGAGATCGGCCTCGAGGAACCCGACGCCTACTGGCGCGGCGTCCGCTACGAAGCCGAGCTGCCGGAGGCCGCCAACCGGATCGTGCTCCTGGCCCGGACCGATCCGGCCGGCTGGGAGGACCCGCCGGAGGAGACCCCGGGCCTGCTGCGGATCGAGCAGGGGGAGGTGAGCGGCCGGCCGGTGCCGCTCGGCCTGCGCGGCGACCGACTCGACCTCCGCTTCGCCTTCGCCTGGGACGCCGGCGCCTTCGACCCGGTCCAATTCCTGTCTTTCGGCTGGCTGGCGGCGCCGCGGCTGCGCGAGGTCCTGGTCGACTACCTGGCCGAGAGCCGGGTCGAGCGCCGGCGGGAGGTGCTGCAGTGAGGCGCGGTCGTCGCGGCATGACCCTGCTCGAGGTCGTCCTGGCCTTGGCCCTGATGGTGCTCCTCGGATCCTTCGTGGTCGGCGTCCTGCGCTCGGTCCTCGGCATTTGGCAGGCGAGCGAGCGGCGCGGCCGCGGCGACCTCGTCTTCCTGGCCACCGTCGAGCAGTTCCGGCGCGACCTCGGCGCCCTCCACACCGGTCCGCGCGGCTGGCTGGTCCTGGACGACTGGCGGGCGCGGGCGGCGGGCGAGGAGGAGCCGGAGTGGCGGCTGCCGCGCCTCCGCTTCCTAGCCCGCGGCGAGAACCTGCCGCTGGACGATCCGGGCGGCGAGCGGGCGGTCGAGATCGCCTGGCTGCTGGTGCCGGAGGACGCGGCCGCCAGTCGGCTCTGCCGGCTGGTCCGGATCGCCCAGCCGGAGGGAGCGGGGGCGTCTCTGCTCGAGCGCGGGCGGCTCGAGGAGCTGCTCCGCCAGGGCGCCGGCCTGACCGTGCTCGACGGCGTCGCCTGGCTCGAGTTCGCGGCCGAGGATCCGGCCGGAGCGGCGGGCGGCGAGGTCCGGGCGCTGCGGGTCGAGCCGGACCGGCCCGACGACTTCCCGCGCCGGCTCTCGCTGCGTCTGGAGCGGGTCGCCGGCCGCGCCCGCAGCCACCCGCCCCGGCTCGACGGCGAGGTCTCCGACGCCGCCGGCCGCCTGTTGCTGCGCGGTTCGGCCCCGCTCGCCGCCGGCGACCACTTGCTGATCGGCCGGGAGTGGATCGAGGTCGGCGGCGCCTTCCCGTCCTTCACCGTGCGCCAGCGCGGCGCCCGCGGCAGCGTCGCCGCCGATCACCCCCGCGGCGCGCCGGTCTGGCTGCCGCAGGCCTGGTCCGCATCCTGGCGCCTGCCCGCCGACGGTCGGAGGTTGCAGCCGTGAGCCGCCGCGGCATGACCCTGATCGAAGTGCTGATCGCGATGGCGATCTTCCTGTTCGGCGTCACCTCGCTGCTGGCGCTGTTCCACTTCGGTGGCGATCAGGAGCAGCAGGCGCGCAGCCACGCCGAGCTGGCGCCGCACCTCGAGAACCTGATCGAGGATCTGGTCGATCAGACCTGGCTGCTCGAGGCCGACGGCTCCGTCGTTCGGGCCCGCCTGGCCGCCGGCCGGCCGGTGCCCGGCGCGCCGGACTACCGTTACGATCTGGTCCTGGATCCGGCCGGCGACCCGGCCCTGCCGCGGGCCGAGCTGCTCGTCTGGCGCGGCCGCGCCGACCGGCCGCTGGCCCGGATCCCGTTCCTGCTGCCGCGCGCCGTGCCGGTCGAGCGCCGGCTGGAAGCGGAGGAAACCCGATGATCTGCGCTCTTCTGTCCCTTCTCGTCCTCTGCCCGCCCCAGGCCGCCGCCGGCCCCGAGGACGTGCTCCTCAAGCTGCGCGACGGTCGGATCGTGCTCGGCCGGATCGCCGACCACGATTTCGACGGCCTGTCGGTGGTCCGGACTCTGGACGGGGCCCGCTTCCGCTTGTCCTGGTCGGACCTTTTCCCGGGCGAGGCCGAGGAGCTGAAGGCCGGTTTCGGCTACAAGATCGACACCGCCGTGCCGGAGGTCGAGGCCGACCGCCTGCTCCTCGTCAACGGCCGCAGCCTGACCGGCCGGATCCTGCGCAGCGACCCCGACACGATCGAGCTGCGGACCCGCAACGCCGTCACCCTGGTGCCGCGGGCGCGCTTGGCGGCGCCGCCGGAGAAGGTGCGGGTGCCGGCCGACGAGGTCCTGACCCCGGAGCAGTTCTACCAAGAGCGGTTGCCGGACGTGCCGGAGGGCGACGCCGCCGCCCGCCTCCGCTTCGCGCTCGAGCTGCAGGCGGTGTTCGCCCTCGAGCGGGCCCGGGAACAGCTCGACCTGGCCGAGGAGCTGGCCGCCGGCGACGCCGGCCTGCACGCCCGGATCGAGGCGGCGCGGACCTCGATCGGTCTCTCCTTGGCCAACCGGGACCAGGCCGAGCTGCTCGAAGAGGTGCGCCAGCTCATGAACCGCGAGCGTTTCGTCGAGGCCGAGGCGAAGCTGGCCGAGTTCGGCGAGCGCTTCCCGGATTCCGACCTGAAGGGGGAGTGGCTCGAACTGAAGGACCGCTTCGCCGAGCGCCGCCGGGCCGGCCTCGAGCGCTTCCTGGTCCGGCGTTGGTTCACCGTCGCCAGCACCCTGCTCAAGGAGCGCGCCCTCGACCGCCAGGCTTCGGTCGACGAGCTGCTCGAGTGGGCCGGCAACGAGCTGCCGCGGCTGGTCCGTGAACGCCTGGCCGCCGAGATGGAGGAGATGGCCGGGACGATCGATCCCAGCGAGCTGGACGCGCTCTGGGCCGAGCGGACCGAACAGGGTGCCCGCCGCCACCAGGCCAGCTACGGCAACGGCACCTGGATCCTGGGCGAGGACAAGGCCCGCGCCGGCCTGGTCGCCGAGGAGGAGAGCCAGGACGACGGCAAGACGGCCGCGCAACGCGAGATCGAGGAGCGGACCCGGCGCTACCTCGAGAACCTCGAGCGCCAGCGGCGCCGCCAGAGCGGCGAGGACGAGGTGACCCCGGAGGATTGGTGGCGGCAGGCCAAGGCCAGCCAGCGCTTCCAGTTCCTGCTGGCCTACTACGCCGAGTTCTCCGGCGACTTCGAGGTGACCAACGTCAGCTTCGCCTACTGCCCGACCTGCGGCGGCCAGGGATGGCTGGCCCGGATCGAACTCGGCAACCAAGGCGGCCGCCAGCGTCGGGTTCCGTGCCCGACCTGCCACAAGATCCAGGTCCAGCGCTCGGTCACCTTCCGCTGATGCGGCGGACGGCGGCCCTGCTGCTAGCGGCGGCCTCCGGCTGCGCCGCGCCGGCCGGGCCGAGGCCGGGAGCGCCGGGTGTCCTGCCCGGGATCGTGGTCGCCGGCCGGGTTCTCGACGCCCGCGCCTGGGCGGCGGAGAGCGTCTTCCTGTTCCCGGAGGAATCCCGGGCCTTGACCCGGAGCCTGCTGCGGGCCGAACTGGCCCGCCGCGAGGCCCGGCGGCTCGGGATCGTGGCGCCGGCCGCGGCGGTGGCGGAAGCCCTTGCCGCCGCCCGCCGCGGCTTGGCCGCCGAAGTCGGGGAGGAGGGCTTCGACGCCTGGGCCCGCCGGCGCTACGGCCGTTCCGGCGCCGAGGTCGAGGCGGTGATCCGCCGCCACCTCGAGGCCAACCTGCTCTACCAGCTCGCCCTCCGGGCCGAGTCGGCCGTGAGCGGCGGGCATCGGGTCCACCTCCTCGTCGTCGCCGATCGCGACCAAGCCGAGCGGCTGGCCGAGCGGCTGCGCCAGGGAGCCGATCCGAAGGCGCTGGCGGCGGAGACCGCCGACCCGGAGCTGGCCCGGAGCGAGAGCGACCTGCCGGTCTGGTTGCCCGAGCCGCTGGCCTCGGCCCTGGCCGACCTCGGGCCCGGCGGGGTCGCCGGGCCGCTGCGCCTGCCCGGCGATCGTTCCTGGACGGTGGTCCGCTATCTCGCCCGGCGGCCGCCGGCTGCGCAGCCGCCGGTCGAGGTCCTGCTCGACGGGTTGGCGGCGCGGCCGATCGGCGCCCTGGAAGCCCGCGCGTGGTACGAGGAGATGCTCCGCCGCTATACTGCCCGCGACACGCTTCCGGCCATTCAAGCCCCCGAGCCCGCGTTTGTCCGCCCCGAACGGCCCTGATCCGGGCATCGACCCGGCCAAGCTGCGCCTCCTGTTCGCGCTGCTCTTCTCCTCGCCGGAGCCGGTGACCCTCGACCGGGTCCGGGAGGTCCTCCATCCGCCGGCGCCGGGGGGCGCGGACGGGGAGGAGGCCGACCCGGCCGCCGCCGAGCGCCACTCGCCGCGGGAATACCTCGAGGCCCTGCGCGACTGGATGGCGGAGCGCCGGCTGCCGCTCGCGCTGCACCAGGTCGGCAAGGCCTGGCGACTGCTGACCTCGGAGGACGTGGCCGAGGCGCTGGCCAGCGTCCGCCGCAAGGTCCACCAGGACCGGCTCGGACCGGCCGCGCTCGAGGTCCTGGCCCTGGTCGCCTACCGCCAGCCGATCCTGAAGGCCGACATCGACGCGATCCGCGGCGTTCGGAGCGGTCCGCACCTGCGCCACCTGCTCGACCTGCGGCTGATCCGGATCCTCGGCCGGGCCGAGTTGCCGGGGCGGCCCTTCCTCTACGGCACGACCCGCGAGTTCCTCGACCGCTTCGGCCTCCGTTCGCTGGACGAGCTGCCCGAGGCCGGCCGGCTGGCGGCGCCGGTCGAGGCCGGACCGGCTGAAGCCGAGGCGCCGGAGCGGGCGGAAGAGGCCCCGGCCGCCGCCGGCGCGGACGGCGCCGTGGCCGCCGAGGCGGGCGCGGAGCCGAGCGGGGAGGCGGCGACCTGATCCCGGCCGCCGGCCGCGGCTGGTAGACTTCCGGACTCCGATCCTCCGGTGCGACCCCGATGAGCAAGCCGAAAAGCAAGAAGAAGCCCGATCTGGCGGCGCGCGTCCAGCCGCGCGCCGAAGCCGGGGACGAGATCCAGCCGAAGAAGAAGAACACCGTCCTGCTGATGGGGCTGGCGATCTTCTGCCTGCTGATCTTCACGGTCACCGGGCCGATGGCGGCGGTCTTCCGCCAGCTCCTCGCCCCGGCCGAGGGCGACATCGCCACGCTGGTCCTGCCGAGCGGCGAGGACGCGATCACGGTCTCCGACTACCGCGACGCCGACCTGCTGATCGAGGCCCAGTCGCGGCTCCTGACCGGCCGGCGGGCCAAGGTCGAGGAGGAGGACGTCCTCGCCTACGCCACCCTGCGCAAGCTGGCCGACGAGATGGAGATCTACGTCACCGACGCCGACCTGCGCGGCTTCATCGAGAACCTGACCCAGGCCTACCAGGTCGACTACCGCACCCTCTGGCGCCGTCAGGGCTATCCGAACGCGGTCTCGTTCGAGGAGAACCTGCGCAACCTGCTGCGCGTGACCACCGTCGAGCAAGTGCTCGCCGCCGGCGCCGGCCTGGTCACCGACCAGGACGCGATCGAGCAGTGGCAGAAGGATTTCGAGGAGATCCGCTACGAGTTCGTCACCTTCCCGGCCGAGGACTTCGCCGACGAAGCCGCCGCCCTCCAGCCGACCGACGAGGAGCTGGCCGCCTTCTACCCCGATGGCCTCAGCTTCAACCAGAAGGCCGAGCTGCAGAAGGAGGAGCAGCTCGCCTTCGACGCCCTGGTCGTCAGCGCCGATGCGCTCGATACGCCCGCCGTCCAGGCCTGGGCCGGCGCCGTCGAACCGAGCGATGAGGATCTGCAGGGCTTCTACGACATGCGGAAGTTCGAGCTCTACCTGCGGCCGAGCGACCACCCCGACTTCGAGACCGAACCGGTTGAGCCGCTGGCCGAGATCCGCGACCGGGTCCTGCTCCACTACCGCCTGAACGACGCCGCCCTCAAGCTGCTGAACGAACTGACCCCGGAGACCGATCTCGAGGCCTTTGCGGCCGAGAAGGGGGTCGAGCTGGTCCGGCAGACCGAGCCGGTGCCGGCTTCGCAGCTCAAGGACCTGCCCCGGGTCGGCAGCGACAGCCTGCGCCAGCTCGTCTTCGCCAAGGCCGACGAGTGGTGGGACCGGACGATCATCCGGGACGACCTGGCCTTCGTCGCCCGCCCGACCGTCCAGGTCCAGCGCGAGCTGCCCGACCTGGCCGAGGTCCGCGACAGCGTCGTCGAGTACTGGCGCCAGTCGCGCCAGGCCGAGCTGGCCGCCGAGGCCGCCCAGGCCTTTGTCGACGGCCTCCCCCGGCCCGAGGGCGGGGGCGACGGCTCGCTCAACCTCGATGCCCGGACCTTCGCCGAGGCCGCCGCCGCCGCCGGCCGGGTCGTCCAGGTCCAGGACTGGATCTCGCGCCGGATCCGGCCGGCCGCCGATCCGAAGTGGGACCCGGACGAAAAGATCCGCCCGTGGCTGCGCAACCAGATCGGCAACGATCTCGAGGGCCGGCTGGAAGGGGACGTGATCGGTCCGCTCGAGAACTCTCTCACCCAGGCCCACGTCGTCGCCCGCCTGGCCGGTCGGCGGCCGCCGGATCCGGCCACGATCTGGCCGGGTGAGATGGAGGCGGCCCGCCGCGCGGCCCGCTCGCGGGCGGTGCAGGACTTCCGGGAGCAGCAGCTCTCCTACGAGGGGCTGGCCCAGGCCTACCGGATCGTCAAGGTCCTGCCCGAGGAGGGCGGGAACTAGTCCGCCGCCGGCTCCGGCCCGAGCCATTCGGCCAGGCCCGGGTCGAGGCGGAGGAGGAGCGCCCGCACCTCGGCCTCGCCGGGCGATCGCCGCCGGGCGAGCCGGGCGACGACCGGAGCCAGGGCGTCGGCGTAGGTCTGCGCCGCCCGCAGGGCCTCTCGGCAGGCCGGCAGGTCGCCGTCCCGGACCGCGGCCAGCGCGGTGAAGAGGTGCGCCAGCAGGAAGTGCTGCCGGAGGCGTCCGGCCTCGGCCGGGTCGAACTCGGGCGCCTCGGCCGCCTCGCGGACGATCGCGCCGGCGGCGCGGCGGTGGTCCTCCGCCCAGGCTCGGAAGAGGGCGGTGCGGGCGGCGCGGACCGTCGGCGCGGCCGGGTCGCCGAGCCCCTCCGCCCGCTCCAGGGCGGCCCGCGCGCCGGCCCAGTCGCCGGTCTCGATCCGCTCCCTCGCCTGCTCGACCAGGCCGTGCTCGATCCACTCCCGCTTCGAGCGCACCGCCGGGTGGTCCGGGGCGACGGCCTCCATCCGGGCCAGGGCGGCGAGCGCCTCCGGATAGCGGCCGGCGGTCTGTTCGGCGGTGAAGAGGCCGTCGAGCGCGAAGAGGTCTCCCGGGTCGGCCGCCAGGGCGGCGGTGAAGGCCTGGCGGACGCCGTCCAGGTCGCCGGCCCGGCCGCGCTCGACCGCAAGCAGATCCCAGGCCCGGGAGTCCCACGGCCGCAGCGCGACCGCCCGTTCGAGCGGCTCGGCGCCGCCGCGGCGGAAGTGGTCGGCCACGGCCAGCTCGCCGCCGATCTGGGCCGGGGCCGCGGCCGCCGCGGTCAGTGCGAGCGCCAGCGGGGTCCAGCGCCCGCCGGCCGGCCGCCGGGCCGGTTCGGCGCCGGCCAGGGCGAGGCCGGTCAGGATCGCCGCCAGGGCCAGGGCCGGCGGGTTGTCGCTGAGCGGCGCTCGGACCAGCAGCGGCACCGCCAGGGCGAGCAGGGCGCCGGCGGCCTCGGCCGGGACCGGCCGCGGCGCCTCCCGCCCGGCCCGGGCGGCTCCGGCCAGGATCAGGCCGGCCCCGAGCCAGCCGCACTCGAGCAGCAGCAGTAGGAGTTCGTCGTGGGGGTCCTTGTGGACCGGGGTCTCCGGCACCCGGTAGTCGTGGCTGGCGGCGCGCAGGGTCTCCGGCGAGCGCCAGAGCGGGTAGTCGACCTCGAAGCGGCCGAGGCCGATCCCGAGCGGGTTGACCGCGGCATGGGCGAGGCCGTCCCGGTGGGTGAGCCAGCGCACCGTCCAGGAGGTCCAGTCGGCGTCGGTCGACGGACCGGCCGCGGCTTCGGAGTCGGTCGTCTCGGGCGTGGGCAGGGTGCCGACCCCGGCCGCGCGCAAGGCCTCGCCGCCCAGGAAGGCGGCCAGGATCAAGCACGCGGGCAGCAGCCGGGCGCGCTCCCTCCGGACGGTCCAGGCCAGGCCGAGCGGCAGGCCGAGCCGGAAGGCGGTGACCCCGAACCAACCGCCGGCGAGGGCGGCCGGCAGGGCGGCGAGGCGCAGGAGGCGGCCGGAGACGCCGGCGGCGGGCAGCGCCACGGCCGCGACCAGGGCCGGCAGCAGCGCCTCGGCGGCGTGGTTGGTGCCGGCGAAGGGCGCGACCGGTGCCACCTCGGGACCGGGGCGCAGGCCGAGCGGGTCGATCCCGGCCCGCTGGAGCAGGCCGTAGTCGGCGGCGAGGAAGATCCCGGCCAGGATGCCGGGCAGGGCCCGCCGGACGGCCTCCGGCCGGCCGGCGGCGACCGCGGCCAGGGCCAGGACCGGCAGCGCCAGCAGGCCGCCGCCGAGGCGGGCCGGATCGAGGA
>RFGR01000028.1 GCA_003696625.1 Planctomycetota bacterium
CTCATGACGGGATCTCCAGGGCGCGGCCGGGTCGGCCGCGCACCGGGAAGACGGTCAGGGGCGGCGGAGGTGACGCGATCTTGTCTTGATCGGGTCCACGGAGCGGGGCCGGATTCCTATGCTTGCTGCGTGATCGAGACTTCTGGGCTGACCCGCCGCTTCGGCCCCCTGACGGCGGTCGCCGGCCTCGACCTGCGGGTGGCGCCGGGCGAGCTCTACGGCTTCCTCGGCCCCAACGGCGCCGGCAAGACCACCACCCTCCGGATGCTTGCCGGTCTGCTGCGGCCGCACGCCGGGCGCATCCGCCTGGCGGGCATCGACCCGGCTGAGGAACCTCGCCGGGCCCGCTCCCGGACCGGCTTCGTTCCCGACACGCCGCCCCTCTACGAGCACCTGACCGGCCGCCAGCACCTCGGCCTGGTCGCCAGCCTCTACGGCGTCCCGCCGGCGGCCCGCGACGCCCGGGCCGTCGATCTGCTCGAAGCCTTCGGCCTGGCCGAGCGGGCGGATGAGTTGATCAAGGGCTATTCGCACGGCATGCGCAAGAAACTGCACCTGGCGGCGGTACTGCTCACCCGCCCCCGGGTGCTCCTGCTCGACGAGCCGACCACCGGTCTCGATCCGCGCAGCGCCCGGGTCCTCAAGGACCTGCTGCAGGAGTTCTGCGACCGCGGCGGCACGGTGCTGCTCAGCACCCATCTGCTCGACACCGCCGAGCGGATCTGCCACCGGGTCGGGATTCTCGACCACGGCCGGCTGTTGGCCGAGGGCGAAGTCGGTGCGCTGCTGGCCGGCGGCGCCCACGGCACCCTCGAAGACGTCTTCCTGCGCCTGACCGGCGAGGGGTCCGAAACGAGCCATGCGGGGCCTGGTCCGGGCTGACCTCCAGCAGCTCGGCAACCTCTTCCGCACCCAGGGGGGGCGGCGGTTGCTGATTCTGCTGGTGCTGGCCCAGGCCATGTTTTTGGCCATGGGGGGGATGGCGGGGCCGCTGCTCGACTCGCCGGACGTGGTGGTGCCCGTACGGGAGGGCCGCACCGACCCGGCCCTGGTGTTCGGCCTGCTGCTCGTGCCGACGCTCCTGCTCATGCTGCGGATCGCCTCGGGCGGCGGTCCGCGCCAGCTCCTGACCGGCCCCGAGCTGCCGCTGCTGTTCGCGGCGCCGTGCCCGTCGCTGCTGCTCGCCGCCCGCGGTCTCTGGCGGCAGCTCGCGCAAGTCCTGTTCTGGTGCCTGGGCTTCCTGTCGGTGGCGGTTTTCCTCGGCACCGCCACTCGGATCTTCCCGCCCGCGGCTCTCGCCCGCCTGCCGCTGGCGCTGATCCTGATGGCGGCGCCGCTGCTGGCGTCGGTGCAGGCGGTCTATGTCCTGGCGATGCGCTTCGCCCCCACCCGCGCCACCCAGGCAGGGTTCGCGTTGCTCGGCTTCGCGGCGATCCTGGTCTTCTTCCTGCTCGTGACCTCGGGTCCGCGCATCGTCGGCGCGGGCGCGAGGCCCGGCGCCGGCCCGGGCGCGCTGCTGGCGGCGCTGGAGGGCGGCCGTTGGTGGCCCCTGCTGCTGCGGGCGCCGGCCCGGTTCGTCGTCCATGGCTGGACCGGAAGCGAGCTGCTGACGCCGTTCGCGGCCTCTCTCGGCCTCACCCTGGCCGGCCTCGGCCTGGCCACGGTCTTCCTGCGCCGGGCCTGGGAGAACGCAATCGCCCTGGCCGACCGCAGCCGCAGCCGGGGCAGCCGCCGGCGCTGGCCGGCCGGGCTCGTCGCCTCGCTGCTGCGCAAGGAGTGGTTGGCGCTGAGCCAGCAGCCGGCGCGGCTGCTCGGGATCTGCTTGTCGGCCGGCCTCCTCGGCTGGTTGTCGCTGCAGAGTCGGGACCAGCCGCTCGCCCTGACGCTGCCCGAGCCCGGCGCCGGTCCCTGGCTCGACGCCCTCGCCCGCGGCGGCGCCGTCATCGGTCTGGCGGCGAAGTTGTCGATCTTCCTGCTGCCCTCCTTCGGCCTGTCGGTGTTCCAAGGCGAGGCCGCTCAGTGGCCGCTGATCGCCGCCTCCCCGGCCGACCGGCGCGCCTTCCTGGTGGCCAAGTCCGGCGCGGCTCTGTTCCTGTTGGCGCCCTACCTGGTCGTCGCCCTGGCCCTCGGCCTGCACGCCGGCCTCGCCTGGACCGACCTCTTGGTCGTGGCCGGGCTCGGGCCGCCGGCGCTGGCGGCGCTGGTGGCGCCGCTGCTCGCCTTCGGCTGCTCGCCGCTGCTTCTGCGCCCCGAGGACGCCGGCCGGCTGGTGCCCCGGATTCGGACCGGCCTCGGTCTGGCGGTGGTCTACCCGGTGCTGCTGACGCTGCTCGCCGCCGGCTGGGGATTGTGGACCGCCGGCGCCGCCCTCCTCGGCCGCTTCGGCGAGGCCGGACCGGCGCTGTTCGCCGCGGTCTGGTGGGCGGCCTGCCTCCTGGTGGTCGCCGGCGCGTGGCGCCGGGCGCGTCGCAACGCCGAACGTTACTTCGGCCCACGGCCCTGACCGCCGCTCGGGCTTAGGCGCCGGCGGCGGTTTCCAGGCTCAGGTTCTTGAGCGGCCACAGGCCCGGCCGGGCCGGCTGCGCGAACCAGCCGCGCATCGCCTCTTCGACCGCCTGCAACTCGCGGAGTCGGGCGCCGCGCAGCATCTGCGACACCGCCTGCTGGGTGACCCCGAGCCGCTCGGCGACGTCCTTCTGCCGGCCGAACTCGCGGTAGGCGCGGACGGCGTGGTGGCGGGTGGCGGTCCAGCCCTCGCTGACCACCGCGTGCAGCAGGGCGAGGTGCTCGGCCAGGCGGCACTCGTGGTCGCCGCGGCCGGCGAGGTGGATCCGGAAGCGGACTCCCTCGCGGGCGGCCTGGGCTAACGCTTCGGCGGCGCGGGCGCGGGCGCGGGCCATCGCCGCCTCCCCCTCGTGGTGGCCGACCGAGACCAGCGCCGCCCGCAACGGCTCCGGCCAGACCCGTTCCATCAGGTCGACCAGACGATCGAAAGCGGTCTCCGGCCGCTTCAAGACCACGCTCCAGACCTCGTTTTCGAGCTTCGGCGCGCAGGCCAGCTCCGCGCCCGCGGCCTCGGCCCAGGCGCCGGAGCGGAGGACCAGGGCTTCGGCGACCACGGCGCGCCGGTTCGGCGCCAGGCTGGTCGCGGCCAGGGCGATGTGCGGGCCGGAGCTCATCGTCCATCATCCTAGGAAAGCGAGGCCCCGGATCCATGCCCCGTCAGGATCCGGCCGAGCCGCTCCAGGATGGCGTCGGGTTCCGCCATGCGGAGGAGCGGATGCGCGGCCTCCGCCGGGTGGATCCGCCCGGCCGCGACCAGTGCCTTGACGATCTGCTTCAGGCGGCCGGCGGCCTGGAGCGGGGTGGCGCCGCCCTCTTGCATCCGGGCCGCGTAGCAGCGGAGCCAGGCGACCTGGGCGGCGGCGTCGGTCGGCGCCGGCCGGCCGAGGGCGCGGCGGAACAGCCACGGGTCGGCCAGGATCGCGCGGCCGATCATCACGCCGGCGCAGCCGGTGGCGGCGAACATCCGCCCGACCGCGGCGGGGGAGTCGACGCCGCCGTTGCCGACCACCGGGATCGAGACCGCCGCCACCGCCCGCTCGATCCGCCGCCAATCGGGCGGGTCGGTGTAGCGCTCGATGCGCAGGCGGGCGTGGACCGTGACCAGCCGGGCGCCGGCGTCTTCGATCCGGCGGACGATCTCCTCGATCCGGCGGTCCTCGGCGCCGCCGGCGCGGATCTTGACCGTGACCGGCAGCGGGCAGGCGGCGACCACCGCCCGCACCATCCGTTCGAGGGCCGGCGGATCGTCGAGCAGGGCCGAACCGGCCCGGTGCTGGAAGACCCGCGGCGCCGGGCAGCCGAAGTTCAGATCGACGAAGTCGGCCCCGGCCTCGGCGGCCCCGGCGGCGGTGGCGGCCACCGTCTCCGGCCGATTGCCCATGAGCTGGAGGCCGAGCGGCGGACCGCCGGGCGGGCCCGGCCGCACCAGTTCCGCCCGCAGCCGGCGAACCGGGATCGGCGGCGCCGTCACCCGCACGAACTCGGTGCAGAGGGCGCCGACCGCGCCCGGATTGGCTTCGGCGACCAGTCCGCGGAAGCTGCGATCGGTCACCCCCTCCATCGGCGCCAGCAGGAGCGGCGGGTCGAAGCGCAGCCCGCCGCCCAGCTCGATCGCCGGCCGGCCGCTCAATGCCCGCCGGCTCCGCCTTCCTCTTCTTCCTCGCCCTCCTCGCCCGACCAGCCGGCCCACGCGAGCAGGGCCGCCCGCTCCTCCTCGCTCAGCCTGGCCTCGGCGTGGAGCAGGGCGTAGCCCTTGAGCGGCATCTCGCCCTCGCCGACCTCCTCGCCGATCTCTTCCTTGTTCTCCCAGGCCTCGTCCTCGTCCCACTCGGAGAAGTTGAGGTGCTTGCGGCCGTCCTCGACGTGCTCGGCGAGCAGCCAGGAAACCGGGGCGACGCGGGCGTACCACGGCCAGCGGGTCTCGTTCGAGTGGCAGTCGTAGCAGGCGCGGCGGAGCAGGGCCGCGATCTCGGCCGGGCCGTCGAAATCGGACACCACCGGCGGGTTGCTGCATTCGACCGGTACGAACTGGATGGCGACGAAGGCGACCAGGAGGAGGACGAGGATCTTGAGCTTGCGGGACATCGGATTCAGCCGGCGAGAGCGCGCCAGAGGGTCCAAGCGCCGATGCCGAGGAAGCCGACACCGGCGATCACGCCGAGGGATCGTTGGTCGAGGTGGCGCGCCACCAGGCCTCCGGCCAGGACACCGATCGCCGAGGCGGCGATCAGCGCCAGCGCGGCGGCCAGAAAGACGGTCCAGCGGCCGGCGTTGCGGTCGGCCGCGAAGAGGAGGGTGGCGAGCTGGGTCTTGTCGCCCAGCTCGGCGACGAAGACGGTGGCGAAGACGGTCAGGAACAGGCGCGGGTCCATGCTCAGATTCCCACCTTCTCGAGGATCTCGACCTCGTAACCGTCCGGGTCCCGGACGAAGATGTAGGAGGAGCGGGTCTCGGGCTTGCTGCGCCGGTACCACCAACCGCGCGCCTCGACCTCCCGCACCACCGCTTCGAGGTCGTCGGTGTGGAAGGCGAGGTGGCCGAACTGGTCGCCGCGTTGGTAGTCGCGGCCGTCGTGGTTGAAGGTCAGCTCGAGGTGGTAGGCGCCCTGATCGTCGGTCAGGAAGACCAGGGTGGCCTCCTCGCCGATCGTGCCGCGCCGCACCTCGCGCAGGCCGAGGAACCCGCAATAGAAGGCGAGAGAGGCCTCGAGGTCGCGGACCCGGAGCATCGTGTGGGCCAGCCGCATGGGCCGGATTCTAGGTCTCCGGCGGGGCGCGGCCACCGCTGCCCTCAGGCGTCGGCGGCGGCGGCGGAACCGACGGCGAAGGCGGCCAGTTCGGCCGCCACCACTTCCGGCGCCAGGCGCAGGCCGAAGTCGAGTCGGTGTCGGCGCGGCCAGCCGCGGAAGTCGGTGTAGGCCCGGCTGAGGAAGCCCTCGACGTTGACCGCGTCGTGCTGGCGGCGCAGCCGGATCATGAAGTCCTCGGGGTCGAGGGCGGAGAGGACCGCCTCGGGGCGGTCGCCGGCCGCGACCTCGGCGGCGGCGGCGAGGAAGCGATCGAGATCGTCGGGCAGGATCTTGACCCGGTCGAGGCGGGCCTGGAAGCCACAACTCGAGGTGTCGGCGCGGCAGCGGAACACCTGCGGCCGCGGACCGGCCAGCGGGCCGGCGAACTCGAGCCGGACCCGGGTGGCGCCGTCGTCGAGGTCGAGGCGGTGCATGACGGATCCTCTGCCTTGGTTCTACCCCCTTCCCGCCGCTCTGGGGGGAGGAAACCGGCCGCGGGAGGCGGCAGACTGGGCGCGATGGATGCTCCCGACCCCGACCCCTCCCTGCTTCGCGGCCGGGTGGCCGTGATCACCGGCGCCAGCCGCGGCATCGGCGCCGGGCTGGCCGCCGAGTTCGCCGCCCGCGGCCTTCGCCTCGGCCTCTGCTCGCGCAGCGAGCCGGCGGTGCCGGCCGGGGCCGACGCCTTGACCGCCCGGGTGGACGTCGGCGACGGCTCGGCGGTCGAGACCTTCGCCGCCCAGGTGGCCGAGCGGTTCGGCCGGATCGATCTCTGGATCAACAACGCCGGCGTTCTCGATCCGGTGAAACCGGTCCGGGAACTGAGTGCGGACGAGCTGGAGGCCCACCTGCGGACCAACTTGATCGGGGTTCTCCACGGAACGAAGGCTTTCCTCCGCCATCTGGCGGCCCGGGGGGCCTCGGAGCAGGACCCTGGCGTGTTGATCAACATCAGCTCTGGGGCCGCCTGGCACGGCTACGCCGGCTGGGGGGCCTACTGCGCCGGCAAGGCGGCCGTCGACCGGCTGACCGAGACGGTCCAGCTCGAGGAGGCCGGCCGGGGCCTGCGGGCCTGGGCGGTCGCCCCGGGGGTGGTGGACACCGCGATGCAGGAGCGGATCCGGAGCTGCGACCGGGAGGTCTTCCCGGAGATCGACCGGTTCCTGGCCCTGAAGGAGGCCGAGGCCTTCAACAGCATTCCTTTCATCGCCCGGCATCTTCTTGCAATCGCCTTCGATCCGACCGCCGCGCCGGCAGAGGTGGTGGTCCGCCTTCCGGCCGAGAGGGGCTGAGTCGCCGCGCCTTCACCGCCGCCCCGCGTCGTGGGCGGACCGGATTTCCTGGAACCCTGGCCGGATCTTCCCGGTCCTGGATCCGATCCCATTCCCCCAACCCCACGACCCCTCCCTGGAGGACGCATGAAGCAGATCCTGATCCTGGGCGGCTTGGCCGCAGCCGGCCTCGCCTTCGTCCCGCTCACCACTTCCGGCCCGTATCTCGACTCCCACGGCCGGGTGTGGAATCAGCTCCCGCGGCTCTCGGACTACTCCAGCGCCGCCGAGTTCGACGCCCTGTTCGCCCACGAGGTCTTCACGACTCGGGACGGCCACCGGTTCCAGATCGACCGCCCGTGGACGCCCGAGGAGGCGGCCGCCAACGCCGGCGGCTCGATCCACCGCGACCCCGGCCAGGTGCCGGGCGGCAGCATCCGGGCGGTCGTCAACCTGACCCACCCGGTGGACGAGGAGTACCGCAGCTCCTTCAACAACAACATCCCGAACATCCGCTCGCACGTGATCGGCGTCATCAACAGCGCCGACTCGGCGATGAAGGCCAACTGGGGAATCGATCTGGTGCCGAAGAAGGGCTACAAGTGGGATTCGCGCGACAACGCCGACATCGCCCAACTCCTCGACGAGGCCTACACCGAGGGCCACGGCCTGAACGGGCAGGACATGATGATCGCCTTCTCGAACGATCCGACCCCGGGCGGAGCGATCGGCATCGCCTACATCGGACTGCCGCGGGCTCTGATCAAGAAGTACGGCAACTCCGAGGCGAACATCACCGAGCACGAGGTCGGCCACACCTACACCCTGCAGCACTGCTGCGACGGCAACTGCACCATGCAGGCCTACCTCGACATCGGTGCCTTCCACGGCTTCCACAACTACCAGGAAAGCTGCAGCGGTCAGAACCACTACCGCACCATGAACAACCAGCGGAACCGCTACTGAGCGGCCGCGGGTTGGTTCCGCAGCGCGGAACATCCCCATCCCCTCATTCCGGGAGGCGCCGTTCGGCGTCTCCCATCTTTATTCCGGCCGATGGAATCTGGGCCGATTCGCTGGACCCTGAGATCGGCTTGGACGGTAACCTCCACCTTTGGTAGCGGGAGGAAACGGTCGGATCCAGCGATCTCTCCCTCACCACCGGGCCGACAGGACCGGAGCGGGTCGGCTACTGGCCGATGGACTCATTCGTTTCCCTGCCCGGCGCCGACCGCCGGCCGCCGGGTTCCCCGCCTCGATCGGAATCCCGGCGGCCGGAGGATCGCCGGCGTCGAGCCTTCCCGGACGCAGCAGGGCACGCCCGGGACCTTCCGCCACCCGGGAAGACGGAACCGACGGGGCGGGGTTACGGCTTCCCGGCAATCAGGGTCCATCGATCCGGACCGGATTCCTGCCGATGCGACTAGACTGCCGGCCGATGCCGCGAACCGCCCTCCCGTTCCTCCTGGCCGCGGCGCTGGCCGGCTGCGGCGGCGGTGAGGCGCCGGCGGAGTCCGGCACCGCGATCTGGGAGACACCGGATCTTCCCTGGCCCTGGACCATGGAGGTCGCCGGCGAGCCGGTGCCCGAAGACGTGCTGCGGCCCTACCTCGAAAGCGAATGGGCCGACTTCGCCAACGCCGTCGCCCTGCGGCCGGAGAACGCGCTGGCCGCCCTGGACGACTTCTGCGCCGATCCCGAGGCCCGCTTCGGTCCGCTGGTCGGCGACGTGTTGCTGCTGCGCGAGGGCGAGCGGCGCTTCCCGGTGCTCGACCTGGCCGAGTACGAGGACTACCTCGCCGAGATGACCGCCGCCACCGGAGCGGCGGTCGAGGCGCTGCGGCGGAAGCTGGGCGAGGACGGCCTGCGGCGGTTCGTCGAGCGGCGGCTGCGCCTGGAGAAGACCATGGACGCCCTGGCCGGCGAGACCGCCGAACCGAGCGCCGAGGAGCTGGCCGCCGCCTACCAGGAGAAGATCGCCGCCCTCGAGTCGGCGCCGGGGGCGCCGCCGCCCACCTTCGAGGAGCTGGCGCCCCGCCTGCGGGCGGAGTGGCGGCGCGAGCGCTGGTACGAGGCCGGACGGGCCTGGATCGAACGGGCGCGGCAGGGGGTGGAGGCGCGGGTGACGCGGCCGGACGGCCGTATCCTCGTCGTCCCCGCGCCCTGAGCCATGCGCCGACTCGCTCGCCTCTTCCGACCTCCGCTCCGGGTCCTCCTGCCGCTCCTGGCCCTGGCCGGCGGCACCTGGCTGGCCGCCGACGAAGGGCAGTGGCTGCCCGAACAGATCCGTGGCTTCGACTGGCCGGCGCTGCGGGCCCGCGGCCTCGAGCTGACGGCGGACGAGATCTGGAACGGCGAGGAAGGGCTGCTGAGCGCGGCCGTCAACCTGAACGGCTGCAGCGCCTCCTTCATCTCGCCGCGGGGGTTGGTGGTCACCAACCATCACTGCGGCTACGGCGCGATCAACGCCCACTCGACCCCGGAGAACAACCTGCTCGAGCAAGGCTTCCTCGCCGCCGACCCGAGCGAGGAGCTGCCGGCCCGCGGCATGCGGGTCTCGATCGTGCGCGGCTTCGACGACGTCACCGCCGAGATGCAGGAGGCCATGGCCGAGGCCGGCGACGATCCGGCGGCGCGCGCCCGCGCGGTCGAGCGCCGGCGGCGGGAGCTGGAGGACGAGGTCCGCGCCCCCGGCGCCGACGCAGTGGTCGTGCCCTTCTTCGAGGGGCGCATCTGGCGCCGGATCCGGCGCACGGTGTTCGAGGACGTGCGCCTGGTCTGCGCCCCGCCGGCGGCGATCGGCGAGTACGGCGGCGAGGAGGACAACTGGATGTGGCCGCGCCACACCGGCGACTTCTGCTTCTTCCGGGTCTACGTGGCGCCGGACGGCACCCCCGCCCCCTACGCCGAGGAGAACGTCCCCTACCATCCCGAGCGTTGGCTGGAGGTGTCGGAAGAGGGGGTCGAGGAAGGCGATCTGGTGCTGATCCTCGGCTATCCCGGCCGCACCGAGCGCTACCTCAGCTCGGTCGCGGTGGCGATGCGCGAGTCGTGGTACTACCCGATGCGCGAGCGGCTGTTCCGGGCGATGATCGCCGGCATCGAGGCCGAGACCGCCGCCGACCCGGCGGCGTCGCTGCGCGCCCGCTCACGGATCAAGGGCCTGGCGAACGGGCTGAAGAACGCCCAGGGCATGATCGCCGGCCTGGCCCGTAACCGGGTGGTGGAGCGCAAGGAGGCCGAGGAGGCCGAGTTCCGCCGCTGGGCCCAGAACGACAACCGCCGGGCCCGGGTGTACGGCCGAGTGTTGGACGAGCTGCTCGAACTCGATCGGCGCGAGCTGGCCCGGCAGGAGCGGGACTTCCTGTTCGAGGCGCTGGTCCGCTACTCCGGTCTGGCCCGGATGGGCCGGGCGGTGGCGGCCGAACTGGCCGGCGGCGAACCGGCCGAGCCCGTGCTGCGGCGCGAGCGCGGCCGGCTCTGGGCCGGATCGGAAGAGGCGGTGCTGGCGTTGGTCTTCGAGGAACTCTGGCGGTTGCCGGAACCGCAGCGCGGGCCGTGGTGGGATCTCCTCTTCGCCGGCGTGGGCAGCCGGGCCGAGGCCGCCGCCGCCGGGCGGGCGCGGGCGCGGTCCACCGCCCTGGCCGCCGCCGCCGCCTGGCAGGAGGTGACGGATCCAGCCGCCGACCCGATGGTCGAGCTGATGGTCCTGCTGCGACCGGTGCTGGCCGAGCTGGCCGAGTTCCGGGCCGCCCAGGCGGGCGAGCGGCTGCGCGTCGGCCCCCGCTGGATCGCGGCTCAGGAGGAATGGCGCGGCGAGCGCTTCTACCCCGACGCCAACGGCACCCTGCGCGTCTCGGTGGCGACCGTGAAGGGCTACCAGCCGCGCGACGGGGTCTGGTACCCGCCGCGCACGACCGTGGCCGGGATCGTCGAGAAGCACACCGGTCGCCCGCCGTTCGACGCCCCGGACGAACTGCTGGCGGCGGCGGCGCGGCCGGGGCGAGGGGAGATCCCGGTCTGCTTCCTGAGCGACGGCGACACCACCGGCGGCAACAGCGGCAGCCCGGTGGTGGACGGCCGCGGCCGCCTGGTCGGCTTGAACTTCGACCGGGTGTTCGAAAACGTCGCCGGCGACTACGGCTGGAATCCGGAGCGCAGCCGCAACATCAGCGTCGACATCCGCTACGTGCTGTGGCTGCTGCGCGAGGTGTACCCGGCGCCGCGGCTGGTGGCGGAGATGCTCGGGCCGGATCGCCGAGGGGGCTGAATCTCAGTCGAGCAGACCGGCCAGGGCCAGGCCGCGCTCGAACTTGCTGCGCGGGGCCGGACGCCAGCCGGCGGCGGCGGCCAGTTCATCGGCCAGCGCCGCCAGTTCCTCGGGGCCGCCCCGGCGCAGCTCGAGTTCGACCAGGGCCGCCCGGGCCGCGGCGCCTCGGTGCCGCCACTCGACCCGGTCCAGGCTCAGTTCGCAGACCAAGCCGCCGCGGCCGGCCGGGCGCAGCCGGCGTTCCTGGCGGAGTTCGAAGAGACGCTCGAGAGGTTCGCCGGCGGTCAACTCCGCCACCCGGCCGCCGAGCGCGGCCGGTGGCAGCCGCCAGCCGTGAACCGGCGCCCATTCGGTCGGCTCCTCGAACTCCTCCCGCTCGGCCAGACCGTCGGCCCGGGGCGGCCGACACGCCTTCAGCGTGAGCAGACGACGGGTGCCCAGGTCGCGCAGGCGAAGCGTCCAGCCGGCCCGCCGGAGAAGGAGGTCGGCGGTGTCCAGGTAGTGGTCGGCGAGGAACAGCCGCTCCTCCTCGCCCAGCCAGCAGCCGACCGCGGCGAGCAGTCCCGGCGCCCGCTCGAGATCGGCGAACGCCGGGGCCTCGAGCCTGGCCTCGATCTCGCGCGGGCCGCTCAGCAGCGGATGAAGTCGCGGTTCATCTCGCCGATGAAGCGGGCCGAGATCTCCTTCGGGCAGACCGCCTCGCACTCGAAGTGGTTGCTGCACGGGCCGAAGCCTTCCTTGTCCATCTGCGCCACCATCGCCCGCAGGCGCCGCTCGTGCTCGACCCGGCCCTGGGGCAGGTGGGCGAGATGGCCGATCTTGGCCGAGACGAAGAGCATGGCCGAGCCGTTCGGGCAGGAGGCGACGCAGGCGCCGCAACCGATGCAGGCGGCGGCGTCGAAAGCCAGATCGGCGTCCTCCTTCGGCACCGGGATGGAGTTGGCGTCCGGGGCGGCGCCGACGTTGATCGACACGTAGCCGCCGGCTTGCATGATGCGGTCGAAGGCGCTGCGGTCGACGACCAGATCCTTGATCACCGGGAAGGCGCGCGAGCGCCAGGGCTCGATGTAGATCGAGTCGCCGTCCTGGAAGCTGCGCATGTGCAGCTGGCAGGTCGTGGTGCCCTCCTCGGGGCCGTGGGCGATGCCGTTGATCATCAGCGAGCAGGTGCCGCAGATGCCTTCCCGGCAGTCGTGGTCGAAGTGGATCGGTTCGACGCCGTCGCGGATCAGGTCGTCGTTGACCTTGTCCAGCATCTCGAGGAAGGACATGTCCTCGCTGATGCCGGTGGCGCGGATGATCTCCATCCTACCGGGCTGATCGGGGCCGGCCTGGCGCCAGACGTGCAGGGTGAGTTCCATCTTCTCGCCTCCCTACTTGTAGCTCCGCGTGGTCAGCGGTACGTGCTCGAAGGTGAGCGGCTCCTTGGACAGCTCCGGCTCTTCGCCGTCGCCCTTGAACTCCCAGACCGCGACGTAGGAGAAGTTCTCGTCGTCCCGTTTGGCCTCGCCCTCTTCGGTCTGGTGCTCCTCGCGGAAGTGGCCGCCGCAGGATTCCTCGCGATGGAGGGCGTCCCGGCACATCAGTTCGGCGAACTCGAGGAAGTCGGCCACCCGGCCGGCCTTCTCCAGCTCGGCGTTGAGGCCGTCCGGACCGCCGGTGACCCGGACCTCGGCCCAGAATTCCTCGCGCAGCTTCGGAATCTCCGCGAGCGCCTTCTGCAGACCCTCGGCGTTGCGGGCCATGCCGCAGTAGTCCCACATGAGGCGGCCGAGGCGCTTGTGGAAGCTCTCGACCGGCTCCTTGCCGCCGACCGCCATCAGGCGCTCGATCTTGTCCCGCACCTCGCGCTCGGCCGCGGCGAAGGCCTCGTGGTCGGTGCCGACCTTGACGTTCATGTCGGCCTCGCGGGCCAGGTAGTCGCCGAGCGTGTAGGGCAGCACGAAGTAGCCGTCGGCCAGGCCCTGCATCAGGGCCGAGGCGCCGAGGCGGTTGGCGCCGTGGTCGCTGAAGTTGGCCTCGCCGCCGACGAACAAGCCGGGGATGGTGGACTGCAGGTTGTAGTCCACCCACAGACCGCCCATCGTGTAGTGGACGGCCGGGTAGATGCGCATCGGCACCTGGTACGGATCCTCGGCCGTGATCTTCTCGTACATCTGGAACAGGTTGCCGTAGCGGGCCTCGATCACGTCGCGGCCGAGGCGCTGGATGGCGTCGCTGAAGTCGAGATAGACCGCCAGGCCGGTGGCGCCGACCCCGTGACCGGCGTCGCAGCGTTCCTTGGCCGCGCGCGAGGCGACATCGCGCGGCACCAGGTTGCCGAAGCTCGGGTAGCGGCGCTCCAGGTAGTAGTCGCGCTCGTCCTCGGGGATCTCGTTCGGCGGCCGCTTGTCGCCCTTCTTCTTCGGCACCCAGACCCGGCCGTCGTTGCGCAGCGACTCCGACATCAGGGTCAGCTTCGACTGGTGATCGCTGCTGACCGGGATGCAGGTCGGGTGGATCTGGGTGAAGCAGGGGTTGGCGAAGCCGGCGCCGCGCCGGTAGGCGCGATAGGCGGCGGTGACGTTGCAGCCCATCGCGTTGGTCGACAGGTAGAAGACGTTGCCGTAGCCGCCGGTGGCGAGGATGACCGCGTCGGCGGCGTGGCGGCGGATCTCGCCGGTCACCAGGTCGCGGACGATGATGCCGCGGGCGTGGCCGTCGACCAGCACCAGGTCGAGCATTTCGCTGCGCGGGAACATCTTGACCGTGCCGCGGGCGATCTGGCGCGACAGCGACTGGTAGGCGCCGAGGAGCAACTGCTGGCCGGTCTGGCCGCGGGCGTAGAAGGTGCGGCTGACCTGGGCGCCGCCGAAGGAACGGTTGTCGAGCAGGCCGCCGTACTCGCGGGCGAAGGGCACGCCCTGGGCCACGCACTGGTCGATGATGTTGTTGCTGACTTCGGCCAGTCGGTAGACGTTGGCCTCGCGCGCCCGGTAGTCCCCGCCCTTGACCGTGTCGTAGAACAGGCGCCAGATGCTGTCGCCGTCGTTCGGGTAGTTTTTGGCCGCGTTGATCCCGCCCTGGGCGGCGATCGAGTGCGCCCGGCGCGGGCTGTCTTGGTAGCAGAAGCACTCGACGTTGTAGCCGAGTTCGCCCAGCGAGGCGGCTGCGGCGCCGCCGGCCAGGCCGCTGCCGACGACGATGATCTTGAACTTCCTCTTGTTGGCCGGGTTGACGAGCTTCAGGTTGAAGCGATGGTTGGTCCACTTCTCCTGGATCGGACCGGCGGGGATCTTGGCGTCGAGCTGGTAGGCCATGGTCTTCCTCCTTACTGAGCGTGGAGGACGCTGAAGAGGTAGTCTTCGCCCAGCCCGAAGAGCAGGACGGCGATCGGGATCGAGCAGTTGCCGACCACGATCAGGCCGGCGAACGCCTTGGCGAACAGGTCGACCCGGCTCGGCGCCTTGCCGGTGCGGCGCAGGCCGAGGGTCTGGAACAGCGAGGCGGCGCCGTGGCTCAGGTGCAGCCCGAGCAGGATCTGGGCCAGGATGTAGAGCAGACTGACGCCGCCGTGCGAGAAGCCGGCCACGACCATCGCGTAGACGTCCGGGTGGTGCGGCTCGGCCCCCTCCGGGTGTTTGAGGGCGGCCAGGGCCGGATCGTTGACCACCGTGAAGTGGACCAGGTGCCAGATCAGGAAGGCCAGCACCAGGGCGCCGCTGAGCAGCATGGTGCGGGCGGCGAAGGTGGTCTGGACGCTGCCGGGGTGGGAGTAGGGGATCGGCCGGGCGGCGGCGCTGTCCCGCCAGACCTTGATTGCGGCCAGGACGTGGGCGGCCAGGACCGCGAGCAGGAACAGCCGGATCAACCACAAGAGCGGCCCGAGGCCCTGGAGGTGGGCGGCGTAACTGTTGAGCTGCTCGGGGCCGAGGAAGATCTGCAGGTTGCCCAGCATGTGGCCGAGCACGAACAACATCAGCAGGACCCCCGAGACGGCCATCACCGCCTTGGCCCCGATGGAGGAAGTGAGTTTGCTGGTCAGGCTCATCCCGATGTACCCAGGGAAGGACCATGTGGAAGGAGAGGAGCGGGCCCCCGAGCGATCGGGAGGCGGGTTCCTCCGGCGGGGCGGAGAGGATAGCAATGCGCTTCCCGAGACGGGCGGCACTGGCATAATTCCCGCCCCATGACGCGGTTCCTCAGCACTCTCATCCTGACCGGCGCCTGCGCCAGCCTGGTCCTTTCCTGCGGCGGCGGCGATTCCGGCGTCTCGGCGGCGGCCAAGGCCAAGGGCGAAGAGATCTTCGCCACCGTCTGCTCGACTTGCCACGGCAAGAGCGGCCTGGGCGACGGGCCGGGCGCGGCGGCCCTCGATCCGAAGCCCCGGAACTACACCGACAAGGAGTGGCAGGCCTCGGTCACGGACCAGCACATCAAGGACATCATCGTCCAGGGCGGCGCCGCGATGGGCCTGAGTACCGGCATGCCGGCCCACCCGCAGTTCGCCAACGACCCGGAGGCCCTCGACGGCCTGGTCTGGAAGGTCCGGTCCTTCGCCCGGTGATCCGGCGGAGGATCGTTCCCCGGCGCGGCCCCGCTTGGAGCCGCGTAGGGGAAATATATTTCTTATCGGGCAAGATAGATGCGACCATTTTTCGGTGCTTTTCTGTGATGCGACCTCCTCATTCCGAAGGAGACGGCTAAATTGCCCGCCCTCGGGGTCCGGACCCCCCCATTCCGGCATCCGTTCCGGCTCCCGGTCCACCCTCCCAGCTTGCCGCCCTCATGAGCCTGTTCCAGTTCCCCCGATGGACGGACAAGCTCCGTCCGCTGCTCGGGGTCACCCTCGTGGTCGGCCCGGCCTACGTGACGGGGTTGTTCTACTTCGGCGCCTCGCCGAAGACGACCGACGTCGGCTACGCCCCCGAGCAGCCGATTCCGTTCAGCCACGCCCTGCACGCGGGCGAACTGGGCCTGGACTGCCGGTACTGCCACACCACGGTCGAGGAGGCCGCGCACGCCGCGATTCCGCCGACCTCGATCTGCCTGAATTGCCACCAGCGGGTCCTGCCCGAAAGCCCGCTGCTGGCGCCGCTGCGCGAGAGCGCCGAGACCGGCGCGCCGATCCCGTGGGTGCGGGTCCACGACCTTCCCGACTACGTCTACTTCGACCACGCCGCCCACGTCCTCAGCGGTGTGAGCTGCGTCGAGTGCCACGGCCGGGTGGACACGATGGAAGTCGTCAAGCAGGTCCAACCGCTCAGCATGGGCTGGTGCCTCGACTGTCACCGCGATCCGGAGCCGCGCCGCCGGCCGCGGGAGCTGGTCACTCGCCTCGACTGGGAGCGCCCGGCCGACCTGCCGGCCGAACTCCTGCCCCCGCGCCGCCTGTCGGCCGACGAGAACGGCCACGACCCGATGGAGGACTGCTCCACATGTCACCGCTGAACCGCCATCGCCCCGAGAGCGGCTACTGGCGCAGCCTCGAGCAGCTTGCCGCCACTCCCGAGTACCAGGAGTTGGCCGCCCGCGAATTCCCCGACGGCGGCGGCGAGGTCGAGTGGACCGAATCCACCCGCCGCCGGTTCCTGCAACTGGTGGGCGCCTCGGTCGCCCTGGCCGGCGCCTCGGCCTGCTACTGGCAGAAGGAGATGATCGCGCCGTTCCGCGACCGCCCCGAGGGGCGGGTGCCGGGAATCCCCCGCCGCTTCGCCACCGCCATGGAGCTGGGCGGCTGGGCCGCCGGCCTGGTCGTCACCAGCTACGACGGTCGGCCGGTCAAGGTCGAGGGCAATCCCGACCATCCGGGCAGCGCCGGCGCCACCAACGCCTTCGCCCAGGCCGCCACCCTGGAACTCTACGACCCGGACCGGGCCCGCGCGGTGCTGCGGGCCGGCGGCGACGGCGCCGTCGAGGAGACGGATTGGGCCGCCTTCGACCAGTGGGCCGAACGGCACTTCGCCGGTCTCGCCGGCCGCGGCCAGGCTCTGGCGGTGGTCGCCGAGGCCTCGCACTCGCCCAGCCTGGAGCGACTGCGCGCCCGCTTCGCCGAACGCTTCCCGGGCGCGCTGTGGGCGACCTGGGAGCCGGTCAACCGCGACGAGGAGACCGCCGGCTGCGCCCTCGCCTTCGGCCGACCGCTGCGGCCGGTCAACCACTTCGAGCTGGCCTCGGTCGTCCTCAGCCTCGACGGTGACCCGCTTCTCGACCACCCGGACGCGGTCCGCCAGGCCCGCGGCTTCGCCGCCCGCCGGCGCCCGGAGGGGGAGATGAGTCGGGTCTACGCGGTCGAGAGCCGCTACACCACCACCGGCGCCGCCGCCGACCACCGGCTGCCGCTGCGCTCGGAGCAGGTCGAACCCTTCTTGCTCGACCTCGAGGCGGTCCTGGCCGAGGAACACGGCCTCGAGGTGCCGGGCGGGGTCCACGGCCGCAACCTCGGCGGCGACCGGGTGCACGATTTCCTCGCCGCGCTGGCCGAGGACCTCGCCGCCCACCGCGGTGCCGGTTTGATCACGGTCGGGCCCGGCCAGCCGGCCCGGGTGCACGCCCGCGCCCAGCGCCTCAACGCCCTGCTCGGCAACACCGGCCGCACGGTCGAGTACCTGCCGGCCGCGGCCCCGATCGGGGTCAACGGTCTGCGCCAAGTCGTCGCCGGGCTGAACGCCGGCGCCATCGAGACCGTCGTCGTCCTCGGCGGCAACCCGGTCTATGACGCCCCGGCCGACCTCGACTTCGCCGGCGCCTACGCCAAGGCCGGGGAGCGGATCCATCTCTCGCTGTACCGCAACGAGACCTCTCGGGCCAGCACCTGGCAGCTCCCCCGCGCCCACTTCCTCGAGGCCTGGGGCGACTGCCGGAGCTGGGACGGCACGGTCAGCTTGCGCCAGCCCCTGATCGACCCGCTCTACGGCGGTCGCAGCGAGCTGGAACTACTGGCCCGGCTGGTCGGAGCCGAGGCGGTCGATGGTCGGACCATCGTCCGCCGCACCCACGGCCGGGCGAGCGACGCCGACTGGCGCGGTTGGCTGCACGACGGCCTGATCGCCGGCAGCCGGCCGGCGCCCGAGACGGTCCGCGCCGGCGAGCTGCCGCCGCCGGCCCTGGCGCCCGAGCAGCTCCGCGACCGGCTCGGCAACGGCGAGCTGGAACTCACCTTCCACGCCGACAGCACCCTCTACGACGGCCGCTTCGCCAACAGCTCGTGGCTGCAGGAGCTGCCCGACCCGCTCACCACCCTGACCTGGGACAACGCCCTGCTGGTCGCGGTCGGGACCGCCGCCGAGCTGGGCGTGGCCCACGGCGACCTGGTCGATCTCCGGGTCGGCGAAGTCGAGCTGCGGCTGCCGGTCTACGTCATGCCCGGGCAGGCGCCCGGTTCGCTGGCGGTGGCCCTCGGCTACGGCCGCACCGCCGCCGGCCACGTCGGCGGCCTGGTCGAGGACGAGGTCGCGCCGGTCGGCTTCGACGCCTACCGGTTGCGCACCTCCGGCGCCCTCTGGCGGCTGGGCGGCGCCGGCCTGGCCCCGACCGGCCTCAAGTACGAGCTGGCGACCGTCCAAGACCACCACCAGATCGACACCGTCGGCCAGAAGGGGCGTGACGAGCGCCTGGCGGAGGTGGTGCGGGAGACCGACCTCGCCGGTTTCCGGCGCGAACCCGACTTCGCCCGCCACTTGGTCCACCACCCGCCGGCCAAGTCGTTGTTCCCGCAGCGGGAATATGACCACGGCCACCAGTGGGGGATGGCGATCGATCTCAACCAGTGCACCGGTTGCAACGCCTGCACGATCGCCTGCCAGGCCGAGAACAACATCCCGGTCGTCGGCAAGGAGCAGGTCCTGGTCGGCCGCGAGATGCACTGGATCCGGATCGACCGCTACTTCAAGGGCGAGGCCGACGACCCGCAGGTCGTCAACCAGCCGATGGCCTGCCAGCACTGCGAGATGGCCCCGTGCGAGGAGGTCTGTCCGGCGGCGGCGACCATGCACAGCGCCGAAGGCCTGAATGAGATGGTCTACAACCGCTGCATCGGCACGCGGTACTGCTCGAACAACTGCCCGTTCAAGGTCCGCCGCTTCAACTTCTTCAACTACAACGAGGAGCTGAAGGGCGAGGAGAACAAGGTCAAGTGGCTGGGCAAGAACCCGGAGGTCACCATCCGCTTCCGCGGCGTGATGGAGAAGTGCACCTTCTGCGTCCAGCGGATCGCTGCCGCCCGCCACGACGCCCGGGTGCGCGGCGGCGAGGTCGGCGGCAACGACGTCGTCACCGCTTGTCAGCAGGTCTGCCCGACTGGGGCGATCGTCTTCGGCGACCTCAACGACCCGGACAGCCGCGTCGCCCGCATCCACGCCACCCCGCGCGCCTACGAGATGCTGACCGAGCTGAACCTGCACACCCGGACCCGCTATCTGGCCCGGGTACGCAACCCGCACCCGCGCCTGGCGCCGGCCGCCGCCGCCGGCCACGGCGCCGCGGCGGAGGAGGTCCACCATGGCTGAGGTCGCGGCCCGCGAACTGCCCGAGTCGATCAAGCCCCCCGACCTGATCCAGGGCGGCGAGGACTTCACCTCGATTACCAACACCGTCGCCCGGGTGGCCGAATACAAGCCGCCCAAGGGCTGGTACATCGCCTTCGGCATCGCCGTCAGCGTCCTCGGTGTGCTGCTGGCGATGCTCGGCTACCTGTTCTGGAAGGGCGTCGGCATCTGGGGCAACAACCAGCCCGTGGCCTGGGGTTGGCCGATCGTCAACTTCGTCTTCTGGGTCGGTATCGGCCACGCCGGCACCCTGATCTCGGCCGTGCTGTTCCTGTTCCGCCAGCAGTGGCGGACCTCGATCAACCGCTTCGCCGAGGCCATGACCATCTTCGCGGTCATGTGCGCCGGGCTCTTCCCGGCCATCCACGTCGGCCGGCCCTGGCTGGCCTACTGGCTGTTCCCGATCCCGAACCAGATGCGGATGTGGCCCAACTTCCGCAGCCCGCTGCTGTGGGACGTGTTCGCGGTCTCGACCTACGCCACGGTCTCGCTGCTGTTCTGGTACATGGGCATGGTGCCCGACCTGGCGACCCTGCGCGACCGGGCGACCAAGAAGCTGCCGCGCCTGCTCTACGGCGTCTTCGCCCTCGGCTGGACCGGCTCCAACCGGGCTTGGCACCGCTTCGAGCGCGCCTACCTGCTGCTCGCCGCCCTGGCGACGCCGCTGGTCCTGTCGGTGCACTCGGTGGTGTCCTTCGACTTCGCCGTCGCCCAGCTGCCGGGCTGGCACACGACCATCTTCCCGCCCTACTTCGTCGCCGGCGCCATCTTCTCCGGCTTCGCCATGGTCATCACCCTGATGGTGCCGGCGCGGCAGTTCTTCGGCCTCAAGAACCTGGTCACCATGCGCCACCTCGAGAACATGTGCAAGGTGATCATGGCCACCGGCATGATGGTCGGCTACGCCTACGGGGTCGAGTTCTTCATCGCCTGGTACAGCGGCAACAAGTACGAGGGCTTCGTCTTCATCAATCGGGCCCTCGGCAACTACGCCTGGGCCTACTGGACGATGGTGACCTGCAACGTCCTGCTGCCGCAGGTGTTCTGGTTCCGCAAGATGCGGCGCAATCTGGTCGTGATGTTCGTCATCGCCGCCTTCGTCAACGTCGGCATGTGGTTCGAGCGCTTCGTGATCACGGTCACTTCGACCAGCCGCGACTTCCTGCCGTCGAGCTGGCACTACTTCACGCCGACCTTGTTCGACGCCGTGATCCTGCTCGGCAGCTTCGGTCTGTTCTTCACCTTCTTCCTCCTCTTCTGCCGCTTCCTGCCGACGGTGGCGATGGCCGAGGTCAAGACGGTGTTGCCCGAGGCCCATCCAGGCCACCACCATCAACCCGCGGAGGTGGAGCGATGAGCGCCGAACCGCGCCTGTACGGAGTCCTGGCCGAGTTCGAGGACGTCGACTCCCTGGTCGCCGCCGCCCGCAAGGTGCGCGAGGCCGGCTACACCCGCTTCGACGCCCACACGCCGTTCCCGGTGCACGGCCTCGACGACGCCATGGGGGTGCAACCGACGATTCTGCCCTGGATCGTGCTCCTCTGCGGCCTGATCGGTCTCGGCGGCGGCTTCCTGCTCCAGTGGTGGACCAACGCCGTCGACTACCCCTTCGTCATCTCCGGCAAGCCGCTGTTCGGGCTGCCCGGGGCGGTACCGGTGGCCTACGAGCTGACCATCCTGCTGGCCAGCTTCGGCGCCTTCTTCGGCATGCTGGCCCTGAACGGGCTGCCCAAGTGGTACCACCCGCTGTTCCGGGTCGCGCGCTTCAGCCGCGCCACCAGCGACCGCTTCTACCTGGTCATCCAGGGCAGCGATCCCTTCTTCTCGCCGGCGACGCCGGAGTGGCTGGCTTCCCTCGGCGCCAGCGCGGTCGAGACCGTTCCCGAACCGGACGAGCCGGACACTCCGCCGCGTTGGTTCAAGGGCCTGACCTGGATCGTCACCAGCCTGGCGCTGCTGCCGCCGGCGATGATCGCCAAGGCCCGCTTCTCGGAGATGCAGCACCCGCGGGTCCACCTGGTCAAGAACATGGACTTCCAGAAGAAGTTCAAAGCCCAACAGGCCAGCCCGCTGTTCGCCGACGGCCGGGCCATGCGGCCCGACCCGGCCGGTACCGTCGCCCGCGGCGATCTCGACCCGACCTCGACCCTGGCCACCGGCCGCAACCCGGACGGCAGCTACGCCACCGCCTATCCGCTGGCGGTCGACCAGGCGCTGATCGAGCGCGGCCGCGAGCGCTTCGCCATCTACTGCGCGACCTGCCACGGACTCGACGGCCGCGGCGACAGCATGGTCGCCCGTCGCGCCCTGCTCCGGCAGGGCCAGCAGGGCACCAACTGGGTGCCGCCGGCCGACCTCACCGGCGAGGCCGTCGCCGCTCAGCCGCCCGGCCGGATCTTCGAGACGATCAGCCGGGGCCGGAACACCATGCCCGGCTACAGCCAGCAGATCCGTCCGCGCGACCGCTGGGCAATCGCCCTCTACCTCGAGGCCCTGCGCCAGGCCCAGGCCGGGCTGGACGCGCCGGGCGACAAGGACAACCAGGAGGAGGCCGGACGATGAGCCTCGCCGCCACCCTGCTTTCGGGCGACAAGCTCCAAGACGTGGAGCTGACCCGCCGCAGCTCCCGCGTCGCACTGCTGGTCGGGGGTCTGGCCCTGGCCGCGGCCGTCCTCCTCGGTCTGAACGAGGGCGACCATCTGCGGCGGTTCTTCCACGCCTACCTGGTCGGCTACGTCTTCGTCCTCAGCATCGCTCTCGGCGGGCTGTTCTTCGTCATCGTCCAGCACCTGACGAACGCCCACTGGAGCGTCACCCTGCGCCGGCTGGCCGAGTTCACGGCGATCAGCCTGCCTTGGGTCGGGGCCCTGGGCCTGCCGCTGCTCTATCCGCTCTTCACCCACCACGGGGTCGAGGAGCACGGCGGCCTGCTCTGGCCGTGGATCCATCCGCACGGCGAACACGCCGAGCTGATCGCCGGCAAGCGGCCGTGGCTGAACCCGACCTTCTTCGCCCTGCGCATGCTCGGCTACTACGCGGTCTGGGCGGCGCTCGGGATCGCCTTCGTCCGCTGCTCCTTCCAGCAGGACCGGACCGACGACCCGGCCCCGACCGTGCGCGCCAAGCGCTGGAGCGCGGTCGGCATCATCGTCTTCGCGATCACCACCACCCTGGCCGCCTTCGACCTGTTGATGTCGCTCGACCCGGCCTGGTTCAGCACCATCTTCGGCGTCTACTTCTTCGCCGGCTCGGTGGTGGCGATCTTCGCCTGGCTGATCCTGACGGCGCTGTTCATGCAGCGCACCGGCCGCATGCAGCGGGCGGTGACGGTCGAGCACTACCACGACCTCGGCAAGTTCCTGTTCGCCTTCGTCTTTTTCTGGGGCTACATCGCCTTCAGTCAGTACATGCTGATGTGGTACGGCGACATCCCGGAGGAGACGGTCTGGTTCGCCCAGCGCCAGACCGCGGCCTGGATGCCCGTGAGCTGGCTCCTGGTCGCCGGCCACTTCGTCATTCCCTTCGCCGGTCTGCTCAGCCGCCACGTCAAGCGGCGGCTGACCGTGCTCGGCTTCTGGGCCGCCTGGATGCTGATCATGCACTGGGTCGACCTCTACTGGCTGGTCGTGCCCGGGCTCGACAGCGAGCACCTCACCTTCGGCCTGATCGAGATCCTGACCAGCGCCGGCCTGGTCGGGCTGTTCGTCGCCGGCCTGGCCCGGATCGCCGGCGGCCGGCCGCTGGTGCCGCTGAACGATCCGCTGCTGCCGGAATGCCTCGAGTTCCAGAACATCTGAGCCATGGCCGTCCAACCCGATCGCCCGAATACCAGCGGCCTCCTGATCATCGCCGTCACCGGCGCCATCCTGACCGTGGTCGTGGCCTACATCGCCGCCGCCTCCTGGGCCGTGGTCAAGAGTCGGCAGGCCGAAGCCAAGGCCCTCAGCCGTGACCTGAGCGAACGCGACGAACTGCGCGCCGCCCAGGAACAGCGGCTGGCCGGCATCGAGCAGGCGATGGCCGAGGTCGTCGCCCAACGACGCTGAAACGAATGAACCGCCCCGGCCGTCCGCCCGCCGCGCCGACCGTCGCCGGTCTGCTGTGGCTGGCGCTCGCCGCCGCCGCCCCGGCCCAGGCGCCGGCGGCGCTGCCGCCCGGGGCTTCGATCGGCATCGACGAGCACCTCGGCGACCGGCTGCCGCTGGACCTCGAGTTCCGCCGCCACGACGGCGCCGCTTGTCGGCTGGGTGACTTCTTCGGCGGCGACCGGCCGGTGCTCCTGACCCTCAACTACAGCAACTGCCCGCAGCTCTGCAGTGAACAGTTGCGCGGCCTCGTCGAGTCGTTGCGGGCGATCGATCGCGACCCGAGCCGCGACTTCCGTCTGCTGACGGTCAGCATCGACCCGGCCGAGACGCCGGAGCAGGCGGCGGCCTCGCGCGCCCGTTACCTGGCCGACTACGGCCGCCCCGGCGCCGACTGGGATTTCCTCACCGGCGCCGAGGAAGCGATCGCCGCCCTGGCCGAGGCGGTCGGTTTCCGTTACTCCTTCGTGCCGACGACCGGGGAATACGCCCACGTCGCCTGCGCCTTCCTCCTGACGCCGGACGGGCGCGTCGCCCGCTACCTCTACGGCGTCCGCTACGACCCGCGCACGCTCGAGCTGTCCCTGGCCGAGACCGCCGCGGGCGAACTCCGCTCGACCGCGGACAAGATCCTTCTCTACTGCTTCCAGTACGACCCGAGCAAGGGCGGCTACACCCTGGCCGTGCTCAACCTGGTCAAGGTCTTCGGCCTGCTGGTCGTGGTCGTGCTGGGCGGCTTCCTGCTCCGCTTGTTCCGCCAGGAACGCCGCACCCGGGAGAACGCAGCAGCATGAGTCCCTTCGCCCTCCTCGCCGCGGCGCCGGCCGCCCTCCTCCAGGGCGGCCAGGGCGGCGGCATCTTCTTCCCCAGGCCGGTGACCGAAGCGGCCGCGGAACACGATCGGGTCTTCTTCCTGATCTTCTGGATCGCGGCTTTCTTCTTCGCCCTGATCAACGTCGGCGCCGTCGTCTTCGCCGTCCGCTACCGGCGCCGGCGCAAGGGCGAGCCGGTCGAGAAGTCGCCGAGCCACAACACCCGCCTCGAGTTGGTCTGGACGATCATCCCGACCATCATCGTCTGCTACCTGTTCTGGTCCGGGCTCAAGGGCTACGTCGACCGGCGGACCGCGCCGCCCGGCGCCTACACGATCTACGTCACCGGTCAGAAGTGGGCCTGGAGCTTCGCCTACCCCGAGGGCTTCGCCAGCAATGAGCTGCACGCGCCGGTCGGGCGCCCGGTCAAGCTGGTCTTGACCTCGAACGACGTCCTCCACTCGGTGTTCATCCCGGCGTTCCGGATCAAGATGGACGCCGTCCCCGGCCGCTACACCGAGACCTGGTTCAAGGCCGACGAAGCCGGCCGCTACAACCTGTTCTGCGCCGAGTACTGCGGTTCGCAGCACTCGCTGATGAGTGCGCCGGTGATCATCCACCGCGACCGCAAGACCTTCGACGACTGGGTCAAGTCGCAGACCGACCTCAGTGACCTCAGCCCGCTCGAGCTGGGCCAGCGCCTCTACACCCTGAAGACCTGCAGCTCCTGCCACAGCACCGACGGCAGCAAGATCGTCGGCCCCAGCTTCAAGGACCTCTACCTGTCCGAGCGCGAACTCGAGGACGGCAGCACGGTGACCGCCGACGAGGACTACCTGCGGCGGTCGATCCTCCAGTCCACCGCCCAGGTCGTGAAGGGCTTCTCGCCCGCGATGCCCGACTTCTCGGCCGGACCGCTCAAGGTCCAACCGAACGAGCTGATCGGCCTGATCACCTTCATCAAGGCCCAGAGCGAGGCCGGCCGGGCCGAGCTCGAGGCGGCCGGCGCCGGCGCCGAGGGCGGCGGCGAGCAGCAGGAGCAGCAATAAGGAGGGTGCCGCAATGACTCACGCCCACGACCCCTCGCTGAACTACCTCAACTGCCGAAAGGGCCTCCGCTCCTGGCTCGGCACCCTCGACCACAAGCGCATCGGCGTGATGTACATGTGGTCGATCATCGCTTCGATGATCCTCGGCGGCATCCTGGCCATGCTGATCCGGGCCGAACTGTGGGCGCCGAACAACGGCGACCCGGCCCAGGCGGTCCTCAGCCAGGACACCTACAACCAGTTCTTCACCCTGCACGGGGCGATCATGATCTTCTTGGTGATCATCCCGAGCATCCCGGCGGCGCTGGGCAACTTCGTGCTGCCGATGATGCTGGGGGCGAAGGACGTCGCCTTCCCGCGCATCAACCGCCTCAGCTACCACCTCTACCTGATCGGGGCGGCGCTGCTGGTGGTGTCGATCCTCACCGGCGGCCTCGACACCGGCTGGACTTTCTACGCGCCCTACAGCACGACGACCGAGACCAGCGTCGTCGTAGCCGTGTTCGGCGCCTTCGTGCTCGGCTTCAGCTCGATCTTCACCGGGCTGAACTTCATCGTCACGATCCACAAGATGCGGCCGCCGGGCATGGGCTGGTTCAAGATGCCGCTGTTCCTGTGGGCGCTCTACGCCACCTCGATCATCCAGATCCTGGCCACGCCGGTGTTGGGCCTGGCCCTGATGCTGATCGCGGTCGAGCGGATCATGGGGGTCGGCATCTTCAACCCCGAGCTGGGCGGCGACCCGGTGCTGTTCCAGCACCTGTTCTGGTTCTACAGCCACCCGGCGGTGTACGTGATGATCCTGCCGGCGATGGGGGTGTTGTCCGAGTGCTTCGCCACCTTCAGCCGCAAGCACATCTTCGGCTACCGCTTCATCGCCTACTCGTCGATCGCCATCGCCATCTTCAGCTTCATCGTCTGGGGCCACCACATGTTCGTCAGCGGCCAGTCGCAGCTGGCCTCGGTGATCTTCTCGGCCCTGACCTTCTCGGTCGCCATCCCGTCGGCGATCAAGGTCTTCAACTGGGTGGCGACGATGTACAAGGGCTCGGTCAGCCTGGACACGCCGATGCTCTACGCGTTGTCGGTGATCTGGCTGTTCGGCATCGGCGGCCTGACCGGCCTCTTCCTGGCCACCCTGTCGACCGACATCCACCTGCACGACACCTACTTCGTCGTCGCCCACTTCCACTTCGTGATGGTCGGCAGCGCCCTGTTCAGCTTCTTGGCCGGGGTCCACTACTGGTGGCCGAAGATGTTCGGGGTGATGTACCGCGAGTGGCCCGGGCGGATCGCCTGCGCCGTCTCCTTCGTCGGCTTCAACCTCACCTTCATCCCCCAGTTTCTGGCCGGCACCCACGGCATGCCGCGGCGCTACTGGGACTATCACCCGATGTACGAGCCCTACAACAAGGTCTCGACCATCGGCGCCGTCATCCTCGGCCTCGGCCTGGTCTGGGCGCTGGTCAACCTGCTGCGCTCTTTCGGCAGCGGCCGCCAGGCTCCGGCCAACCCGTGGGGGGCCGCCACCCTCGAGTGGATGACGCCGTCGCCGGCGCCGCCGCACAACTTCGACTTCGCGCCGGCGGTCGGCGACCCCTACGACATGGATCTGGTCCGCTACGACGAGAGCATCGACGGCTACGTGCCGGTGCGGCCGCACCCGGACGACCCGCACATTCCGCTGGTCGAGCCCGCCGAGCAGGAGGATGAACAATGAGCCAGGCCAAGCTGGCCCACCACTTCGAGTCGGTCGAGCAGCAGTTCGACACGGCCAAGCTGGGGATGTGGATCTTCCTGCTGACGGAGATCATGTTCTTCAGCGTCCTGTTCGTGGCCTACACGGTTTACCGCGCGAGCCACGCCGACGCCTTCCAGTACGCCTCCCAGTTCCTCGACACCAACCTCGGAGCGGCCAACACTCTGCTGCTGCTGCTCAGCTCCTTCACCGCCGCCTGGGCGGTGCGTTGCGCTCAGCTCGGCCAGAAGCGGGGCCTGATGCTGAACCTGTTGGTGACCGTGGTCTGCGCCCTCGGCTTCATGGGCATCAAGTACCACGAGTACTCGCACAAGTACCACGAGGGCCTGCTTTGGGGCGGCGCCCGCCATTCGATCTTCAAGGCCGACCCGGCCCAGGTGCTGCCGGAGATGAAGCACGGCCACGAAGGCGGCGGCGAGAGCGTGTGGGAGTCCCACCACGTCGAGACGATGGACCCGGCCCTGAAGAAGCAGGTCGGCATCTTCTTCGGCATTTACTTCTGCCTGACCGGCCTGCACGGCATTCACGTGCTGGTCGGCATCGGCGTGATGCTCTGGCTGTTGTGGCGCGCCTCGCGCGACCACTTCGGGCCGGACAACTTCACGGCGGTCGATCTGGGAGCGCTCTACTGGCACCTGGTCGACCTGATCTGGATCTTCCTCTTCCCGCTCCTCTACCTGATCAGCTAGCCATGGCCGCGTCGCCCGCCTCCGATCACGCCGCCGAGCACGGCCTCGGCCACGTCCTGCCGGTCAAGACCCTGGCCGCGACCTTCGCCGCCCTGGTGGCGCTGACCCTGCTGACCGTCTTCACCGGCAAGATGGACCTGCACGGCTTCGACCTGGCCGTGGCCCTGATCATCGCCACGATCAAGGCCACGCTGGTGGCGCTGATCTTCATGCACCTGCGCTGGGACCGCCCCTTCAACGGCCTGGTGTTCCTGATCACCATCCTGTTCGTCGGCATGTTCCTGGCCTTAACGGTCACCGACCGCAGCCAGTACGAGCGGGACATCCACCGCTTCGACCGGGCCCATCCGGCGGAGGCGCCCACCGGCGAATGAACCGCTCCGGGCCGCCGCCCGAGCCGGCCGCCGCCGACGGCACCGGCGCGCTCGGCCTGAAGCTGCTGATCGTCTCGCTGGCGGTGCTCTTCGCCAGCGCCCTGGCCAGCTTCTGGGTGGTGCGGGGCAACACCGAAAGCTGGACCGGCGCCGGCGCGGGTTTCCGTGTGCCGGCCGGCATCTGGGCGGCGACCGCCGTGCTCGGCCTACTCAGCTCGGCCGCCCAGCGCCGCGCCCTGCGCCTGTCCTTCGGCCTGGCCGTGCTCTTCCTGCTCGTCCAGGCCTGGAACTGGCGCGAGTTGATCGCCGCCCACCTGCCGCCGGGGGCGAAGTCCCTCTACGCCTTCAACTTCTACCTGCTGACCGGCCTGCACGCGCTGCACGTGCTCGGCGGCCTGATCTACCACCTGTTCGTCCTGCGGCGGCCGACCGCCGCCGGCGCCCGCAACCTCGCCACCTACTGGCACTTCCTGGCCGTCACCTGGCTGGCGCTGGCCGCCACCCTCGTGGTCGGCGCCCGCCCCGACCTGACCGCGGCCGGGATCCAACGCGCCTTCACCGGCATCGCCGTCTCGGCCCTGGGAGGCTTCGTCCTCTGCTGGCTCCGGGTCGAGCTGGCCCTGGCCCGGGCCGAGGGCGGGGTGTCGGTGCTGATCGGCCTGTTCCCGCCGATCGCTTTCCTGCGCGGCTTCATGAAGGCCGACGAACTGCGCCTGCGCGGCTGGCTGTTCTGGTGGGCTGCCTTCTTCGGCGTCGCCCTTTCGGCCGGCTGCATCGCCGTGGCGGTGGCGATGACGGCC
>RFGR01000029.1 GCA_003696625.1 Planctomycetota bacterium
CGGCCGCATCCGCCGCCCAGGCCCCGGCCGGGGCGCCGGCGGCCTCCGCGCCCGCGCCGGCCGCGCCGCCGGCGCCGCCCGCCTTCCCGCGGGTCGCCGGCGCCCGCGAGATCGAGGAGGTTCCGTTCCGGGGCATCCGCCGGCGCACGGCCGAGGCGATGACCCGGTCGAAGTTCACCGCCACTCACTTCAGCCTGATCGAGGAGGTGGACTGCACCGAGCTGGTCGCCGCCCGCGATCGGGCCAAGGCGTGGGGCGAACGCTACCGGATCAAGATCACTTTCATGCCCTACATCATGAAGGCGGTGGCGATCGCCCTGAGCGAGTACCCGCAGCTCAACGCCGAGCTGGACGAGGAGCGCCAGGTCATCAAGCAGAAGAAGTACGTCAACCTCGGGATCGCCGTCGATACCCCAAACGGGCTGGTGGTGCCGGTGGTGCAGGACGTCCACCTCAAGGGCGTGCTCCAGCTCGCCGCCGAGCTGGCCGAGGTCGCCGGCCGCGCCCGCGCCGGCCAGCTCCGGCCGGAGGACTTCCAGGACTCGACCTTCAGCATCACCAACGCCGGCAACATCGGCGGCGTCCTGGCGACACCGATCATCAACTTCCCCGAGGCGGCGATCCTCGGTGTCCACGCCATGCGCAAGCTGCCGCGCTGCGTCGGCGACGACATCGTCGCCCGTCAGGTGATGAACCTGTCGATCAGTATCGACCACCGCCTGGTCGACGGCGCCGACGGCGCCCGCTTCATGGTCCGGGTGCGCGAGCTGCTCGAGGACCCGGCCCTGATGCTGCTCTGAGCGGCGGCCACCGCCGATGCCGGCCGACTCCATCCGCCGCGCTGATCCACCCGGGCTCGCGCTCGAGCGGGTGATGGCCGCCGACGGATCGGCTCTGCTGCCCGGTCGTCACGAGCCGCTGCCGCCCCGGGCGGACTGGCCCGGCCTCTACCGGGCGATGCTCACCACCCGGCTGCTGGACGACCGCATGCTCAAGCTCCAGCGCCAGGGGCGGGTCGCCTTCGTCGGCGCCGCCACCGGCCTGGAGGCGGCGATCCACGGCAGCGCCGCCGCCTTCACGGCCGAGGACTGGGTGTTCAGCGCTCTGCGCGAGGGCGGCGCGGCGGTCCAGCGCGGCATGCCGCTCGAGCAGTACGTCGCCCACATGTTCGGCAACGCCGAGGACACGGCCAAGGGCCGGCAGATGCCGAACCACTTCCAGTGTCGGGAGGTCAACTTCGTCTCCTGGTCCTCGGTGATCGGCACCCAGTTGCCGCAGGCGGTCGGCGCGGCCCTGGCCTTCGCCCGCCGCGGCGAACCGCGGGTGGTCTGCGCCTACTCCGGCGACGGCGCCACGAGCAGCAACGGCTTCCACTCGGCCTTGAACTTCGCCGGCGTCCTGCGGGCGCCGGTGGTTTTCGTGGTCATCGACAACGGCTGGGCGATCAGTGTGCCCAGCTCGAAGCAGACCGCCGCCCGCAGCTACGGGGCCAAGGCCGCGGCCTACGGGATGCCCGGCACCGACGTCGACGGCAACGACGTCCTGGCCTGCTACCGGGCGGTCAAGGAGGCGGCCGACCGCGCCCGCGCCGGCGGCGGGCCGTCGCTGGTGGCGCTGCGCAGCTACCGCCTGCTCGGCCACTCGAGCAGCGACGACCCGAGTCGCTACCGCGACGAGCGCGAGGTCGAGCACTGGCGCCGGCGCGACCCGCTCGACCGCTTCGCCGCCCTGCTCGAGGCCGAGGGCCTGCTCGACGCCGCCGGCCGCGAGGCGATGGCGGCGGAGGTCCGCGGGCGCATCACCGAGGCGGTGGCGCGGGCCGAGCAGGTCGGGCCGCCGCCGCTCGAGACCCTGGTCGAGGACGTCTACGCCGAGCCGCCGCGGCACCTGCGCCGCCAGGTGATCGAGGCGCTGCGGGTGGTGGCCGAGCACGGCGAGGCCGAGGCGGTGGCCGGGCGCTTCCCGCTCTAGCCGGCGCTCAGCCCGGGCGACGGCGGGAGGCTCCGCGCCGCCGGAGCGCCGGGCCGGGAGGGTCGGTCCGGATCGCCTAGGCTTGACCCATGCCCACGATGCTCGTCGCCCTCTTCCTGCTGGCGCCGGTCGGTTCGGCGCCGGCGCAGGAGCCGGCGTTGCCGCCCACCGCGAAGCCGGAGGTGGTCGAATCCCTGCGCGCCGGCGCCGCGGCGGCGAAGCACCCGAGCGACGGCGGCGGCAGGGCCTGGCTGGACGCGGAGCAGTCCGACCCGGAGGCGGTCGCCGGGATGCCCGGCACCTGGACCATCGTCTACGAGGCCGGTCCGCTCGGCGTCGCCGAGGGCGGTGGGGTGTACCTGCAGGTCTCGCCCTTCTGGGGCTGGAGCACGCCGCAGGTCGAAGCGCCCGAACTCGAGGGGTACACCGTCGTCAGCAGCGAGGTCGCGGGCCTGCGCCTGGAGGCCGAGACCATCGACCAGCAGCTCCTGGCCGTGCACCTGCGCGGCTGCGGCCTGGCCCCGGGGGAGCGGATCCGCTTCGTCTACCACGGCCGGGCCGACCGCTTCGCCGAATCGGCCTCGCGGTTCTGGCTGGCGGTGGACGGTAGCGGCGATCGTGCTGCCCTGGCGC
>RFGR01000030.1 GCA_003696625.1 Planctomycetota bacterium
AAAAAAGTCCTGCATTCCAGGGCACCCTACAACCGCAGCTCGGGTCCGTCCATCCCGGCGGGATCGGCGGCGAGGCCGCTTGGGTCGGCCGTCCAGGTTCGCCCGGCCTTACAACCCAGCCACCGCCTGGTTGGCGTCGATCCTCTCCCGGACCTCGGTGACGACCTCGTCGACCGTGCGGCCGCTGGTCATGACCCGGATCTCGGCCCGCTGATACTGCGGGGTGCGCTCCTCCAGCAACGAGCGCAGCCGGTCCATCGCCTCGGGGTGGGCGTGCATCGGGCGCAGATCGCCCTGGGCGACGACCCGATCCATGTGGTCCTCGGGCGTGGCTTCGAGCCAGACCGTGCGGCAGGAACCCAGCAGCCGCTCGAAGGTGTTCGGCGCCGTGACCACCCCGCCCGGTACGGCCAGAACGCCGCTGCCGTGGCGGCCGAGCCATTCCTCGAGGGCCTCGCTCTCGAGGCGCCGGTAGCCGGCGGTGCCGTGCAGCTCGAAGATCTCCGGCACGGTCAGGCCGGCCTTCTCCCGGATGAGATCGTCCAGTTCCGAGAACGGGACCTCGAGTTCCTTCGCCAGGCGCAGGCCGACGGTGCTCTTGCCGGCCCCGCGCAGGCCGATCAGGGCGATCCGGTGGGTCGGGACGCCGCGGCCGGGGAGATCGCAGAGTTCCCGCAGCGGGATGCAGAGGGCGTCGGCCAAGGCGGCCAGCTTGCCGATCGAGGGGTTGGCGCGGGCGGCCTCGATCTCGACCAGGAACCGACGACTGAAACCGGCCCGGGTGGCGGTCTCCTGCAGCGACAGGCCGCGGGCGTGGCGGACACGGCGCACCCGGTAGGCCAGGGCTTCGAGCAGGCGGCGGGGCGGGGGGAGGGATTGGGACATCGATTTCCCAGGGCCTTTGGATAGGTTAGGAGGGCCGAACCGGCGAGGCGAGAAATAAAATGCCCTATTTACGCAAAATCAGGGATAAAAGGTGCACTTTTTGGTGCTCAAGCTAGAATGCCCGGGACATGAGTGCGACGGCTCCCCCCGAGACCCGAGAGCGGGTCTCCTTCCAGACCCATCCCGACCGCTACCGCCACTGGCGGCTGGTCTTCGATCATGGCATCGCCCGGCTGACCATGGCCGTGGACCCGGCCGGCGGCCTGCGTCCGGGCTACGAGCTGAAGCTCAACTCCTACGACCTCGGCGTGGACATCGAGCTGGCCGACGCGATCCAGCGCATCCGCTTCGAGCACCCCGAGACCCGCTGCCTGGTCATCGACGCCGCCCTCGACAAGGTCTTCTGCGCCGGCGCCAACATCCCGATGCTGCGGAGCAGCGCCCACGGCTGGAAGGTCAACTTCTGCAAGTTCACCAACGAGACCCGGCTGGCGCTGGAGGACCTGAGCGAGAACTCCGGCATTCCCAGCCTGGCCGCCTGCAACGGCGCCACCGCCGGCGGCGGCTACGAGCTGGCCCTGGCCTGCGACCGGATCCTGCTGGTGGACGATTCGAACAGCTCCGTCTCTCTGCCCGAGGTGCCGTTGCTGGCGGTGCTGCCCGGCACCGGCGGCCTGACCCGCCTGGTGGACAAGCGAATGGTCCGCCGCGACCGCGCCGACGTCTTCTGCACCCTGGTCGAGGGCATCAAGGGCCGCAAGGCCCTGGAGTGGGGCCTGGTCGACGCGATCGCCCCGCCCAGCCGCTTCGCCGCGGAGCGCGACCGCCTGGCCGAGGAGCTGGCCGCCGGCGGCGAGGACCGGTCCGATCGCCGCGGCGTCGAGCTGAAGCCGCTCGAACGCGAGGAGGACGAGAACTCCATCCGCTGGCGCCACGTCAACCTCGCCCTCGATCGGCCCGCCCGCACCGCCGAGCTGATCGTCACCCTCCCCGACGAGGCCGGTCCGGAGCAGGCCGAGGCGATCCGGGCCGCCGGCTCCGACTGGTGGTACTTCCGAGCCCTGCGCGAACTGGACGAAGCCCTGCTCGAACTGCGGATCAACGAGCCGGGGATCAACCTGGTTCTGCTGCGGGTGCGCGGCAGCGTCGCGGTCGCCCTGGCCGCCGACGCGATCGTCGCCGGCAACGAGGACGACTGGTTCGTGCGCGAGGTTCGGCTGTTCGCCAAGCGGGTGCTGAAGCGCCTGGACATGACCGCCAAGAGCTTCTTCGCCTTGGCCGACCAGGGCACCGCCTTCGCCGGCACCTGGCTGGAGACGGCTCTTGCCGCCGATCGGCTCTACGTTCTCGACGATCCGGAGGCGCCGGTCGAACTCGGAGTCAGCACCCTGAACGGTGGGGCGCTGCCCATGGGCAACGGCCTCAGCCGCCTCGAGACCCGATTCCTCGGCGAACCGGAGCGGGCGGCCGCGGTTCTCGAGCGGCTCGGCCCGATCCCGGCCGCGGAGGCCGACGAACTCGGCCTCGCCACCGCCGCCCTCGACGAGATCGACTGGGAGGACGAAGTGCGGGTTTACTGCGAGGAGCGCGCCTCCTACAGCCCCGACGCCCTGACCGGCATGGAGGCCAACCTCCGCTTCGCCGGCCCCGAGACCCTCGAGACCAAGATCTTCGGTCGCTTGACCGCCTGGCAGAACTGGATCTTCCAGCGCCCGAACGCGGTCGGCGCCACCGGCGCCCTCCAGTGCTACGGCACTCCGCAGCGGCCCGAGTTCGACTACACCCGCACCTGATCCGATGACCTCGATCGACTACAGCCAGAAGATTCCGAACAACGTCGACCTCGCCTCGGACAAGCGCCTGCAGCGGGCGCTCGAGAAGTGGCAGCCCGACTACCTGAGGTGGTGGCACGAGATGGGGCCGACCGACTTCGAGACCAACGAGGTCTACCTGCGGACGGCGGTCTCGGTCGAACCGGACGGCTGGGCCCACTTCGGTTACGTGCGCATGCCCGAGTACCGCTGGGGCATCTTTCTCGAACCGCAGCAGCCGGACCGCCGCATCCCCTTCGGCGACCGCTACGGCCAGCCGGTCTGGCAGGAAGTGCCGGGCGAGTACCGCACCGAGCTGCGCCGGCTGATCGTTACCCAGGCCGACACCGAGCCGGCCTCGGTCGAACAGCAACGGATGCTCGGCCATACCGCGCCCTCGCTCTACGACCTGCGCAACCTGTTCCAGGTCAACGTCGAGGAAGGCCGTCACCTGTGGGCGATGGTCTATCTGCTGCACCGCTACTTCGGCAAGGACGGCCGGGCCGAGGCCGAGGAGCTGCTCGAGCGGCGCAGCGGCAACCCGGACCGGCCGCGCATCCTCGGCACCTTCAACGAGCCGATCGACACCTGGCTCGACTTCTTCTGCTTCACGATGTTCACCGACCGGGACGGCAAGTTCCAGCTCCTGGCCCTGGCCGAGTCCGGCTTCGACCCGCTGGCCCGCACCTGCCGCTTCATGCTGACCGAGGAGGCGCACCACCTCTTCGTCGGCCAGACCGGCATCGGCCGCGTCATCCAGCGCACCTGCGAGGTGATGCGCGAGCACCCGGACGCCGACCCGAGGGAGCACGGCGCCATCCCGCTGCCGCTGCTGCAGAAGTACGTCAACTTCTGGGTCTCGAGTTCGACCGACCTCTACGGCTCCGAGGTCTCCTCCAACGCCGCCAACTACTTCGCGGCCGGGCTCAAAGGCCGGGCTTGGGAAGAGAAGAACTACGAGGACCACGTCGCTCTCGACGGCAGCTACACGATCGAGAAGGTCGAGGACGGCCGCATCGTCCAGGAAGAGGTGCCTTTGCGCAACGCGATGAACGAGGTCCTGCGCAGCGACTACCTGTTCGACAACCAAAAGGGCGTCGACTACTGGAACAAGATCGTCAAGAAGCACGGCATCGACTTCGAGTTCCGCCTGCCGCACCGGCGTTTCCACCGCCGGATCGGCATGTACACCGGGGCCTGCTTCGACCTCGACGGCAACCCGATCGACGAGGCGGCCTGGAACGCCCGCAAGAGCGAATGGCTGCCGACCGAGGAGGACCGCGCCTTCGTCGCCTCGTTGATGCAGCCCTGCCTCGAGCCGGGGCGTTTCGCGGCCTGGATCGCGCCGCCGGCCAAGGGCCTGAACGGCCAGCCCCTCGACTTCGAATACGTCCGCCTCTGAGCGGACCGGCGGTCCGTGCAGCGGCCTCCCTTCCCGGTCCGGCACGAACTGGCGGGCTGGCAGCTCTTCTGGGCCGGCCTGGAGTCGTCGCGGCCGGTCGCCCCGGCCGCCGTGGCCCGGCTCCGGGCCGAGGCCGCGGCCGCCCTGCGGGCGCGGTTGGCCCCCGCCGAGCTGACCGCGCAGCCGGCGGTGGCGGCTCTGCGGCGCTTGTTCCGGGCCGCCGGCACCGACCCGACCCGCTATCGCCCGGCCTCCGAGGCGCTGGCCCGGCGGGTCCTGAAGGGCGGCGAACTGCCGGCGATCCATCCGCTGGTCGATCTGAACAACGCCTTGTCCCTGGCGTTGCTCTGCCCTTGTTGCGTGATGCGGGCCGGCAGCTTCTCGCCGCCCTTCACCTGGCGGGCCGGCCGCGCCGGCGAGAGCTACGAGTCGCTGCGCGGAGGCGACTTCGGCCTGGCCGGCCGACCGCTGTTGGTGGACGAGATCGGTCCGGCCGACACGCCGATCACCGGCACCACCCGGGTCGGGATCGAGCCGGAGACCACCGCCGCCACCCTGGTCGCCTACCTGCCGGACGGCGTCGTCGAACCCGCTGACGCCGAGGCGGCCCTGACCGACCTGGCCGGCCGGGCCGGGATCGACGTGGGCTGGACCGGTCTCAGCCGCGGCTGATCGCCCGCGGCGCCGGTCGATCGTCTTCCCGGGCGTGGCGGCCGCGCCGGCTCGAGGTTCACGGCTCGAGCCGCCAGCTCAGCTCGGGGGGAAGGATCGGACAGGCCGCGGCAGGGCGGGCGAAGAGCCTGGTGCGCACCGCCGCCAGCCGATCGTAGATCCGGTCGGCGAGGGCGCGGGGCAGGAGGCGCAGCAAGAAACCGAGCGGCCGCCAGGCCCCGCCCAGCCGGCCGGCCAAGTGGACCACCGCGGCGCTGCGGACCAGGGGAGCGCCGTCAGCGCGGACCACGACCAGGCTGTCCGGGAACCCGGCCGCGGCCTCGCCCGGGAACAGGCCGGCGAAGGTTCGGCCGCCGAGGGGGGCGAAGCGGAGGACCGCCGCCCGATCCTCGCGCAGGAGGAACAGCACCGCGCGATGACAGAGGCCGCAGCCGCCGTCGAAGAAGACCCGCTCGGCCGCGGCGGCGGGTCGCGCCGGAATCCAACCGGGTTCGGCGGCGGCCAGGACCAGGAGCAGGCTGCCGGCCAGGTCAAGCGGGTGCGGAGCCCAAGAACCGCCTCCGGCCTTCACCAGGAACAGGGCGAACAAGCCGGCCCGGGTGAGGAGCAGGATCCGGCCCGGCGGCCGCCAGCCGATCCCGGCGACACCGGGCGGCGGCACGATCCAAGCCTGGCGGGCGTAGAGGAGGGCCAGAGCCAGGAGGCCGGGATCGTCGGCGAGGCCGGCGAGGGCGGCGAAGGCGGCGAACAGCCCGCTCAGGGCCGCCGCCGCCGGCCGCGCGGTGCGCTGGGGGAGGAGCAACAGGCCGGCGAGCAACGGGAAGCAGCCGACCGCCGACGCCGCCAGCAACGGACCGGCGGCGGCGACGGCGGTCAGGGCCAGCAGGACCCGGAAGAGGGTCCAGTGGCCTGGCGTCCACGAATTCCGCTCCGGACTTATCATGCTCGGCCCCCTGCATCCTAGGAGACCCCAGCCCAAACGCCCCGCCTTGTCCGACCGCCGCCAGACCTACCCGAACTCCGTCATGATCACTTGTCGCGACATGAAGGCCAGCCTGGCCTTCTACTGCGACGGGCTCGGTTTCGAACTCAAGGAGGCCTGGCCGAGCAAGGAAGAACCGCAGTGGGCCAGCTTGGTCCTCCACAACCAGTCCCTGATGCTGAGCGCCGACGTCGAGATGGAGGGGGAGGCCTGCGAACACGATCCGGAGGCGGCCGCCCGCTGGTCCGAGGCGTTGCGCGAACTCCGGGCCGGCACACCCGGCGCCGGCGTCTTCTTCTACTTCATGGTGCCTGACGTCGACGCCTGCCACGCCGACATCACCGCCAAGGGGATCGAGCCCGAGGCCGAGCCCAGGAGCCAGTTCTACGGCCTGCGCGACTTCCCGCTCCGCGACCCGGACGGCTACCGACTGCAGATCTACCAGCCGATCAAGATGGAGCGCTGCCAAAGCTGCGGCATGCCGCTGGCCGACGCCGAGCCGGGCCAGATGTACTGCGACTACTGCACCGACGAAGACGGTCAGCTCCGCTCCTACGAGCAGGTCTTCGAAGGCACCGTGACCGGCTACTTCATGGGCATGCAGAAGATGGGGCGGGCGGAAGCCGAAGCCGCCGCCCGCGAGCATTTGGCGAAGATGCCGGCCTGGGCCGGCCGCAAGGTCGAGGCCTGAGCCGGCCGGTCAGGCCGCGTCCCCGACCTTGTGCAGGTGGACGTCGGTCTGCGGGAACGGGATCGAGACGCCGGCGGCGTCGAAGGCCTCCTTGGCCTTCTCGAGCAGGTCCCAGTAGACCGCCCAGTAGTCGCCGGTCTTCACCCACGGTCGGCAGAGGAGGTTCACGCTCGAATCGGCCAGCTCGCCGACGGCGATCACCGGCGCCGGTTCCTGCAGGATCCGCGGATCCTCCGCGCACAGCCGCTCGAGGATGCTCTTGGCCTGTTTGAGGTCGTCGCCGTAGCCGATGCCGAAGACCAGGTCGATCCGGCGGGTGTCGTTGGCCGAGTAGTTGACGATCGTGCCGGAGGTGATCTGGGAGTTCGGGACGATGATCCGCTTGTTGTCGCCGGTCTTCAGCCGAGTGGAGAAGACCAAGATCTCCTCGACCACGCCGACCGTGCCGCCGGCCTCGACGAAATCGCCGACCTGGAACGGCTTGAAGAACATGATCATCACCCCGGCGGCGAGGTTGCCGAGCGAACTCTGCAGGGCCAGACCGACCGCCAGGCCGCAGGCGCCGAGGACGGCGACGAAGCTGGTCGTCTCCACCCCGAGCTTGCCGACGGCGGAGATGAAGACCATGACCAACAGGCCGGTGCGGGCGATGTTGGCGAGGAAGCCGGCCAGGGTGGCGTCCACCTTGGCCCGGACCAGCGCCGTGCGCACGCCGCGGGTGATCCAGCCGACCACGATCAGGCCGATGACGAGGGTCAGCAGGGCGCCGACCACCTTCGGGCCGTAGGTCTGGACGAATCCGACCAGCCAGTCCATCACCGCGTTGACGTCGGTGAGATCTTCGGGCGGCGAGCCGGCGGCCGGCGGGTTCTCGGCGGCCTGGAACAGGAGAAGGAACGGGAGTCGGAACATGGGTCGGGAGTCGGAACGGGGGGAGAGCGGGGGCGTCCCACTCTAGGCTCCGCCGGACCGCCCATCGCCGCCGCGCCGGCAGAATGCGGCCATGGCGCGGCGTCGTTTCCCGGTTCCCTGTCCGGACTGCGGGCGGCGTCCGCTCGCCAACGCCCTGCCGGTGGTGGAGCTGCGCCGCTTCGGCCCTGGCACCCTGCCGCGGGTGGTGCGGGTGGTGCAGCTCGGCTGCCGGCTTTGTCTGCTGCGCCGGCTGTGGGCCGGGGTGGGGGCCCTCCTCTCCGCCGAGGCCGGGCCGCTGGTGCTCCTCGTCCTCCCGCTGGCGCTTTTCCACGCCTTTCGGGCTTCCTTGTGGAGCCTGTTGATCTGGGTGATCGGGCCGACGATCTGGCTGCGTCGCGCCCTGGAGGAAGCCGGAATCCCCTGGCGGGAATTCGTCGCCGGGCCGGCCGCCGCCGAACCGCGGCCGCCGCTCGACCTGCCCGGCCGCCGGGAACTGGCCGCGGCGCTGGCCGTCCTCCTGCGCGGCATGGCGGCCATCGATGGAGCCTCCGGGCGGCGCGAGTGGGCGGCGGTCCGCTCCTACCTGCGCTACTTCTGGGCGGACGAGCCGGAGGTCGCGGCCGCCGCCGATCCGGGTCCGGAACCGCTGGCGCCGCCCGGGCCGGCCGAGATCCGGGCCGCGGCCGAGGTGATCCGCCGTCTCACCGGCCGCGGCGACGCCCGCCTGATCCTGCAGATGCTGCTTGGAATCGCCGAACAGGAGGGTGGAGTGAGTGAGGCGGAGCGGAGCTTCCTGCTCGAGGCGGCCCGCCTCTGCGGCCTGCCGGAGGAGCTCGCCGCCGAATGGATCGGTCTGCCGCCGCCGGAATCGCCGCCGGCCGCCGACGATCCGTGGCAGGTGCTCGGCCTTCGTCCCGGTGCCTCGCGGGAAGAGGTTCGAAGCCGCTACCTCCTGCTGGTCCGCCGGAACCACCCCGACCGGGTCGCCCACCTCGGCCCGGCCTTCGCGGCGGCGGCGAACCGCCGGATGGCGGCGATCAATGCGGCCTACCGAACGCTGACTCGAACAGGGCGGTCGGGGCGGGGTTGAGCAAGGGCACCGGCGGCCGCTCCGGGTCGGCCTCCTCCAGCCAATGCGGCGCGGTCTGGTTCGGGGCGTCGGGATGGAAGAGCGCGGCCAGATAGCGGAGCTGGAGACGGCCGAGCGGCCCTTCGCCGCTGGATCCGGCGTAGCACAGGATCTGATGGGTCCGGCAGTGGTCGTAGGCGTCGAGCAGCCGCCGCCAGGTGGCGAAGCGGGCCGGCCGGATGTTCACCGCCCGGGCGTCGAGGGCCTCGATCTCGATGGTCGAGTAAATGGCCGCGTCCCAAGAGACCCCGCCCGGGTGGGCGGCCAGGGGGCGCCGCGTCTCCTCCACCAGGGCCGGATCCTCGAGCAGAGCATGGGGCAGGGCGGAGCAGATTCGCAGGCAGGACTCCGGCGGCGGCATCGGATCCTCCTCGTAGCTGTGTAGGTCGACCACCTCGACCGCGCCGGTTTCGGCCAAGGCGGCGAGGGTCCGGTCGTCCCAGGCCGGATCGGCATCCACCGACAGCCGGAGGCCCGGATCTGTGCGAATCCAGGCGAGCAATCGCTCGACCTCGAACGGGCGGCCCGCCGCCTGCTGGTGGAGGGAAAAGCGAACCGGCCGCAGCTTCCGTCCGAGGGCCTCGGCCAGAGTCCGACCCTGTTGAGCCAGGCCGAGGGCGAGGCAGGCCGTCTCGACCGCCCAGCGCTGACCGTTCGTGAGGTTGCATTCGTCCAGCCGATGGGAAAGAAGGTGGAAGGGCCAGCGGCCGAGGATCGATTCGGAAACGCCCTCCCAGGACGTCCGCTCGACCGGGAGCGGATAGCCCCGGACGATCTCGCCCCGACCGGTGGCTCCCCGGCCGGCGGCGACGACGATGTCCTCGTCCAATCCGGGAAGGCGGATCTCCTCGACTTCGACCGGAAGATCGGCGATCCGCGAAAAGGTGCTGGTTGCGGAGTCGGCGGCTGCAGGAAACGGGTCCATGTCCGGGGCGGCGGCGGACACCTGGAATTAGGCCCCGGCAGAACGGAGCGCCAGTCCTGGAGACCGCTCGGGACCGCCGGCGTTCACCGCGGCAGGACCTTGCGCGCAGAAGATTGCGCTATTGCAAGGTGAACGGGAACGATGTTTCCTCGACCGGGACGCCGGCCTCGATTACCGCGGCGGCCAAGGTCCAGGGGCCGAGGGCGCCGGGGGGCAGGCTCGAGGGCACCGGGAAGGCGAAGGGCACGGTGCGATGCTGGAAGGGGGTCAGCGGCCAGCGGCCCAGGTCGAGCAGTCGGAGGTTGCCGGCAGCCGGAACCGCCGCGATCGCGATCAGAGGATCCTCGGGCCGGTTGGTCGTGCTCTCGAGATCCAGGTCGAAGGCCAGAGTGCCGCCGGCGCCGAGGGTGGTCGGGCCGGTCGGGGTGGCGGTCAGGTCGACCCGGGGCCGCCGGTGGAACACCAGATTGCCGATCGACTGGTCCCAGTTCGTCACGCCGAGGTCGAGTTCCTCCGACCAGGTGCAGCGGACCACGACCTGGTTCTGCGGGGTGCGGTCCAGCGCGATCCAGCCGTCCTCGAGGTCGGCGCTCCAGGCGTTGGGCGGCAGGACGACGCCGTCCGCCTGGACGCCGATCACCTCGTGCAACGGCGCCGGGCCGGGCGTGAAGAGGCGGCCTCCGTTCGGCGGCAGGACGAGGTCGGCGGTGCGCAGCGCCCGGTTGTCGAGGTCGCCGAAGAAGAGCGCCTCGACCACGCTGGCCTTGGCCGAGGTCCAGGCCGGGGCGGCCGGGATCGCGCCGCCGTCGTTCGGGTAGATGCGGGTGCCGCCCCACCAGATGCCGCCGGCGACGTCGGCGAAGCCGTCGAGATGCAGGTCGGCGAAGGCGATGGCCGAGACCATGCCGCCGTAGTCGCTCCAGTAGGGCGTGGTGGCCAGGCCAGTGCCCAGGTTGCGGTAGATCTTGAACACCCCTTGGCCGCCGCCGAGCTGGTTGTTGTCGGTCACGCCGAGGTCCTGGTCGCCGTCGCCGTCGAGGTCGCGCCAGGCGAGGCTGTTGCCGTTCTGGTTGTTGTTGTCGGTCGAGGTCCAGCCGGGGGTGGCGGCCAGGCCGCCCGGCCCCTGGAAGAAGACCTGGTTCGGTCCGCGGGCGCCGCAGACGGCCAGGTCGAGGTCGCCGTCGCCGTCGGCGTCGCCCCAGGCCACATCCATCGCGAAGCCGGCCGGGCCGAGCCAGCCGGGGGTGGCCTGCAGGACGCCGCCTTGGTTGAAGTAAACCCGGCATTGCTCGGGCGATCCGTAGTAGGGTTCGCCGACCGCCACCGCCAGGTCGAGGTCGCCGTCGCCGTCGGCGTCGCCGAAGTCGCAGCTGAAGGTCGGGAAGCGGTCGGCGCTCTGCCAGGAGGGCGTGCTCTCGAGCGCGCCGCCGAGGTTCCGGTAGAGCTTGACCCGGCCGCGGTCGCCGAAGCCGTTCGGGCCGAGGAACACCGACACCGCCACGTCCGGCCAGCCGTCCTGATCCACGTCGCCGACCGAGAGGTGACCGTGGTAGTCGAGGTCGGCCGACTGCCAGGAGGGGGTGGGCGGGAACCCGCCGGCGCCGTCGTTCAGGTAGACCTCGACCCGCTGGCGGAGGATGTCGTTGCCGTTCGCCACGACCAGGTCGAGGAAGCCGTCGCCGTCGATGTCGGCGAAGGCGCCGCCGGTGGCGACGCCGCCGGGGTAGGATTCCCAGTCGGCGGTGGTGGAGTAGGGGACGGGCCCCTGGGCGGCGGCGGCGAGGAGAAGGGGGAGGAGCATTCCCTCAAGTATCCCTCGGGAACGGCGCCCGGTCAGGGAAGAAGATCGATCCGGACCGCTCGGGCCACGAACCCGGCTCCGCCGCCGTTCGGCCGGAAGCTGACGGCGGTCAGCCAGAGCGGACCGGGTCTCTTCAGCGTCGAGCCGGGCGGCACCGCCAGCTTCGCCTCCGCCCGAGCGAGCAGGTCGAGCGTGCCGCGGGGATCCTGAAAGGCCGTCGGGTATCGGCCGTCTTCCATTTTCCAGAAGAGCGGATCCGGAGTCAGGGGCAGGTAGGCGCCGCGGAAAAAGTTCGGGCCGGGGCCGGCGCGGGAAGCGAGCAGGGCGTAGGAACACCCCGCTTCGCCGAGCGGAAACTGGAGTTCGAACTCGATCGTGCCGCCGGCGGCGAGGGAGACCGCGCCGGCGCTCGGCCGCAGGATCGGCTCGTGGTCGAAGCGCCAGCAATCGACGCGACCGCCGTGGGTCCGGCCGCCGGGGTCGGCGAAGGGGGCGCCGAGCAGGAGTTCGGCCCGGCCGTCGCCGTCGAGATCGCCGGCGGCGAGGGCGTCGCCGAGGGTGTCGCCGCTGCCGGCCCCGGTCAGCTCCCAGAGCTTGCGGCCGTCGCCGGCGCTGAAGAGGATCACGCGGCCGCAGCTGGCGAGTTGCTTTTCCTTGTCGTCCCAGTACGGGATGCCGACCAGGTAGTCGGCGAGCCCGTCACCGTCGAGGTCGCCGCAGGCGGCCACCCGCTGACCGAAGGCGTGGCTGCGGCCCTCGAAGTGCTGGTAGAGGGGGGCGCCGGTGCGACCGGAGAGGACCCAGGCGGCGCCGGGCGCCAGGCCGGCGTTCGGCGCGCCGACCAGCAACTCCGGCACCCCGTCGCCGTCCAGGTCGTCCAGGCCGGCGATCGCGTAACCGAAACGCGCCTCCTCGCTCGGGCCGTCGAAGGCGGCAAGGAGGGCGCCGCCGGCGCCGGAGAAGACCTCCACCCGGCCGGTGTTGGCGAGGCCGCGGTCGGCGTAGGGCGCGCCCACGGCCAGGTCGGCGGCGCCGTCGCCGTCGAAGTCGCCGACCGCGGCCAGCGCCGAGCCGAACTTGTCGTTGGCGCCGCTGCCGGCGAAGACGGTCAGAACCGCCCCGGTCGCGCCCGAGAGAAGCCAAGCCGTACCGGCGTTGAGCACCCCGTTCGGATCGGCGCCGGGGGCCCCGGCCAGGATCTCGGTGACGCCGTCGCCGTCGAGGTCCGGCACCGGAGCCAGGGCGTCGCCGAGGCGGTCGAGGGAGGCGGCGCCGTCCACCCGCCAGAGCAGGCGACCGTCGTCGCCGGACCAGGCGAGGACCGAGCCCGCGTGACCGGAGGCGTTGCCGGCCCCGGCGACCAGGTCCGGCACGCCGTCCCGGTCGAGATCGCCGGGCGCGGCCAGGGCTGAGCCGAGCCAGTCGCCGGCGGCTTGTCCGATCAGGGAGCGGAGCAGCCGGCCGTCGGCGCCGCTGCGGATCTCGACCACGCCGGCGTCGGTGCGGGCGTAAGGATCGGCGCGCGGGATTCCGAGCGCGTAGTCGGCGGCGCCGTCGCCGTCCACGTCGCCAACCACGGCCAGGCCGCGACCGCACTCGTCCCCCGCTTGCGCGCCCCGGTGGCGCTGGAGAAGCCGTCCGCCGCTTTGCGCCGGCGCCGGGGCGACGCCGAGCAGGAGGATGGGGGGCAGGAGCAGCAGGGAGTGGAGGCGCATGGGGCAGCCAGTCGAAATTACCGGAAAAACCACCGCTCGAGGGGCCTTCCGGTCGCGGACCTCGACGAAAGTCGCGGCCCGCGGAGCGGCGGCTAGGCTGGGCGCGCAATGAAGCCGACATCGGCCCAGCTCCGCGCCTTGGCCCGCCGCGATCCGGCCCTCGGTCGGGTGATGAGGCGGATCCGGCCGGGCTTCCCCGGCTTCCCGGCCGGGAGCATGCGTCGTTGGTCGCGCTACCAGATGCTGGCCCGGGCGATTGTCTTCCAGCAGCTTGCCTATCGGGCCGCGGCGACGATCTGGGATCGCTGCTGCGCGCTCACCCCCGGCCCGGGCTTCCCGCGCCCGGAGGAGCTGGCGCGGATCAGCGACGCCCGCCTGCGTTCGGCCGGCCTGTCGCGCAACAAGGCCCTTTCGGTTCGCGACCTGGCGGCGCGGGTCGCCGACGGCTCCCTCCGCCTGCGGTCGATCCATCGCGCCGACGACGCCGAGGTGCTCGAACGCCTTTGCTCGGTGCGCGGCATCGGTCCTTGGACGGCGCAGATGTTCTTGATCTTCAAGCTCGGCCGGCTCGACGTGCTGCCGACGACCGACCTCGGCGTGCAGGAGGGGCTGAAGATCCTCGACGATCTGCCGGCGCGGCCGACGCCGGCCGAACTGGCGGCGCGCGGCGCTGTCTGGGCGCCGCTGCGCAGCGTCGCCGCCTGGTATCTGTGGCGGCTGGTGGATGGGGAGGTGGACTGGTGAGTGACGATCGAGGGCCGCGCGGCGGCATGGAGTTGGAGGAGTTTCGGCGCCGAGGCAAGGAGCTGATCGACTGGATCGCCGATTACTGGCAGCGGATCGAGGAATTCCCGGTTCTGGCGCGGGCGGCGCCGGGCGAGCTGCGGGCGGCCCTGCCGGCGGCCCCGCCGGAGGAGCCCGAACCCTTCGCCGCGGTGATGGCCGACGTCGAGCGGTTGATCCTGCCCGGGATCACCCACTGGCAATCGCCGGGTTTCTTCGCCTACTTCCCGGCCAACGTCTCGCCGCCCTCGGTTCTGGGCGAGCTGCTGGCGGCCGGCCTCGGCGTGCAGGGAATGCTGTGGGCGACCAGCCCGGCCTGCACCGAGCTCGAGACCCACGTCCTCGACTGGCTGGTCGGCCTGCTCGGCCTGCCGGAGCGCTTCCTCTCCACCGGCGCCGGCGGCGGGGTGATTCAGGACACCGCCTCGAGCGCCACCCTGTGCGCGCTGCTGGCGGCGCGGGCGCGGGCCGGCGGCCCGGCGCCGGATCTCGTGGTGTACGGCAGCGACCAGGCCCACAGCTCGCTGGCCAAGGCGGCGCGGATCGCCGGCTTTGCCGCCGAGCGCCTGCGGCTGCTGCCGGCCGGCGCCGGCGGGCGGCTCGAGCCGGCGGCCCTGGCCGCGGCGCTGGCGGCCGACCGCGCCGCCGGACTGCGCCCCTGTTTCCTCGGAGCCACCGTCGGCACCACCTCCTCGCACGCGGTCGATCCGGTGCGCGAGCTGGGGCATTTGGCCCGCGAGCACGGCGTCTGGCTGCACGTCGACGCCGCCCACGCCGGCACCGCGGCGCTGTGCGAGGAGTTCCGCTGGCTGCACGACGGCCTCGAGCTGGCTGACAGCTACTGCTTCAACCCGCACAAGTGGATGTTCACCAACTTCGACTGCGACTGCTTCTGGGTCGCGGACCGGGAGCCGTTGCTGGCGGCGCTGAGCATCTTGCCGGAGTATCTGCGCAACCCCGCCACCGAGTCCGGTGCGGTGATCGACTACCGCGACTGGCAGGTGCCGCTCGGCCGCCGCTTCCGGGCGCTCAAGCTGTGGTTCGTGCTCCGCTGCTTCGGCGCCCGCGGGCTGCGGGCCGCGGTGCGCCGGCACGTCGCCCTGGCCCGGGAGTTCGCCGGCTGGGTGCGCGAGGACCCGGCCTGGGAGCTGGCGGCCGAGCCGCCGCTCAACCTGGTCTGCTTCCGCCACCGCGGCGGCGACGAGCGCAACCAGCGGATCCTGGAAGCGGTCAACACCGCCGGCCGGGTGTTCCTGACCCACACCCGGCTGGACGATCGCTTCACCCTGCGCCTGAGCGTCGGCCAGACGCACACCGAACGGCGGCACGTCGAACTCGCCTGGCGCGAGCTGCGCGCTGCGGCGGCCGTTGTCGGGTGAGCTGGTGGGAGTCGAGGGGTCCACGTCCCGCGTTCGGCCAGGAATCAGGCCGATCTCGCCTGACGCGTCATCTCCTCGAGGCAAGGTGGTACTGCCGAGGGATAGACTGATACGGAGCCATGCCTGCTCAATGCACAATCCTTATTGGCCTTGTGGCCTCAGGTTGTTGCCTCGGGCTATGCCGCGAAGACGGCTCGGATCGTCGTTCCGCGAGGTGGCAAGGTTTGGGTTTCCGCGTCCAATCCACTGGGCCCGGCACTCTGCATCCAGGCAACCGGAGGAGCGCCCATGAGCTATCTGAGGAGTTATTTGGTCGTCAGCCTGGCCCTCTTGGCGCTATGGAAACTGGCCCTCCCGTTTGTTCAAGGGGGCGGGAGCCTGTCGGTTGCGGGAGGGATTGGTCTGCTTGCCGAGGTAGGAATCGCGGCCATGCTATTGGCCGCGCCCCATTCCGTCTGGGGTTGGGTGGCCGGTGCTCTTTTCTTCCTGTCCTCGGCAGTCGCTTTTCTTTCGACGCCAGATGTCGGGTGCAAATGCCTGGGGCCGGTCGTCGTCTTGCCCGCGGCGCGGGCGATCCTGGCCTTCATTCTCCTGGCCCACTTCAGCTGTGGGATCGTTGCCGTCCGGAGGGGAGAGGCAGGAGCCAGAGCGAAAAACCAAGAAGGGAAGAGGACTTCCACGGTCGTCGGTGCAGTCTTGGCCGCGACGGTGATCATGTCCATCGGAATCCTGGGGAAGGCACGGACGAATGAGCGGATCCCCCAATCCAGCAGGCCGGGTATTCACGCCCTGCCACCGATCATTCTCCCCGCGGATTCGGCCTCTCTCGGCGATGGCTCGATTCGGCAGTCCATGATTGATCCCGGGCCGGAAGCCTGGACGTTGGGTGAGTTCAAGGGAAGAATCCGATACCAGTCAGGAGAACGGCCGGATTCCGGCTTCCTCCGGATGGCCGGGAGTCCCACATCGGACAAGGAGGATTGCCCGGTTGTCCGGGGAGCTTTCCCCCTACCAGGAAGCTTGGGGCCGCCGACCGTCCCGGAGTGTCTTTTTCTCGATTCGGCGCAATTCGTTCAATCTCCAGGTTCGGTCTCTTGGTCTGGTGAGGTACTGGAAGTCACTTTGCTGGATAGGACAGAGGTTCGCTTCAAGGTCACGGACCTTGCCGGGCGGCCGGTTCCAGGCGTTTCGGCGGGAGGAAATGCGGACCTTCCATTCAGTCGGCTTCGCCGGGCGAGCGGTTCGGTCGCGGCACCGGTTTCGGATGAGGAGGGCCTGATCTCGGTTCGCGTCCCCGGGCCTGGCGCGATGCGCCGAATCGTCTTTTCCAAGCGTCGGTTCGCAGTGGAGCACTTCCATCGATTTCGTCCGAGGTGCTGATGTCCTGGACTCGGCCGTGGTAAGGATCAACCCGGTCCCAGAAGGCGAAATCGAGGTTGTCCGACCGGATCTTGGGGCTGGTGATTCGCCAGGATTGGTTGCCGTGCCATTCCGCTTCCTGGGCGGAATTGGCTCTGACCCGCCCCCTAGAATCCCCATCAAGTTGTCTTGCCAAGACGGCTCCGCCACCTGGGTCCAGCTCTACTGGAGCCCATCAGAGGGCTATTCCCTTGGTCAATTCGCGCCTGGGTACTACTCGGTTCAAGCCGACCCTGGCCACGAGGCAATTCAACTCGGTGCCACTCCCAGGTTGGTTGCCGACGTCCCCTTCTTCGTTCCTCAAGAGCCGGGGGAAGCTGCATTGGTTGAACTCCCAGTACATCCGAATTCCACCTTTGCCACCGTCCGGTTCGTGGATTCATGGGGAGTCCGGCGACGAACCCGCGCGAAAATCGGCGCCGAACCACTTGGGCTCGTGACCCCTAGGGCGCTGGTCAGCGAGCAGAAGATGTTCTTGCACTTCGATGAGCGTTACTCGGTCATCGCGATCAACCCGGAGAACGGTGTTCCGCGTCTGATCCTCCGCGGCCTCGTGCCGCCCCGCCTGAGTGGTGGCGGCGAGTGGGAGGTCAAACTACCGACCCTGGACGAGGAGGAATAGACGGCGCAACCATGGATGCGACTGGGGCGCACAGCCGCGATCAGGCCTCGGCCTCAGCTTGTCGGGGAATCCAGGAGTGCCGCGAGCACACCTTCAGCCGGCCTGACCTCGAGGAAGTGACCTCCTGCCCTTGCCCGGGCCCTCGCAGACCTTCGCATGCAACTGCGAGTGACTCGGCCTTCTTCCCGGGCCCGCGGCGCGGTTCCGCCCATCGCGTCGGATTGGGATAGGTTGGGGCCGGAAAGGCCGACGCCAGCCGGCCCGCCAGGGCAGGGAGCGGAGCCGCCCGTTGGCCGGCCGCCCCTCAGTCCCGCCAGGCCTTCACCACCTTGCCGTCGGGCCCGAACTCGACGAAGGCGGTGTGGCGGATCTCGCGGTTGCTGTCCGAGTCGAAGACGAAGATCAGGTGGCCGTGGGACCGCTTCTTCTCCACGTAGTGCCATTTCCAGATCTCGCTGCCGTCGTCCAGCCGGGTGGTGATGTCCGGCTCCCCGAGCAGGGCGCGGACGTACTCCCGATCCTTGCCGGGTTCGATCTGGTCGAGAGTGGTCTGGCTGACATAGGTGCCGCTGATCGACGAACTGGAATCGGCGGCAATGACGCAGGCCGGCGCCGCCAGGGCGCCGGCCGCGAGGAAGGCGAGGGCGAGGGGGCGTGCCATGCCCCCAGTATCGCACCGGCCGCTCAGGTGTTGGCGATCTCGTAGTCGGCGGCGTAGGTTTCCTGGACCTCGGTCGGAATGACCTCGTTCAGGTAGTCGTAGGATCCGACTTCCTTGGTCAGGTTACGGGCGATGACCATCCGCTGGACCTGGTTGGTACCCTCGTAGATCTGCAGGATCTTGGCGTCGCGGTAGAACTTGGCGATCGGGTAGTCTTCCATGAAGCCGTAGCCGCCGAAGACCTGGACCGCGTCGGTCGCCACCTGAACGGCGACGTCGGAGGCGTAGCACTTGGCCATCGCCGCCAGCTTGTTGACCGCCTTCAGGTCGCCGGCGTCGGCGGCGGCGGCGCAGGCGTAGACCAGCCAGCGGGCGGCCTCGGTTTTCATCGCCATGTCGGCCAGCATCTGCTGGACCATTTGCAGGCTGGCGATGGTCTGGCCGAACTGGCGGCGGCGGTTGGCGTAGACGTTGGCCAACTCGAGGGCGCCGGCGGCGGTGCCGACCGCTTGGGCGGCGACGCCGGGCCGGGCCAGGTCGAGGGTCATCATGCTGTGCTTGAAACCCAGGCCAGGGGTGCCGCCGATCAGGCGGTCGTCGGCGACGAAGACGTCGTCGTAGGCCGTCTCGCAGACCGGCACCGAGCGGATGCCCATCTTGTCCTCGGTCTTCTTGATCGAGAAGCCGGGGTCGGTGTTCTCGACGATGAAGGCGCTGATTCGACGCGAGCGCGAGTCGGGGTCGGTGACGGCGAAGCAGGTGATGATGTGGGCGCGGGAGCCGTTCGTCGTCCACTTCTTCTCGCCGTTGATCTTCCAGCCGCCGTCCACCTTCTGCGCCCGCACCGACAGGCTGGCCGCATCGGATCCGGCGAACTTCTCGCTCAAGGCGAAGGCGCAGTAGGCCTCGCCGGCCGCCACCCGCGGCAGGTACTTTTCCTTCTGATCGTCGGTGCCGCCGACGATGATCGGGAAGCTGCCGAGGGCGTTGACGGCGAAGGCGACGCCGAAGGCCGGGTCGGCCTTCGAGAACTCCTCGACCACCAGGGCGAGACCGAGGACGCCGTTCTCGCTGCCGCCGTACTGCTTCGGGATCCAGGTGCCGAGGAGGCCGGCGTCGACCGCGGCCTGGAAGCCGTCTTCGTTGAAGCTGTGCTCCTTGTCGTGGCGGGCGGCCTGGGGCAGGAGGTACTTGCGGGCGATCTCGCCGGCCACCTCCTTCAGGCGGAGCTGGTCGTCGGTGAACTGGATGTTGGGAAGGGCCATGGGGTCTGCTCCATTCAAGGGGGCGGCATTCTAGCCCGGCGCCGGGGGAGCCGGCCGGGCTTAGAATCCCTGGTCCCCGCCCGGCGCCGCGCCGGGTCAGGCCGATGCCCGCCAAGAACCCGCCCAGCGAGCGCGTCCAGGAGACGCCGATGATGCGGCAGTACCGAGCCGCCAAGCGCAAGCACCCGCAGGCGCTGCTGTTCTTCCGCATGGGCGACTTCTACGAGCTGTTCTTCGACGACGCCAAGGTCGCGGCGCGGGAGCTGGGCCTGGCCCTGACCGCCCGCGACAAGGAGCGGCAGGTGCCGATGGCGGGGGTGCCGGTGCGGGCGATGGAGAGCTACCTGGTGCGGCTGGTCCGGGCCGGGCACACGGTGGCGATCTGCGAGCAGCTCCAAGATCCGCGCGAATGCAAAGGGATCGTCGAGCGTGACGTGGTCCGGGTGGTCTCTCCCGGCACGCTGGTCGAGGACGAGGCCCTGGTCGGCTCGGAACCGCTCTTCGTCCTCGCCGTCGACGCCGCCGCCGGGGCGGACTTCGGCCTGGCCTGGGCCGACCTCTCCACCGGCGCCTTCCGCTGCGCCGCCGCCGCGCCGGCGGCCCTGGCCGAGGAGCTGGCCCGGATCGGGCCGGCCGAGATCGTCCTCGCCGACCTGCACGAAGCCGACGGTGCCGCGGCGACCCACCGGCGCCTGGCGCTGGTGCGGGAGCTGGCGGCCCGCGAGGAGATCCCGCTCACCCTGCGTCCGCCCTGGACCTTCGACGCCCGCAACGGCGCCCGCGACCTGTGCGAGCAGCTCGGGGTCGCCACCCTCGAACCCTATGGGGTCGCCGACCGGCCCGAGCTGCTGGCCGCGTGTGGCGCCCTGCTCGACTACCTGCGCGACACCCAGAAGGGCACGCTCGGCCAGATCCGCGACCTGCGCCGGCACGAACCGGCCCGGCATCTGATCCTCGACCGGGCGACCCGCCGGACCCTCGAACTCGTCCGTTCGCAGCAGGACGGCGGCCGCGACGGCACCCTGCTCGCCGTTCTCGACCGCTGCGAAACGCCGATGGGCTCGCGCCGCCTGCGCGACTGGCTGCTCGAGCCGTTGGTCGAGCTGTCGGCCATTCTGGCCCGGCAGGAGGCGGTGGCCGAACTGTTCGAGGACCACGACCGGAGCGAACGGTTGCGGGCGGCGCTGGACGGTATGGGCGACCTCGAGCGCACCGCCGGCAAGGTCGCCGCGGGCCGCGCCGGCGCCCGCGATCTGGTCGCGCTGGCGGCGGCGCTGGAGCGGGTGCCGGCGCTGGTCGCCGGTCTGAGCGGCTGCGCCGCCGGCGCCCTCGCCGACCTGGGCGGCCGCCTCGATCCGCTGGCGGACCTGGCCGGCCGGATCCGCGCCACCCTGGTCGAGGATCCGCCCCTCAACCTGAAGGAGGGGGGGCTGGTTCGCGACGGCTTCTCGTCCGAGGTGGACGAGCTGCGGGCGCTGGCCCGCGGCGGCAAGGACTACCTGCTGGCGCTGCAGGAGCGCGAGATCGAACGCACCGGCATCCCGAGCCTCAAGGTCGGCTTCAACCGGGTCTTCGGCTACTACCTCGAGATCACCCATGCCCACCGCGAGCGGGTGCCGGAGGACTACGTCCGCAAACAGACCCTGAAGAACGCCGAGCGCTATATCACTCCCGAGCTGAAGGAGTACGAGGCCAAGGTGCTCGGGGCCGAGGAGAAGGTCAAGGCGCTCGAATACGAGATCTTCACCGAACTGCGCGAGGCCGCCGCGGCCGAGACCGGGCGGCTCCTCGCCACCGCCGCCGCCGCCGCCGAACTCGACGCGCTGCTGGCCCTGGCCCGGGTGGCGGTCGAGCGACGCTGGTGCCGGCCGGAACTGTGCGAGGAGCCGGCGGTGCTGGAGATCGAAGAAGGGCGGCACCCGGTGGTCGAGGCGGCGCTGCGGGACGAGCCTTTCGTGCCCAATGACACCCGGCTCGGGCCGGACTCGCGCCTGGTCGTTCTGACCGGTCCGAACATGAGCGGCAAGAGCACCTGGCTGCGGCAGACGGCGCTGATCGTGCTGCTGGCGCAGATGGGCTCCTTCGTGCCGGCCGACCGGGCGCGGATCGGCCTGGCCGACCGCATCTTCACCCGGCTGGGCACCGGCGACGACATCAGCCGCGGCCAGTCCACCTTCATGGTCGAAATGGTCGAGACGGCCGACATCCTGCGCAACGCCAGCGAGCGCAGCCTGCTCCTGCTCGACGAGGTCGGCCGCGGCACCAGCACCTTCGACGGGCTTGCCATCGCCTGGGCGGTGTGTGAGTACGTCCACGACCGGATCGGCGCCCGCTGCCTCTTCGCCACCCACTACCACCAGCTCACCGACCTGGCCGCCGGTCTCGAGCGGGCGCGCAACCAGAACGTCGCCGTGCGCGAGTGGGGCGATGAAATCGTCTTCCTGCACCGGATCGAGGAAGGCGGCACCGACCGGAGCTACGGCATCCACGTCGCCCGTTTGGCCGGCGTGCCCCCCGAGGTGCTCGACCGCGCCCGCGAGGTCCTCGAAAGACTCGAGCGGGACGAGGAAGGGCTGAGCCGCCGGATCCTCGGGGCGGCCGCCGGCGCAGCGGCCGCCGCGGAGCCGCCGGCCGAGCCGGCGCCCGTCCAGCCGTCGCTGTTCGACCTGCTCGAGGCCGCTGATGAGGATCTGTTGGAGGAGCTGCGCCGGACCGAGATGGACGCCCTGGCGCCGATCGAGGCCTGGCGGCTGGTCGAGCGGATCAAGCGGGCGCTGGGCGCACCCTAGGGGATCCGGCCCGGTTTCCTGGACCCCGGTTCGGGCCTGGAGCGTAGCCACTCCTTTCGAGGTCGGTTCCAAGCCGACCGGTTCGGTCCCTTCGTGGACCGGATTTCTCCTGCCCAAGGACAGATCGCCCATTCCCGCCCCCTCAACGGAAAAACAGGCGGATTCCGCTGCGATTCGGCCCCCTACACCGTAATGAGCACTAGAATATGGCCCAATACCAGATGCCGGACCACACCATCCCGTTCGACCGCCTTGCCGAGGGGCTCACCCCCGACACCTTCGACGACCAGGCCCCGGGTTTGGTCGCCAGACTCGATCGCCGGCGGGTGCGGGTGGTGTTCGACTTCCCCCGCAAGCCGTTGCCGCTCCGCTCCGGCCGGAGGGTGGACCCGATGGGCTTCTACCGGCAAGAGGTCCTCCGGATTCCGGCGATGGATCGCGAGGAGGAGATCCGCTTCTGCATGGCCCTTGAGATCCTCTGGCGGCGGCTGCAGAAGGCGCGCCGGGCCGCCGGCTTCTCGGCCGAGGACGCCGCCCGCTACCCCAGCGTCGCCTGCGACGACTGCCCGAACTGTCCGCCGGGCCGCGAGCGCGCCTTCGCCGGCTGCATCCGCCGCGATCTCGCTCCGGCCAAACGCGAGCGGCTGCGCCTCCGCCACGAGGAGTTCGTCACCGCCCGCAACGAACTGATCGCCCGCAACCTGAACATCGTCTTCCGCCTGCTCGACCGCTATCGCAAGGTCTCGGTGGCGCCCGAGGACATGATCCAGGAGGCCAACCTCAGCCTCTTCCGGGCAGTCGAAGGCTTCGACTTCCGGCGCGGTGTCCGCTTCAAGACCTACGCCGGCTACTGGGTCAACCAGGCCTTCTTGAACGCGATCTACAACCAGAGCCGCGTCGTCCGGGTTCCGGCCTACATCCAGAAGGCGATGAAGAAGATCCACGACGCCCGCGGCGCGGTCGCCGACCTGGCCGATACGGCCGGGCTGGCCGAGGCCACCGGCGTCGCCCCGGAACTGGTCCAGACCGCCATCGCCGGCAACCGCTTCACCCTTTCGCTCGACAAGACGGTGGACGGCGAGTCCGGCGCCCGCATGGTCGATTTGATCGAAGGCGGGGAGGAACCGGAGAAGCTGCCCGATCTCGGCGAGCGGGCCCGTCTGGGCGAGCTGCTCGAGCAGGCCTTCGCCGAGCTGAACGAGCGCGAGCGACGGGTCCTCCAGCTCCGCTACGGGCTCGGCACCGGCAAGCCGGCCACCCTGGCCGCGGTCGGCCAGGAACTCGGGATCAGCCTCGAGCGGGTCCGGCAGATCCAGAAGGGAGCGCTGGAGAAGCTGCGGCTGGGCGGCTCCTCGCAGTTGTTGGAACAATTCGCCTGAGCGGCCCCGTTCGGGGCAGAATGGCCCCGTGCGGATCGCTCTCCTGTTCGCCCTCTTTCCCGGCGCCCTCGCGCCGCTGCCCGCCGCTCAGCAGGGTGGCGACGAGCCGGCGCCGATCTACGACGAGACCGCCGACGCCGCGGCCCTGATCCAGGATGCGGTCGCCCGCGCCGCCCACGCCAACAAGCGGGTCCTGATCGTCTGGGGCGGCGACTGGTGCGTCTGGTGCCGACGCCTTCACCACACTCTCGAGCGAGGAGAACTGGCTCGGGAGATTCTCTACGAGTACGAGCTGGTGCCGGTCGATTCCCGGAGCAACGCCGAGCTGGCCTCCCGCTACGGCGCCGACCTCGCCAAGGGAGTGCCGTTCCTCACCGTCCTCGACGGCCGGGGCCGAGTGTTGGCCAACCAGGAGACCGGCGTCTTCGAACAGGGCGAGGGCCACGACCCGGCCCCGATCCTGAACTTCCTGCGCCGCTGGGAGGCGCCGCCGCTGGACGCGGTCCGGCTCTACGCCGAGGCCCGGGTCCGGGCCGCCCGGGAAGGCAAACGGATCCTGATCCGCTTCGGCGCTCCGTGGTGAGGCTGGTGCCACCGGCTCGAGGAGTTCCTCGAGCGCCCGGAAATCGCTTCGCTGCTGGCCCGCGACTACGTCCCGGTCGAGATCGACATCGACCGGATGCTGAAGGCCAAGGCGCTGGAGAGGTCGTTCCGGGGCGACCGTGGTGGCGGCATCCCCTGGTACGCGATCGTCACGGCCGGCGGCCGGGTCCTGGCCACCGCCGACGGCCCCCGGGGCAACGTCGGCTGCCCGGTGACGGCGGAGGAGATCGCCCACTTCATGGCCACCCTCCGATCGACCCGACAGCGGCTCGGTGACGCCGAGCTGACCCGGATCGAGCAGGCCTTGCTTGAGAACGGCCGGCGCCTGCGCGGCGGCTGAGTTCTCGCCGGTCGCCGGCCTCAGCGCACCTCGGCGTGGCAGCTGATGCAGAGATCCCGCCGGCCGTCCTTGCGGGTGTGGAAGGCGAATTCGTCGGTGCCGTGCGGCTGGTGGCAGGTGATGCACTGCATCCGGCCGTCCCGGCCGAGCGGCAGGTCCGTGGGCCAGGCGTAGCCACCGGTGGTCTTCGGCCGCACCAGCGGGTGCGAGGACCCGTGGGCGTTGGCGCCTGGGTGGCAGCTCAGGCAGGCGGTAGTGCCGGCGTACTCGAGCGGGGCCAGGTCGGGGTGGGGCACCTTGCCCGGGCGGCCGGCCGTGCCGGTCGCCGCCGCCGGCAGATCCTCGGCGAGGTCGGCGAAACGGACCTGCCCGCCGCCGCTCTCGCGTTCGCGGGCGGCCCGCTCGGCCTCGATCTCGGCCGGAGCCGGGGCTCGAACCTCGAGCCGGACCGGGTCCGGGGTCAGGATCTCGAGCCAGCCGTCGCCGCCGGTGGACGCCACCACCAGGTTGGCCCGCACCAACGGCGCCACCGGTCCGCTCGTCCCAAGATGGGCGGAGGCGTCGGCGATCCGGACCTCGTGGATGCTGCGGCCGCCGTCGTGCGACCAGACCTCGACCGGCAGGGTCTCCGGCGGCTCGTGCCCGAGCGGCAGACGGAGAGACAACTCCGAACTGTAGTACCGGTCGCCGGTGCCGCTGGCGCGGCCGCCCCAGGCCACCCGCGCGCCGATCGGGCCGTCGGCGGTCAGGTGCACCACCGCGACCACCCCCAGCGCCGACTGCCGGCGCTCGACCTCGATGCGGGGCTCCCGGGAGGCCTCGGCGACGGGACGGTCCCCCCGCTCCAGCGGCACCATCTGCCAGGGATCGCGGCCGACCCGGACCCAAACATACTCCGCCCGATCCAGCAGCGCGGGATCGACCGCCGCCCCGCGGTGGCGGGCCGGGGCCGGATCCCGGAGCAGCAGCGGTCGCTGGGCGATGAACTGCTCCTCGGGCCGGAACTCGCTCCGCTCGCGGTCCATGAAGTTCGGCGGCGCCACCGGCGTGGCGTCGAACGGGTTCGAGGCCAGATCCAGGCGCGAGCGCTGGACGTGGCAGGAGGTGCACTTTCCTTGGTCGAACGGTGCGTGGCCGTGCAGGCGGCTGCCCGGCTCCGGCTGATGGCAGGAGATGCAGGTGTCCGGACCTGATTCGTCCGAGACTTGGAGATTCGGGGCCGCAAAGGCGACGCCGGCGCTGAGGAGGAGGGGAACCAGCATGGGAGGTCCTCTCCTCTGCGGCCGGCGCGACCCGGACTTGAACCCGAATGACCCTCCCGGCCGCCGGCGCGGCGGCCGGCGGCCCCCGGCACAGCCGGTGGGCGGAGGTCAGAAGTCCGCGCTCAGGGTCAGGGAGACGCTCCGGACCCGTTCCGTGGTCCCGGCCGATCCGGCCCGACTGGTCCAGATCGTGGTCAGATCGAGATAGGTGGTCTTCCGCAGGGTCCAGCGGACTTGGGCGAAGGTGGTTTCGGTCGGCCCGAGCAGGACGCCCCCGGTCTCGTGGCGCACGTCGAGCTGGACCAGGAGCTGCCCGCCGGCGAAGGGCAGCCAGTCCAGCCGATAGCGCTGGGTCAGTCCGGTGTTGGTCAGGGCCTGCGACCAGTACTCGAGATCGGCGACCACGGTCAGCAGCTCCGAGGGTCGATAGACGAACTCGGCGCCGGTCATCTGGCTGTCGGTGTCGGTCACGCCGACCCCGACTTCACGAATCTGGAGGAGGTCGATCTGCTCCTCGAGCAGCACCTCCAGGTCCTCGCGGACCGGGGCGTGGACCGAGGCCAGCAGGGAATCCCGGTCGGAGCGGCGGTCGGCCAGAAACTCCTGCTGGTGGGCCCGGGTGGCCTGCAGCGAGGCCAGGATGTCGTGGGCGAAGTTGGCCGAGGCCCGGCCGGTGAGGGCGTCGTTCCGGGCGTAGGGGCGCTGATCCCGGTCCTCCTCCCGCCGGGAGAGAGAGACGTCGAAGCTCAGCCGCTCGTTCGGCAGGAAGGAGAGCGATCCGGTCCGGGTGTCGAGGAGCCGGGAGACGAAGACCGGGTCGTCGTAGTCCTCGTGGCCGGCCTGGGCGCTGGCGGCCAGCCAGTAGAGGGGACGCCAGGTCGTGTTCAGGTTGACACGGAGGGCGTTCTCGTCGCGGGTCAGCCGGCCTTGGTCCCGGCGCTCGGTGCGCCCGACGCTGCCGTCGAGGATCATGGACCAGGAGTCGCTCGGCCGCAGGGCGAAGGAGAGATCGGCGCGGTCCTGCCGCTCCTTCGAGCCGTTGCCGAGGCCGCCTTGCCGGCCGTAGGCCTGGATCTCGCTCACCTCCACCGCCGGCGCCGCCGGCGCATGGGCGGTGTTGACCACCTTGAGATACCGGGAGGCCAGCCCGGCGACGTCGATCTCGAATCGCTGGCGGCCGGCGTCGTAGCGGAACGGGGCCGAGAAGCGCTCCAGCTTCCAGGACAGATTGTCGTTCGAGCTGTAGACGCTCCACTGGAACTGTCGGGCTTCGGCCGCGCTCAGGGCGACGTCGGTATAGAGGCGGATCTCGTCCACGGCGACCGGCACCGGCCCTTGATCGAAGCCGATGTTGCGGTCGATGCCGCCGCCCGAGGCGACGCCGCCGATCGGGACGCCGGCGCCGGCGGCGAGGTTGCCGTCCACGAGCTGGGCGTTGACCGGCAGGGTGCCCAGGGTCGGGGTGTCGTCGATCGCGTACAGGCCGGCGGCGAGCGGAATCCGGTCGAGGCCGCCGCGATTGCCGCGTTCCGTGATGTCGTACTGCGAGTGGAGCAGGCCGATCGAGGCGGTGACTGTGTTGTCCTCGCTCGCCCAGTCGGCGTTGAGGCCGGCCAGCAGGTCGCGCCGGTCCTGGGTCTGCCGAAGCTGGTGGTCTTCGAGGCCCTGGCGGAGGATCTCGCCGTAGTAGCTGAAGCCCTCGACGTTGTGCTCGAGGCGGTAGATCGAGCGGGTCTCGATCGAATCCAGGCCGCGGTCGTCCTTGGAGCGGGTCTGTTCGGACTGGAGGCTGATCTGAGGCAGGTTGGTCGGGTGATAGACCAGCCGGCCGAAGACGTTGTCGCGGATCAGGGTGTTGTCGAAGCCGCCGCCGGAGAGGGAACTCGAGCGCCGGTCGGCGCTGAGGTTGATGTCGAACAGGGAGCCGTTGCGGTTGAGGTCGACCGACGGCTGGTGGCTGAGAGTGACGCTCCGCGTCTCCTGGCCGAGCGCCCGACTGGTCGTCGCCCGCCGGATGCTGCGGTCGGAGGCGCGCAGTTCCCAGCCGTCCGACAGCCGCCTGGAGCCGGCGAGGTCGATCAGGGTGGTGGCTTCGGTGGTGGTGGATTCCTCGGCTCGAGTCTGGCCGAGCACCTGGCGCAGTCGGCCCCGGTCGCCGATGGCGCAGCCGCCGCCGAGGGCCGCCAGCAAAAGCAGGGCGGCCAGGCCGGCGGGGGCGAACGCCCCCCGCCGCGGCGGGGGAACGGGGGGAGGCTTCACTTCAGGGGCAGGCCGGGCAGGAGGAGGCGGTCAGGGGCTCCCGGGGCCGGGACCAGCGCACGGACCCGAAGCTGGAAACGGTCGATCACCGCCAGGGTCGAGGCACCGGGACAGGCGGCCCAAATCCGCCGGCCTTCGGGGTCGAGAGCCAGGTCGGCGGCCGCCGCGGGGAGGTCGGTCGGGCGGCTGAGCTGGCCGGTGCCGAGATCGACCGCGACCAGCGAGGAGGGCTGGGCCAGGGCGACGAAGACGCGGTTTTCCTGCGGATCGAACAACACCGCGCCGAGGCCGGCGCCGACGTGCCAGGACTGTCGGACCTCGAGCGAGGCGGCGTCGAGGATCTGGAGAACTCCAGCGCGGGAGGAGACCACCGCCAGCCGCTGGCCGTCTTCGTCCAGGTCGAGATCGACCGGACCGGCCTCGAGCAGACGGGTCGCGACCCTCTCCTGGCTGTCGGTCGAGAAGACCTGCAGCTCGTTCGCCTCGGGCAACAGGAGGTAGAGCCGGCGCAGGGCCGACGAGGTGATCGAACGCCCCGGCGCGCGGGTGGTCGGCGTGCGCTCGCCGAGCATCATCGACGGCAGCTCGAAGAAGCTGAGTTCGCGGCGGCCGGCCATGCTGACAGCGATGCCGGCACCGAGCGGCAGGTGACTGGCCCAGACCGGGCCGCCGCCGGCCGGCAGCCGCCGCTGGTCGCGAATCTCGCCCCGGCTGAGATCGAAGACCACGACCTCGTCGGTGCTCCGGTCCACCGCCAGGAGTTCGTTCGAGGCCAGCCCCCGGACCAGCCCGACGACGGCGTGGCCGGGCAGCAACGTCCGGTGCGCCCGCTGCTGGATCCGGTCGAAGACGCAAACCCCGCCGGAGCGGCCGTCGGCGGCCAGGACCATGTCGAAGGGAAGCAGCGGCTCGGCCAGCGACAGCGACCAGGCCGGCGAGAAGGTGACCGGCTCCGGGCTCGATCGGGCGAGGTCGAGGTGGAGCAGGAGATCGACGGAGTCCTCGTCCTCGAGCGAGAGCGGCAGCGGTAGCAGGAGGCTGGCGTTCTCGAGCAACAGCGGCACGCCGCCCTGGTCCGGATCGTCGGACCAGACGTGGTCAAGGACGACGCGGAGGCCGCGATAGAAGCCGGCCGGCACCCGGCCGGTGGCCAGCCCGCGGTCGCCGGCTCCGAGCGGCACCCGGTTCCGGTCCAGGCCGAGGGCGTACTCGCCGGCGGCTCCGGCCAGGGTGAGGCCGGCGAAATCCGCGACCCGGCGGCTGGGGCCGCCGGCGACCGCGAGGTGGACGGTGACGGTGGCCCGGCCGCCGCCCTCGGGCCGGGGAGGCGGCGCCTCCTGCCGCCGGACCGCCGGCGCCGATTCGCAGGCGGCCAGCAGCAGGGCCAGCAGCGCCGAGCAGACCTTCATCGTCCGTAGTTCAGGCGGTTGTAGCTCTTGCTGCCGTGGCAGGTCGGCCAGCACTGACCGCCGTTGTTGTTCTGCTGGTACTGGTTCAAGCCGGGATTGGCCCCGATCCGGATCAGGCTCGGCAGCGAGTGGGAACCGTGCACCTCGTGGCAGGCGGCGCAGGGCCGTTGCTTCTTGTCCACGTGGAAGGTGTGACCCTTGCTGAAGGCGGGTCTGTTGAAGCGGCTGTAGCCCTTGATCGTGTCGCTGGCGCCGTCGTTGGCGTAGGTGTCATAGCGGTGGCACTGGAAGCAGATCAGGTCGGGGGGAGTGATCTGCTTCTGGGTGTTCGCCGGCCAGCTTCCGGCCAACAGCGCCCGCTGGTCGCTGCCGTGCGGCCCGGCCGGAGACTGCGGATCGGGGCTGCGATGGCAGTCGCTGCACAGCACCACAGACGTGGCGGTCCAGCCGTTCACGAAGGAGCCGGCGCGGATGTTCGGGTCGTTGCCTTGCGCCTCGACCGGATGGTAGGAGGGATTGTTCGGGTTGAGTTCGACCGCCAAGTCCTCGGCGCCGACCGGCAGGGTGGTCCAGCCGGAGTGGCACTTGAAGCAGACCTCGTATTCCTTGGGGCCGCTGAGCAGGTTCTGATCGCCGTCCACCCAGGTGTAGATCGGGCTGGTGCCGGCGGCGCCGTTCGTCACCCGGACCGAAGAGACTCCGCGCAGCGGCTCGCCGGCCACCGGCGGCTGAGTGCCGCCGGTGTTCTCGCGCGCCGCGTGTGGATTGTGGCAGTCCTCGCACTCGGCGTGCCGGTTGCCGCCGGCGAAGTTGCCGGGGGTGCCGCCCTCGCCGGCGTCGTGCTTGCCGTCGATGGTCGCGACCGGGTGGGCGTAGGCGCGCTGCAGTTCACCGGCGATGTCGTCGGCGGCGGGCCCGTTGCCGTCATGGCAGGTCAGGCAGGAGTTCTGCTCTCGGGCCACAGCCATGCGCGGGATCAGGCCGGAGGCGTCGGCGAAGCCGTGCGGGTCGTGGCAGTTCAGGCACTTGCCCTGGTCACCGGCCGGGCGCGCCGGCGGCACCGGGCCCGGCCAGCGGAAGGCGTTCGAGGTGGCGTGGGCGTTGGCCGTAGCCTCGCCCTGCCCGAGATAAACCTTCTCGGCGCCGGCGCCGGCGTGGCAGACGAAGCAGAGGTTGTCGTCGTTTGCCATCGGCAGGAGCATGTCGTGGGCCGGCAAACTGGTGCCCTGGTCGCTGGCGTGGGTGTAGTGACACTGGCTGCAGTCGCCGGTTTCGACCCCGGCGCGGCCGGAGACGCCGCGGACCGGATCACCGTGCAGGGTCAGCTCGAAGGTGCCGCCGAAGTAGGCGGCCGCAGCCGACAGGCCGGCCGAGGCCAGGCCGACGACGGCAAGGGCGGCGACTCGTTTCATTGGTTGTGGCACTGCTGGCAGGTCGAGAGGCGACGGAGGCCGTCGGCGTAGATCAGCGAGTCAACCCGACCGGAGCCGTGCGCCTTGTGGCAGGACAGGCAGGTCACGCGGTCGTCGCTGCTCGGCACGATGTCGTCGGTCGGGGTCTCGACCCGGACTCGGTTGGTGATCGGGCCGGCCCAGTGGGAGTAGTCGGCGTGGTCTTTGCCGAAAATGGTCTCCTCGTTCGGGTGGCGCAGCCAGGGGCGGGAAGCGCCGCCTTCCTCGCCGGCGGTCTTGCCGTGGAAGTTGTCGTGGCAGGAGTTGCAGAACTCGCCCATGCCCGAGCGGTCCTTCAGGTTGGCAGGCACATAGACCTGGGCCGGGTTGCTGCCGTTGGCCGAGACCAGCTCGTCCACCACCACGACCACGTTGCCGTTGTCGGCGGAACCGGGCGGGTCGAACAGCAGGTTGCGGTAGTTGCTGTTGCCGTGGACGTCGTGGCAGCTCGAGCACTCGAGGGAGAAGGACTCCGACGAGCCGGGGGCCTGCAACGGCGAGGCCGGGCGCAGGTCGTGGCCGTGGTCGTTCGGGACGCCGGCGCCGCCGGTGAACCAGCCGCCGGCCGGATCGGCCACGTAGCTGACCGGTTCGAGCACGTCCGGCGCCGCCGGGTCGGTGCCGTCGTGGCAGTAGAGGCAAAGCTCGGTGGGCGAGCCCATCCGCAGCAGGTTGTCCGCCGGCTCGGCCACCCCGTCATAGCGCATCGGCTGTCCGTGCAGCGAGTTGTGGGTGGTGTGGCAGTCGCTGCAGACCAGGTTGTCGCCGTGGTGCCAGCCGCCGGCGCGGGGGCCGGCGGCCGGAAAGCCGCCGCCCAGTCCGGCCCGGGGCCGGGCTGGACGGACCGGCTCCTGCGGCGGCGCCAGCAGGAGCGGAACGGCCAGGGTGGCGAGGAGCAAGGACATGGGCAAGATCTTTCCTAGCTCTCCGCGCCGATCAGTGCCAGTCGCTTTGAGCCTGGGAAGCGGCTGTCGATAGCTACGACGAGGCCCCCGGCATCACCGGGGGCCTCGCGCTCAGGAGTTCAGCTCAGCGGGATCAGCTCCCCTGGACGTGGCACTGACCGCAGAGGGCCTCCTTCTGGGTGGCGTCGGTGTCGCCGTTCTCGGTGATCGTACCGGTGCCGCTCATCCAGATCAGGCCGAAAGCGTTGCCGTTGCCGTGCGACTTGTGGCAGGACATGCAGCTCGGAGTGATGTCGGCAGCCGAGCCGTCCCAGACGCCGCTGGCGGACATGACCTTGACGTGGTTGGTGTGGCCGGCGAAGACGGCGAGGCTGGAGTGGCCGCCGCCGAGAGCGCCGATGTCGACCCCGGCGACCGGGTGCCGGTGGAACTCCTCGTAGGCGGAGCCGGTGGCCACGCCGCCGACTTCCGTGCCGCCCGGAGCGCCGTAGAAGTTGGTGTGGCAGCCGCCGCACCACTTGCCGTAGGTCGAGGCGTTGGTGTCCGGCTCGTTGTAGTTGATGTCGTTGAAGTCGTAGGAGTTGGCCGCGGTCTCGAAGACGTCCAGCGCCAGGTTGTTGGTGCCGATGGCGTAGGTGACCTGGGCGTAGGCGAAGCCGGTGCCGCCCGGATCCATCTTCATGTTCCGGTAGGTGTTGACGCCGCCGGCGTAGCCGTGCTGGTTGTGGCAGTTGACGCAGTTGAGGCCGTGGCCGGTGCCGTTGTCATCCTCGGGCTTCCAGGTGCCGCCCGGAGCGGTGTCGAGGGTGTCCAGGGTGTGGCCGGTGGCCGGTTGGCCGATGACGCCGTCCCGGTTCAGGAAGCCGGCGTTCCGGACGATGCCCGGGTACTTGCCGCCGTTGGCGTCGAGGACGTCGGGGGCGACGGAGCTCTGGTCGTGGCAGCTCAGGCAGAGGTCGTTGACCTCGGCGCGCAGCAGGTACTCGTGCGGAGTGGTGTCCGGAGTGAGGAAGAAGCCGGAGCCGTCCGGGTTGTAGCCGTGCTGCTGCGAAGCGTGCATGACGTGGCAGTCACTGCAGATCAGGGTGGCGCCGGTGTGGAAGTCACCGGTCGTATCCCCGACCGTGGCCGCCGGAGCCAGCAGGAGCCCGAGGGGCAGGCTGGCGAGGAGGACCTTCGTTGCGAGGTGCATGGTTTCCCTTGTTGCTGGAGGAGGTTGGTTGAGCGGGGAGCCCGGGTGCGATGGGGGAAGGCCATGCCCCGGAGGCGGAACTCCCAGAGATCAGCCAGCGGCCGGTTGCTTGGAGAAGCGGGGACCAAGCGCTGGCCCTCTTAGATAAGTTCTTGCTAAAGTCGGCCAAGGGGAGTTCTCGGACATTTTGTGACGGAACTGTGGCAGTAAAAACTCCGACGCGCGGCCGAAAACCTTAATCCAGACCGAACGGGTCGGCCGAGAAGCCCAAAGATTTCGGCACTTCGCCGAGGAGGGAATCTTCTTTCCCGGATGGGGCGCCCGGCGGCAAGTTCTTGCGCACCTCCCGAAAGAACTCGAAGGCCTGGATCCGGCCCGTGCCCTTCTCGGCCACGTAGAGGATCTGGCCGTCGCCGGCTGCCAGGTCCACCGGTCGGTAGGTGTCGCCGGGGCGGGTTCCCAGTCCCCCGAACTGGAACAGGAACTTGCCCATCGAGTCGAAGACCTTCACTGCGTGCTGGATCGCGTCGCAGACGACCACCAAACCGGCCGGGGTCACAGCGATCGCAGCCGGGGCCGAGAAGTTCATCTTGCCGTCGGCGTGGCGACCCCAGCCGAACTGGTACTCGCGGTCCGAGGCCCGAAAGGCCTGGACGACGAAAGCGTCGCGGCTGCCCGGCGGCGGGGTTCCCCGCTCGAGGACGTAGAGCAGGCTGCCGTCCGGCGACCAGGCCGCCCCGGAGGGGGAGGAAAACCGGCCCCGACCGTAGCCCTTCCGGCCCAGCCGCCAGCGTAGGGCGCCGCTGTCCGCCTCCAGGCAGAGGACCTGGCCGGCCTCGGCGTCGCCGACCAGGATCGAGCCGTCCGGTGCCAGATCCAGGAAACTGAGGTTGGCCCGCCCGGTGGCCCCGGGAACCTCGATGTCGTCGAGCCAGTCGCCGCGGTAGTTGAAGCGGCGCAGGGCGCCGACTCGGGCGAAGGTGACCCAGATCCGGCCTTCGAGATCGACCACCAAGTTGCCCGGATTCCGCATCGCCTGCGGCCCGCCGAAGGCGAACTTCGGGAACAGGTCGGGTGTGAACATCCCCGCCCGCCCCTGGCGCTGATCGAGGGCGACGACCTCGTGGGCGACCCGGTCGTAGGCGACCCCGGCCAGGTCCTCGAACCGGCCCTCGAACAGCCACGACCAGGCCGAGGTCAGGGGCCGGACGGTCCAGACGATCTCGTTTTCGAAGGCGCTGCGGGTGCGGGTGCCGCCCTCCTGGGCGGCGAGGCCGCCGGCGGCCAGGGCCAGGAAGGCCGCGGCTACTGCAGGACGTCGTGACAAGAGACGCACAGATCCCGGCGCGGGTCGTCCCGGAGGAAGAAGGCGTGCTGCGTGCCGTGCGGATCGTGGCAGGACAGGCAGTCGACCGGCAGACCGTTCCGCGGGTCGATCACGTCCTCGCCCATCGGGTGGGAGCGCATCTGCAGGTTGGAGTGTCCCTCGTGGCAGACCGCGCAGGTGCCGATGATGCTGGCCCGGATCAGCTTCGGCTGAGCGGAGGCGTGCGGAGTGTGGCAGCCGACGCAGTTGCCGTCGTTGTAGCTCAGGTGGCTGGCCGTACTGGCCTCGGCCCGCTGCTTGATTTCGTCGTGACAGCTCAGGCAGACCTCGCGCGGCTTGGCGGCCAACAGGGCCTGCTGGTCGGAGGCGTGCGGGGTGTGGCAGGCCAGACACATGCCTTCCTCGGCCGGCGCGTGGGCGACGACCTGGTTCGGCACCTTGGTGACGTCGTCGTGGCAGGTGAAGCAGAGATCCGGCGGCTCGTCGAGGGTGGTCCTGGCGTCCTCGGCCTCGGTGTCGTGACACATGTCGCAGGCCAGTTCCTCGAACGGCGGGTGCTCGAGGGTGCGGATCAGGGTGGCGTTCGGCGAGTGGTGCGGGGTGTGGCAGGAGGTGCAGTCCAGCTCCGCCAGCGGCGCGCCCAGGTGCTGCTCGGACAGGTCCTCGTCCTCGAGGTCGTGGCACTGCCCACAGAGTTCGGCGCCCTCGGCCACCACGTTGCCTTCGCCCTGGCCGGCGTGCGGATCGTGGCAAGCCAGGCAGTCGCCCATCATGAACGGCCCGTGCACCGTGCCTTCCTCGTTCTCGGTGGCGGCGACCAGGTCCTGGTGGCACTTGCCGCACAGGTCCATGCCTTCGGCCTGAAGGCCGCGCGCCAGCTCCGAGCGGTGGGGGTTGTGGCAGCTCGTGCACTGGCCCTCGGCCGCCGGCGAGTGGACGAAGGGGGACTCCAGCCGCTGCGGGAAATCGGCGTGGCAGGTGAAGCAGAGACCGCGCAGGTCGCCGGTGAGCAGCGAGCCGTGGCGGCTGGCGTGGGGGTTGTGGCAGGAGAGGCAGCGGCCTTGTTCGACCGGAGCGTGGACGAACTCCTCGCCTTCCCGGGCCGGACCGACGTGGCCCTCGTGGCACTTGGCGCAGAGCACGGACTCGTCGGCCGGCAGGCCGAGGCGCGCCCGCTTCTCGACCAGCCCGCCCTCCTCCTGGGCGCCGGCGGCGGCGGCGAGGCCGAGGACGGCGAAGACGGCGAGGGAACGGCGCGTAACGTCGATCACTTCTCTTCCTCCAGGTCGTGGCACTGGCTGCAGTCGCCGTTGTTGAACGGCACGTGGACCTCGGGCAGCAGCATGCCGCGGCCCTTGCCGCCGTGCTTGTCATGGCAGCTCAGGCAGTCCATGTCGGTGCCGGCCAGGCCGAGGTGCTTCTCGCGGAACAGCGAGGTGGTCAACGGATGGCAGTCCGCGCACAGCTCCGGCGGCGCCTTGCGCTCGAGGTGAGGCAGGTTGCTCTGGTGGCCTTCGTGGCACTTCAGACAGTCGCCGCGGGTGACGGGGGCGTGGACCGTGTCCTGGCGCGAGGCCTCGTCGTGGATGTCTTGGTGACAAGTCAGGCAGACCTGCTGCGGCGGCCGCCGCAGCATCGCCAGGTTGGTGCCGCCGTGGGGCAGGTGGCACTGGAGGCACTGGCCTTCGGCCACCGGCCGGTGGGCGACCTCGGCCGCCTCGAGGTCGCGCATGGCCGAGGCGTGGCAGCCGAGGCAGACCTCCTCGGCCGGTGCCTTGAGCAGGCTGCCGTGCCGCGAGGAGTGCGGGTCGTGGCAGGACAGGCACAGCTTCCACTCGACCGGCTCGTGCTTGACCTCGCCGATGGCGTCCGGGACGTGGTTCTTGTGGCAGCTCAGGCAGTTGTCGCCGCCCTTCTGGAGCAGCAGCTTCTCGTGCTCGGAGCCGTGCGGGTCGTGGCAGGAGGAGCAGGCGCCCATCGCCACCGGCGCGTGCGGGGTGCCGATCGAGATCTCGTCGATCAGCTCCTGGTGACACTCGGCGCAGAGCTGGTCCTGGCGGGCCTTGAGCAGGCGGGCGATGCCGGTGCCGTGGCCGTCGTGGCAGGTGTCGCACATCTCGGCCGGGGCGTGCGGAACCTCGGCCTCGTCGATCGCGGCCGCCTTGTCCTCGTGGCAGGTCTCGCAGAGTTCCCGGCCGGGAGCGGCGACCAGCAGCGACTCCTCGTCCGAGCCGTGTCCGCTGTGGCAGTCCAGGCACTGGCCGGCCAGAACCGGCGCGTGGCCGGCGCGCAGCTCGGAGAGATCGGTGTGGCACTCGGTGCAGGTCACCCGCGGCACGTCGCGCAGCACCGGCGCCGCCGGGCCGGCGTGTGGGTTGTGGCACTCGAGGCACATGTCCTCGCCGACTCCCATGTGGGTGTTGGCGAGATCCTCGCCCGGGACGGACTCGTGACAGGAGCGGCAGGTGCTGCCGGCGTCGCCGGCCTTGAGAGCGGTCGAGGCCTCCTCGTGGCAGGCGTTGCAGTTGCCGTCGCGGGTGGTCGGGTGCGCCGCCAGGCGCAGACTGGCGTGCTGATCGGCCTGGCCGTGCGAGGCGTGGCACTCGGTGCAGCGGTCGCCGTTCAGCGGAATGCCGTCGTGGGCGGCGCTCATGGCGCCGGCGCCGGAGTCGTGGCAGCTCAGGCAGACGCCTCCTTCGACCTGCCGCAGCATGCCGCCGTCGCTGCCGCCGTGCGGGCGGTGGCAGGT
>RFGR01000031.1 GCA_003696625.1 Planctomycetota bacterium
GGGCCGATCCGCCGCCAGCCGTCGCTTTCGAGCAGGAGGGCGTTGCGGGCCCCCGCCGGGTGCCGCCACATCTCCGGGTTCATCGCCGGCGCGAACAGTCGCGGCTGGTCCTGCTCGAAGGCGAGGGCCAGAGAGCCGAGCAGGTCGGGTGCCAGGCCGTGGGCGAGCAGACCGATCCGGTCGGCGGTGGCCGGCGCCACGACCAGCAGGTCGGCGGCGCGGGCGAGGGCGATGTGGTCCATGCCGGCCGGGTCTCCGGGCCGCCACTCGTCGGCGAGAGCGGGCCGGCCGGTGACGCAGGCGAACTGCAGCGGCCGCACCAGGCGGGCGGCGGCCGGACTCAGGACGGCGTGGACCTCCAGGCCGCGACGGCTGAGTTCCGAGCAGAGGGCGACCGCCTTGAAGCAGGCGGCGGAGCCGCTGACCCCGACGATGACGGTGCTCACGCCTTCTCCTCCAGGCCGAGCAGGTCCAGCACTTCGGCCAACATGCGCTCGAAGTCGTCGTTGACGACCACGTGATCGTACTCGCCGGCTCGGTCCATCTCGCGGCGGACGATGGCCAGGCGCCGCTTCATCTCCTCCTCGCTCTCGGTGCCGCGGCCGCGCAGGCGCTCGCGCAGCACCTCCTCCGAGGGCGGCGCGACGAAGATGCTGACCATCGGCAGCCCGCAGCCGCGCAGTTGCTCGGCGCCCTGGACGTCGATCTCGAGCACCAAGTCCTCCCCCGCCGCCAGGGCCCGCTCGACCTCCGCGCGCAAGGTGCCGTACCGGCGGCCGTGGACCTCGGCGTGTTCGAGGAACTCGCCGGCGGCCAGGCGGCGGTCGAACTCCCGGTCGTCGAGGAAGTGGTAATCGCGCCCGTCCACCTCGCCCGGCCGCGGCGACCGGGTGGTGGCCGAGACCGAGAAGCGAACCCCGGGCAGCGCGACCAGCCGTCGCCAGAGGGTGGACTTGCCCGAGGCGGTCGGCCCGGAGATCACGATCAGGCGGCCGCGCTCACTCGACATTGGCCGACTGCTCCTTGAGCTGGGCGACGAGCAGTTTCATCGCCATCACCTGCTCGGCGAGACGGCCGTCGCTCGACTTGTTGCCGAGAGTGGTGACCTCGCGGTGGCATTCCTGGACCAAAAAATCGAGTTCGCGGCCGACCGGGCCGCCGCGCTCGAGCAGGGCCCGCAGGCGCTCGAGGTGGATGCGCAGGCGGGCGACCTCCTCGCGCACGTCGGACCGCTCGGCCAGGACGATCAGCTCCCGGGCCAAGTCGATCGGCTCGGTCATGCCGGCCGCCTCGAGAGCCTGCCGGACCCGCTCGGCCAGCCGAGCGGCGGCTTCTTCGCGGGCGGCCGGCAGCCGCTTCTCGACCCGGGCGAGGGCCTTCTCGAGCTTGTCGAGCAGGCCGCGCAGCTCGCGCCGCAGCTTCTCCCCTTCCTTGGCCCGGGACTCGCACAATCTCTGGAGGGCGAGGCCGGCCGCCTCCAGGACCGCCCGCCGCACGGCGGCGGCCGAGCGGCTCGACTCCACCGCTTGCTGCACGGTCCCCGGCAAGGAGAGCAGCTCCGACAGGCTCGGATCGCGGCGCTCGAGCCCGATTTCCCGTTCGGCCGCGCGCCAGTCGGCGAGATAGCGACGGAGGGCGGCGCGGTCGATGGTCGAGGCCCGAGCTTCCAGGATCCGGATCCGGATCTGGACCTGGACCGAACCTCGGGTCAGGGCCGAACGGATCAGCGCCTCGACCCGCGGCTCGAGTTCGAGCCGCTCCGGCGGCAAGCGAAGCTTGACGCTGAGGGAACGGCCGTTCACCGACCGCATCTCGGCCTCGACCGCCGCGACCGGGTTCCGGGCGGCGCCGCGGCCGTACCCGGTCATGCTGCGCAGGCTGCCGTCGGCGGCGGCGGGCATCGGTCTATTCCGGCTCGGGCCGGCTGCCTGGCTTCACCGCCGGGCCGGTCCCGGGGTCGGCGCAGAGCGGACACTCCGCGGCCGGCCAGGAGGGAACCTCCAGGTCGGCCAGCCGGTAATAGGGGGTGCCGCCGAAGGGAGCGTCGCCGCCGGAGCGGTTGACGAGCGAGGCGACCGCCACCTCGCCGGCTCCGAGGTCGGCGAGCAGTTCCAGCACCTCGCCGACGCTCCGGCCGGTGGTGACGACGTCCTCCGCCACCAGGACCCGCTCGCCGGGAGCGACCGAGAAGCCGCGGCGGAGGGCGAAGCCGCCGCCGGCGACTCGTTCGGCGAAGAGGCCGCGGACGCCGAGCGCCCGGGCCAGCTCGTAGGCCAGGGTGACCGCCCCCATCGCCGGCCCGACGACCAGGTCGAACGGCCGTTCTTCCCCGCGGTCGGCCCGGATCAGCCCGGCCAGGTCAGCGCAGGCGGCCGCCGATCGCTCCGGGTGCTGGAGCAGGCGGGCACACTGGACGTAGCGGCCGGCGTGGCGGCCGGAGGAGAGCAGGAAGTGCCCCTCGAGCAGGGCGCCGGTCTCGCGCAGCCCGGCCAGCAGCCGGTCGGCGGCGGCGCTGCCGGCGAGGGCGGCCATGCTCAGCCGCCCTGCTCCGGGGTGGTCGGGGCGGTGTCGCCGCCGGGCGGCGGCAGCGGCGCCGGCTCCTGTTGCTCGACGACCGGGGTCTCGGGCTCCGAGCCCATGACCGAACCCTCCTCGGCGCCGCCGCTGGTCCAGTGCAGGGCGAGGGCGGAGAGGATCCAGACCCCGAACAGGCCGAAGGTGAAGCGGTTGATGCCGCCGGCGCGGGGGCCGAAGGTCTCCTGGCCCGCGCCGCCGAAGGCCTCGCCGAGGCCGCCGCCTTTGGACTCCTGGACTAGGATGACCAGGATCAGCAGCACCGCCGAGAGGAAGAAGACCGAGTAGAGGAGGAATTCGAGCATGGCGGTCAGGCGATCGGAGCGGCGTCGAGGATCGGGCCGAACTGGTCGATGGAGAGCGAGGCGCCGCCGACCAGGGCGCCGTCGACATCGGGCTGGGACAGCAGCTCGGCGGCGTTGCCGGGCTTGACACTGCCCCCGTAGAGGACGGGGAGGTTCTCCGCCGCCTCGTCCCCCAGGATACGGGCGACCGTCTCGCGGATGGCGGCGTGGGCCTCCTGGGCCTGGGCCGGGGTGGCGGTGAGGCCGGTCCCGATCGCCCAGACCGGCTCGTAGGCGACCCCGACCCGGGGAATCTGGTGGTCCTTGACGAAGCGGAGGATCCGGAGCTGGCGTTTGACCACGTCCAGGGTCCGCCCCTCCTCCCGCTCGCTGCGGGTCTCACCGACGCAGAGCAGGACCTCGAGCTTGGCCCGCAACGCCACCTTGAGCTTGTCGGTGAGGAGGGCGTCGGTCTCGCCCAGGATGTGCCTGCGCTCGCTGTGGCCGAGGAGGACGACCTCCACTCCCATGTCGCGCAGCATGTAGGGGCTGATCTCGCCGGTGAAAGCACCTTCCTTCTTTCCCCAGCAGTTCTGTGCCCCGAGCACGACGCCACTGCCGCGGATGTTGCGCCGGACGTGGTCGAGGTGAACGAAGGCCGGGAAGAGGATGCAACGGCGATGGACGGCGCCGGCGTGGTGGGCGGCCACCGCGCGGGCGAGGGCCGAGGCCTTGCGCCGCGTGAGGTGCATCTTCCAGTTGCCGGCGATGACGGGGGTTCGAGTCATGACGGAGCGAAGGCGGGGTCGGCCGCCTCGGGTCGGGCCAGGCGGCGGCCGCAGGCGACGAGGACGGACGCGGCCCGGTGCAGAGCGGCGGCAAAGGCGGCCGGATCGAGAGCCTGTTCGGGGTCGGAGAGGGCGCAGGCCGGGCGCGGGTGGACCTCGACCAGGAAGCCGTCGGCGCCGGCAGCCGCGGCCGCGGCCATCATCGCCGGCACCAGGGCGGCGTCACCGGTGCCGTGGCTGGGATCGACCAGCACCGGCAAGTGCGTCTCGCGCTTGAGGGCCGGCACGGCGGTCAGGTCGAGGAGGTTGCGGACGGCCGGGTCGAAGTGGCGCAGCCCACGCTCGCAGAGGAGGATCTCCTCGCAACCGGAGCGGGCCACGTATTCGGCCGCGAACAGGAACTCGGACAGGGTCGCGCTCATGCCGCGCTTCAGGAGCACCGGCCGGCCGGCCGCACCGGCCTCCTTGAGCAGGGCGGTGCTGGCCATGCTGCGCGAGCCGATCTGTAGCACGTCGGCGTGCTCGGCGACCCGGGCCACGTCGCGCGGGTCGAGGACCTCGGTGACCACCGGCAGGCCGGTCCGGCGCGAGACCTCGGCCAGGATCTCCAGCCCCGGCTCTCCCAACCCTTGGAAGCTGTAGGGGGAGGTGCGAGGTTTGTATGCGCCGCCGCGCAGAGCCGTGGCGCCGGCCTTCCGAAGCCGCCGGGCCAGGGCCAGCAGGGAATCCAAATCCTCGACCGAGCAGGGGCCGGCGATCGCCGAGGCCTGGCCGCCGCCGAAACGGGCCGGGCCGACCGCCACCTGGAGCGGCTCGCGCCCGGCGGCGGCGACATGGTGGCAGGGCCGGCGGGCGGTGAGGACGGCCTCCACCGCCGGGTCCCGGCGCAGCTCGGCGGCGCCCGCCTCCTCGTCGCCGTCGCACCACTCCAGCTCGGCGCAGGCGTCCCAGCCGGGACCGAAACCGCGCAGGCGGGCGCCCCGTTCCTCGGCCCAGGTCGTCAGGCGGGCCGCCGCGGCCCGGAGTTCGGGCCCGTCGAGGCTGCGGCGAAGGAGGACGATCACGAGCCGATTCCGGGGGTTCAGGGCCCTTGGAGGGCGAAAAATGATAGGTTCGAGCCCGGGAACGGTCAATCCGGGCCGGCCGCGCCCGGTTATGCTCCGCGCGCCATGGATCGGCTCGAGAAGGAGGCCCTGGAGCGGGAACGGCTGCACCCGGCGGCGATGAAGTCGGCCGACTCCCGGGGCCGGACCTGGGACGAGCGGCCGGACCCCTGGCGGACCCGCTACGAACGGGACCGGGACCGGATCCTGCACTGCTCGGCCTTTCGGCGGCTGATGTACAAGACCCAGGTCTTCGTCAACCACGTCGGCGACAACCAGCGGACCCGCCTGACCCACTCGCTCGAGGTCCTGCAGGTGTCGCGCTCGCTGGCCTCGGCGATCGGCCTGAACGAGCCCCTGTGCGAGGCGATCGCCCTGGCCCACGACCTCGGCCACCCGCCCTACGGCCACGCCGGCGAGAAGCTGCTCGACCGGCGGATGCGCGATTTCGGCGGCTTCAGCCACAACCGCCAGTCGCTGCGGGTGGTGGACGTGCTCGAACGCCGCAGCCCGGACTACCGCGGCCTCAACCTGACCCACGAGGTCAAGGAGGGCCTGCGCAAGCACGAACCCGCCGACGACCGGCGCGGCGGCGATGGACCGCGCTTCCCGCTGCTCGAGGCCCAGCTCGTCGACCTCGCCGACTCCACCGCCTACCACTACCACGACGTCGACGACGGTCTGCGCGAGGGCATTCTCGACCCGGCGGCGATGGCGGCCGAGCTCCCGCTGTGGCGCCGGTGCCTGGAAGCGGCCCGCTCCCGCCATCCGGACAGCCGAGAGAACTACCTGCTCTGGCGGCGGGCCGCCAACGAGCTGCTCGGCCTGGCGATCGAGGACATCCGGGCCGAGACGGAGCGGCGGCTGGCGGCGGCGGCGCCGGCCGACGCCGAGGCCGCCCGCCGCGCCGACCGGCGGCTGATCGGCCACTCGGAGGAGTTCGCCGCCGAGGTGGCGGCCCTCCACGCCTGGCTCTACGAGCACATGTACTTCCGCGAGGAGGTCAACTGGCACATCCGCCGCGCCACCGACCTGCTCGACCACCTATTCGACGCTCTGCTCGCCCGGCCCGAGGCGATCCCGCCCCGCTTCCGGGAGACCGCCGACCACCTCGAGCGCGCCGTCTGCGACTACCTGCAGGGCATGACCGACCGCTACGTCGAGAAGGTGGCGCGGGACCTGGGGGTGCTGCCGAGCTACTGAGGCCGGCCGCCGGCCAGCCAGTCGGCCACGAAGGCCACCGCCGCCCGCGCCGCCCGTTCCAGGTCGTCTCCCGCCCCCAACCGGCAGGCCAGGGCGGTGCTGAGCGCACAGCCGGTGCCGTGGACCGCCTCGCCGCCCGGCAGACGGGGGTGGCGGATCTCCAGCGGCGGCAGGCCGCGGCGCAGCAAGCGATCGACCACCTCGGGGCCCCCGGCGTCGCCGCCGGTCAGCAGCACCGCCGGGCAGGCGGCGAAGGCGGCGCCGTCGCCGTACTCGTCGCGGTTCGGGGTGGCGACCGTGGCCAGCGGCAGCAGTTTGCGGCGCATCTCCCGCCAACCGGCGTCGTCCAGCAGGCGAACTCCGGGCACGGCGGTTCGGCTCGCCCGCCGGACCGGATCCACGACCAGCGGCGGCCGTCCGGCGGCGGCGAGGGCGGCCGCCACCGCTCGGACGACGGCGGCGTCCCCGAGGGCGCCGGTCTTGACCACCGCCGGTCCGGCCGCGAGCAGGTCGGCCAGCTCCTCCCCGACCTGCGCCGCCGACGCCGGCACCGCGGCGCGGAGGCCCTGCTCGTCCTGCACGGTGCGCACCGCCGTCACCCCGCGCCAGTCGCAGCCGAGCGCCTCGGCGACGGCGCGATCGCGCTGGAGGCCGGCGCCGGCCCCCGGGTCGTCGCCGGCGACGCAGACGACCCGGACCACCGTCACCGGTCAGGCCCAGGTCGCGACCGCGTGGTAGCCGTTGTCCACGTACAGCACCTCGCCGGTCACGCCGGAGGCGTAGTCGCTGAGCAGGAAGACGCCGGCCTTGCCGACGTCCTCGCCGCGGATCGCCCGGCGCAGCGGGGTGTGCTCGGCCTGCAGGTGCAGCTTCTCGCGCAGCCCCTTGACTCCGGAGGCGGACAGGGTCTTGATCGGGCCGGCGCTGATCGCGTTGACCCGCACCCCCTTGCCGGGGCCGAGTTCGGAGGCCAGGTAGCGGACGCCGGCCTCCAGCGAGGCCTTGGCCAGCCCCATGATGTTGTAGTTCGGCACCGCCCGCTGGGAGCCGATGTAGGTCAGGGTCAGGATCGAGGCGCCCGGCCGCAGCAACGGCTCCGCCTCGCGGGCGAGAGCAATCAGCGAGTAGGCGGAGATGTCGTGGGCGACGTGATAGCCGACGCGCTCGGTGTCGAGCAGCCGACCCTCGAGGTCCTCCTTCTGGGCGAAGGCGATCGCGTGGACCAGGAAGTCGACCGCGGGCATCCGCTCGCCGATGACGCGGAAGGCCGAGGCGATCGAGCGGTCGCTGCTGACGTCGCAGACCACCGGCTCGCCGGCGTCGAGCTGTTCGGCCAGCGGCGCCACCCGCTCGCGGAAACGCTCTCCGGCGACGCCGAGCAGCAGTTCGGCGCCGTGCGCCCGGGCGGCTTGGGCGATGTGCCAGGCCAGGCTGTGCCGGTTGGCGACGCCGAAGATGAGGCCTTTCTTGCCTGCGAGCATGGCGGCGGATTCTAGCGGCGGTCCGCGACCGGCGCGAAGCCGAGGACCGCGTACGGCTTCATATTGGCCACCTTGGCCACATAGACCTGGCGGTCGGAATGAACCATGCCGAGGCGGCGGAGGGCCGGGCGGAAGGTCTTTAGGTTGAACTGGGTCACCTCGCAAAGGACGACCTGGTCCTCGCCGGCGGTGAAGCTGGCCCGCAGTTCGCCGAGGGTACGCCAACGCGACTCCGGCAGGTGGTGCCGGTGGAAGACCTTCTCCCCCTCCAGGTCGAGATCGCGCTCGAAGGCGAAGGAGTAGCGCTGAACCACCCCGGTGATGCCGTCGCTCGGCCGGTAGGGCAGTTCTTCGTGATAGAAGCGGCCGAGCAGCGGCGGGTTGCCGCCGCCGGCGCGGCGCCGGCGCAGCTCGGCGATGGCAACCGCGCCCTCGACCCGTTGCTGCTCCTCCGGCGGCAGGCAGACGGTCTGATACTCGCCTTCCACCGTCTCGAGCAGGGTCCGCAGCGGGTCGCCGACCAGGTTCAGCCAGCGGCGGCAGCTCTCCACGGTCCGGCCGTGCGGCCAGCCGTCCTTCCGCTGCAACGAGACGCCGAGCAACATCCGCGAGTTGGCGACCGTCCAGCGCGGTGCCCCGTGCCGCCGGGCCCATCGGTCGAGTTCGGTGAAGATGCGCTGGATGGTGCTGCGCTCGCGGTTCTGGAGGTGGCCGATGGTGTTGCCGAACATCCCGACCACCAGCGAGGCGCCGGTCTGGATCGGCGGCAGCAGCCGCGCCCAGTCCTCGGGCTGCTCGAGGTCGCCGAGGATCGGCAGGACGCCGAGGCGGCCGGCCTCGATCTCGGGGCCGAGTTCCTGGTAGATGTTGGCCACCGTCTCGCTCAGCAGCACCGGCGAGAAGTCGAGCGGCACCGCCTGGACCGCCCGGCCGCGGTCGCCCTCGAGCAGCTCGCGCAGGACCTGGACGTCGGCCAAACCCGAGCCGGTGCCGAGCCCGACGTAGACCACCGACGAGGTGAGCCACGGCTCCTCGGCGGCGTTCATCTCCTCGTACATCGCCTCGCCCGCCTTGCGCTCGGCCTCGCGGTAGATCGGGCTGCTGGCGACCGTCAGCCAGTTGTCCGGACCGCGCGAACCGGTGTAGAGGTGCTTGTGGCTGATCGAGCGGTCGCGCTCGAGGGTCTGGAAGCCGGGTACGATCCAGCCCGACCAGGACGAGGGCGGGAACCAGAGCTGGAGGTAGGAGGCGCCGCCGGCGGAGGGCTCGGGCCGAGCCTCCTGATAGCGCAGGCGGAAGTACTTCTCCGAGCCCCGGCCGTCGCTCTTCCGCTGCCAGCGCTCGTCCAGGACGAGGGTGCGGCCGGCCGGCACCTCGAGCGGCCATTCCGAGGACTCCAGCGCCTCGCGCAAGCGGGAGAGGGCCTGTCGGGCCGCCCGCAGCTTCTTGTCGTCGATCGGCTCGCCGTAGAGTTCCCGTGCCAGATCCTGGCTGGTCCGCCACTGGTTCAAGAGGAGCTGGGCGAGGGTCTGGGTGCGACCGGCCATGGCGCCAGAATAGCCGTGATGCCCCACACGTCCCTGGAACATCACGCTGAGTCCGTGGCATGCTACGACGCGGAGGCCAGGCGCCGGTGGTAGATCGCCCGCGCGGCCAAGAACGCGGCCAGGGCGAAGCCCCAGAGCACCACGACCGCCGGCAGCGTGGCCGGGTCGTGCCAGCTCTTTTGGTGGAAGAACATGTTTTGGAAGCCGGTCATCGCCCAGTGGGTCAGGGTCAGGCGCATGATCACCTCGACCGCGGTCGGGACGGCGAAGAGCTGGATCGGGAACCAGGCCCCGCCCAGACAGCTCATGACCAGGATCAGGATGGTCGAGACCCCCTCCGCCTGCTTCTGGGTGCGCGCCAGCACCGCCACCAGCAGTCCGAAGCCGGTGACGGCGGCGGTCAGGCTGAGCATCAGTACGAGCAGGGTGACCGGATCCCGGAAGGTGGCGAGGTCGAACAGCAGCTCGCCGTAGGCGAAGAGAAGCGAGAGCTGGATCAGGCCCACCGCGGCCGAGAAGAAGAGCTTGCCGAGCAGGATCGAGTCGCGCGACACCGGCGCCGCCAGCAGGCGGGTCAGGGTTCCCTTCTCGCGTTCGACGATTAGCGTGCTGCCGCAGGCGACGAGGCCGAACATCAGCATCATCACCACCATTCCGGAGACGGACTGGGCCTGCATGTAGCCCAGCTCCTTGGGCCGGCCCGGCGGCTGGATGTCCTCGGCGGCGACCGGCACCATGCCGGTGAGAAAGGCGCTCATGTCGAAGCCGGTCCCGGCGGCGGCGCCGCCCTCGGCCCCGCCGGCCTCGGGTTCCTCGTCGCCGCCGGGCAGGAACCGTTCGATCAGCGCCCGGACGGATTCGCTGGCGGCGACCACCGCCTGCGCCTGCTCCGGCTCGAGGCCGAGGGCCTCCATCTGCCGGCCCATCATCGCCGGCCAGCTCCGCCCTTCGCTGATCGCCATGTAGGCTTGGACCAAGGCCAGCGAAACTAGGGTGTCCTCGAGCCGGCGCCCCGGGTCGCGGATCATGCGCAGCTCGGGCAGGCCGCCGGCCGCCAGCTCCTCTCCGAAGCCGGCCGGCACGATCAGGGCGTGGTGGGCGGAGGCGTCCTCCACCTTCCGCCGCACCTCCTCGACCGAGAGCGGCTCGGCCTCGGGCCCGGGCCGGACCCGGACGGTCGCCGCGGCGCGGAGCGCGGCCAGCAGGTCGGCGCTGGCCTCGCTGCGATCCTCATCGGCCACCCAGAGGTCGGTCCGGCCCATCGGGCCGCCGCCGCCGTAGAGCACCTTGGCCAGGAAGCCCATGGCGGTGACCAAGGCGATCGGCAGCAGCAGACCGAACAGCAGGCCGGTGCGGTCGCGCCGCCAGGCCCGCAGATCCTTGGCCGCGATCAACCAGGCGTCGCGGAGCAGCTTCACGCCGAGTCCCTCAGGCGGTGACCGGTGAGGCGGAGGAAGACCTGCTCGAGGTCGGCGCCGGGCACTCCGGCCTGTTCGGCCAACTCGGCGGCGGCGCCGAGCCCGATCAGCCGGCCCCGGTCGAGGACGGCGATCCGATCGCACAGCCGCTCGGCCTCCTCCATGTAATGGGTGGTGTAGAGCAGCGTCCGGCCCTGGTCGCGCAGGCGCTCCAGCGCTGCGAAAATGTGGTTGCGGGACTGCGGATCGACTCCGACCGTCGGCTCGTCCAGAATCAGGAGGCTCGGCCGGTGCAGGTCGCCGGCGGCGAGGTTGAGCCGCCGCTTCATGCCGCCCGAGTAGGAGCCGACGCGGTCGTCGGCCCGCTCGCCGAGGCCGGTGAGTTCGAGGGCGCGCTCGACCGCGGCCGTCAGCTCGGCGCCGGCCAGACCGACCAGACGACCGAAGAAGAGCAGGTTCTCGCGGCCGCTGAGTTCCTCGTAGACCGCGAGGTCCTGGGGCACCAGGCCGATCCGTCGGCGGTCGGCGGCGCGGAGGTCGGGTCGGAAGGTCTCACCGCCGAACCGCATCGCGCCTTGCCAGCCCCCGAGGAGCCCGCAGACACAGGAGATCGCGGTGGTCTTGCCGGCGCCGTTCGGGCCGAGGAAGCCGAATATTTCTCCCGGCCGGACCGCGAAGGAGACTCCGGCGACCGCCTCGCGGCTGCCGTAGCGGAAGCGCAGATCCTCGACCTCGAGCTGGAAGTCCGCCGCCACCCGCGGGATGATCGCAGGGCTGCCGCTTACAATCCAGCCGCGTGCCGGACGAGCGGGTCGACCCTGAACGCCTCGACGGCCGTCTCGGGCACCGCTTCCGCGACCGGGAGCTCCTGGCGCGGGCCCTGACCCACGCCTCGGCCCGGGACGCCCACAACGAGCGCCTCGAATTCCTCGGCGACGCGGTCCTCGACCTCGTCGTCGCGGAAGCGCTCTACTTCGCCCTGCCGGGCAAGCGGGAAGGCGAGCTGACCGAACTCAAGGCCCTGCTCGTGTCCCGCGACACCCTGGAGCGGGTCGGTCGCCGCCTCGGCCTGGAGGAATGGATCGAGACCGGCCGCGGCCTGGCCGGACGCGGCAGTCTGCCCCGTTCCGTCCTCGGTAACGCGGTCGAGGCTTTGCTCGGGGCCGTCTACCTCGATCTCGAGCCGCCGGGCCGGCTGGCCGGGGCCGCCCGGGTCGCCTGGTCCTGGCTGCTGCCGGAGATGCCGCGGCTGGCGCGCGAGCTGGTCCGCAGCCGGGCCAAGCCGAAGCTCCAGGCCTGGGCCCAACGCGAGCGCGGCTGCCTGCCCGCCTATCCGCTGCTGGACAGCTTCCACCACCCGGAAACTCACGCCTTCCTGGTCGCCGCCGAGGTCGCCGGCCGGCGCTTCCCGGCCGCCTGGGGCAGCTCGAAGAAGGACGCCGAACGCTTCGCGGCCTGGGAGGCGCTGATGGTGCTGGAGCGGGAGGGCGCCCTGCCGCCGCCCCGCGAGGAGCCTGGGGCGTGACCTCCCCTTCGCCGCCGTCCGAGTGTGATCTCCTCGCCGCCGCTCCGTCTTGGCGGGAGCTGGTCGCCGCTTGGCGGAGCGCCGCCGGCCCGCTCCAGTGGGGCGGATTCTGGGGCTCGGCCAAGGCCCTGGCCACCGCCGCCCTGGCCCGCGCGACCGGCGCCCCGGTCCTGGTCGTCGTCGCCGACCAGGCGGCGATGGAGCTGGCGCTGGACGATCTCGCCGCCTTCGGCGTCGGGGCGGTGCCCTTCCCGGCCCGCGAGGCCCGCCTCGGCGCCGAAGCCGAGGTCCTGCGCGAACGCCACCACGCCCTCGAACGGGGCGCCCGCGCCGGTTTCGCCGGGATCCTGGTCGCGCCGCTGGCCGCCCTGGTCCAGCCGGTTCCGCGGCGGGACGACCCGGACGCCCTGCTCCTGCTCGAGCAGGGGATGCGACTGGATCCGGACGACCTCCTCCGGCGGCTGGTCCGCGCCGGCTTCGAGCGCCTGCCGGCGATCACCGGACCGGGCGAGATGGCCCGGCGCGGCGACATCGTCGATTTCTACGCGCCGGCCCTGGGCGAGCCGCTGCGGCTGGAGTTCTTCGACGACGAACTCGAGAGCCTGCGGGTCTTCGATCTCGCCACCCAGCGCACCCGGCACGTACTGCGGCAGGTCCGGGTGCCGCTCGGCGGCGAGCTGCCGGAGGCCGCCGGGCCCGACGACCCGTTGCCGCACGAACAGCTGCCGCCGGCCTTGCGCCTGGTCCACTGGGAGCCGGGACGGCTCGCCGAGTCCGCCGAGCGCCTGGCCGGCCGCGGCCCGGAGTTCGCCGCCGCCCTCGAGCGCTACCGGGCCTTCGCCGCCGCCCGCCGCGATCCCGGCGGCGTCCTACTCGAGCTGGCCACTCTGCCCGGCCGCGACGGCACCCTGGACGTTCTCTCGGTCGAGGAGTACTGCCGCGGGGTGGCCGAGGGCGCCGCCCTGCTCGCGGCCCGCGCCGCCGACGGTGAGCAGGTGCGGCTGTTCTGCGCCACCGAGGCCGAGCGCGACCGGCTGGAGCAGATCCTGGGCGAGCGCGGGCTCGACGCCGGGCTCCTTCACCCACGCCTCGGCGGGCTCGACCGGGGCTTCCGGATTCCGGAGGCCCGCCTGACCGTCCTCCACCACCGCGAGCTGGTGCCGGGCCACAGTCCCCACCGACCGAAACCCCGGCACCGGCGGCACCCCGGGGCGGCGGTGGCGGACGTCCAGTCGCTGCGACCCGGCGACCTGGTCGTGCACGCGGTCCACGGCCTGGGCCGTTTCCGCGGCATCGACGCCGGCGAGAACGGCGCCAGCGACGTGATCGTGCTCGAGTTCGCCCAGGGCGCCCTACTCGAGCTGCCGGTGTCACGGGTGGACCTGATCGAGCGCTACATCGGCGCCGGCGGCGGCGCCGGCGCACCGCCGCTCGACCGCCTCGGGTCCGGCTCCTTCCTGCGCCGGCGGCAGCGGGTGGCGGCGGCGGTCGAGGATTTGGCCGCCGAACTGCTGGAGATCCAGGCCCGCCGCCAGGCCAGTCCCGGCACGCCGATCCCGGCCGCGCCCGAGCAGGCGGACTTCGACGCCAGCTTCCCCTGGGAGGACACCCCGGACCAGGCGCAGGGGACCCGCGAGATCATGGCCGACCTGGGTTCGCCGGCGCCGATGGACCGGTTGGTCTGCGGCGACGTCGGCTACGGCAAGACCGAGCTGGCCGCCCGCGCCGCCTTCCGGGTGATGGCGGCCGGGATGCAGGTGGCGGTGCTGGTGCCGACCACCGTCCTGGCCGAGCAGCACCTGCGCACCTTCCGCGAACGCTTCGCCGACTGGCCGTTCGAGATCGCCCAGTTGTCGCGGATCGTGCCGCCGAAGCAGCGGCGGCGGGTGCTCGCCGGCCTGGCCGAGGGGCGCATCGACCTGGTCGTCGGCACCCACCGGTTGCTGTCGCACGACGTCCGCTTCGCCCGCCTCGGTCTGGTCGTGATCGACGAGGAGCAGAGGTTCGGGGTCAAGGCCAAGACCGCCCTGCAGAAGAAGCGGGCGACGGTGGACGTCCTGACCCTCTCGGCCACGCCGATCCCGCGCACCCTGCACATGGCGATGGCCGGCATTCGGGACATCACCTCGCTCAGCACCGCCCCGGCCGGCCGCCTCGAGGTGCACACCGAGATCCGCTACCGGGACGAAGACGAGCTGGTCGCCGACGCCCTCCGTCGGGAGCTGGATCGGGGCGGCCAGGCCTTCTTCGTCCACAACCGGGTCCACGACCTGGAAGCGGTGGCGGAGCGGCTGCGGCGCCTGGTTCCGGAGCTGCGGGTCGTGACCGGCCACGGCCAGATGGAGCCGCGCGAGCTGGAGAAGGCGATGCTGGCCTTCGTCCGCGGTGAGGCCGACGTGCTCTGCTCGACCACGATCGTCGAGAGCGGGCTGGACATCCCGAACGCGAACACGATCTTCATCGACGACGCCCAGAACTACGGGCTGGCCGACCTCCACCAGCTTCGCGGCCGAGTCGGCCGGGCCGCCCGGCGCGGCTATTGCTACCTGTTGATCCCGCGCGGTCAGCCGCTGCCGGTCGACGCCCGCCGGCGCCTGAAGGCGGTCGAGGAGCTGCGCTACCTCGGCGCCGGCTTCCAGATCGCGATGCGGGACCTCGAGATCCGCGGCGCCGGCAACCTGCTCGGACCGGAGCAGTCCGGCCACATCGCCGCGGTCGGCTTCGAGACCTACCGCCGGTTGCTGGCCCAGGCGGTGGCGCGCCTGAAACGGCAGGGGAAGCCGGCTGCGGCCGACGACCGGCGGCAACCGGCGGCGCCGGTGGCCGACTTGGCGCTCGGGGTGAGCGCCGCCCTGCCGGCGGCCTACGTCCCGGGCGAGGAGGACCGGCTGCGGATCCTGCGCGAGTTGGACCGGGTCCGGTCCGCCGGCGAGGTGGACTCCGCCCTCGCCGGCCTGCGCGACCGCTACGGCCCGCCGCCGGCCGAGACCGAGGCCTTGGCCCGGCTCTTTTTCCTCAAGCACCGGCTCGGCGCCCTCGGCTTCGAGTCCCTGCAGCGGGTCGAGGATCGGCTGATCTGCGCGGTCCGCGACATGCGGCGGGTCGAGCGGGCGCTGGCCCCCCAGGAAGTCGATTTCCGAGTGATCAGCGCCCGCCGGGCCCACTGGGTGCTGCCGGACCCCGAGTCGGCGCCGACGGAGGTCCTCGCCCATTTGTTCCAGGTCGCCGCGGCTTGCCGGGTCCGGCCGGCGGGCCGAGAATCCCGCTCTTCCCGTCGCCGCCGATGACCGCTCTCGCCTCCCTCTGCCTGCTCCTCGCCCTGGCGCCGCCGGCCCAGGACCCGGCCTCCGGCCGGCAGCCCGGGGAACTCCTGCTCCGGATCCGCCTGCGGGCGATCGTGAACGACCAGATCCTGACCGACGAGGACGTCTACTGGAAGGCGAGGCGCGACTTCCAGGTCCCGCCCGGAGTGGAGCCGACCCAGGAGCAGATGGACCAGGCCTTCCCCTCGGCCCTGGTCGAGCTGTTCCTGCGCGAGGGCTGGCGGCTGAGCGGCCGGGACGAGGCGATGCTGGACCGAATCGTCCAGCGGGAACTCGACGCCCGGATCGAGCAGGCCGGATCGCTCGCCGCCCTGAGCGCCGAGATGTCCGCCAACGGCGGCTCGATCGAGGAATTCAAGCGCTACTTCCGGCGGATGGTCGTCGGCTGGTTGTTCCGGTCCATCGAACTGGGCCAGCAACCGGAGAAGGGCGACGCCGTCAAGGTGGCGGTGGTCGTCGCTCCCCGGGAAATCCGGGAGTACTACGACAATCACAAAGACTTGTATTCCTCGCCGCGGCGCGCCCGGGGACGGATCTTGATGATCCCGAAAGGGGCCGATCCGGAAGCATCTCGAGCACAGATTGAAGAGATCAGAGCAAGGATTGCGGCCGGGGAGAGCACCTTCGTCGAGGAGGTCGAGGCCCATTCCAGCTACCGGCGCAGCACCGGCGGCGACAGCGGCTGGATCACCCCCAACATGAGCCGGGCCCAGGCTCTGAAGGATTTCTTCCTCGGCTCTCCGGCCGGCACCCTCAGCGAACCGCTCGAACTGGCCGCCGATTGGGCTCTCTGCCTGGTGGAAACCGTGGAAGAGGGGGGAGTTGCGCCGTTCTCCGAGGTCCAGGACGAGATCCGGGACAAGCTCCTCGAGCAGCGTTATCAGGAGATCATGGAGCGGGCCGTCCGCCGCATCCGCCGGCGCTGCTACGTCTGGCCCGCCGAGGAGGTCGACGCCGCCCTCGAGCGCCTGTTCGCCAACGCCGCCGACGGCGCTCCGGACACCCTGTAAAATCCCCGCCCCCCTGAACCGGCCGGCCGGCCGTGCGTTGCTGTCGTGCGGTCCGTCCCGACTCCCCGGCCGCCGAAGCCATGTCCGAACAGCCCATCCAGCCGATCGAGTTCGAGTACCACCGCCCCTGGGAGCAGGAGAAGAGCTTCAACGACGTCCTCGCGGACACGCTGAGCAAGGCTCCCTACCTGCTGGTCTCGCTCGCCATCCACGGCCTCGGCGCCCTGCTTCTGGCCGGGATCGCCTTCCTCCGCAGCGAAGCCGAGGAGGCCCCGACCATCCAGATGGCCGCCGCTCCGCCCCCGCCCGAGATCGAGGAGCCGGAGGAGGAGCCGGAGGAGGTCGTCGAGGAGGTCATCGAAGAGCCGACGCTCCAGGAGACCGAGATGGAGGAGACCGTCGACGAGACGGTCGAAGAGATGGGCGACCCGGACTTCCTCTCCGACGCTCCGTTCGACTCGGACGCCTGGAACAACGACGTCGGTCTGGGCGGCGGCGCCGGGGGCCTGCGCGGCGGCCGCGGCGGCCGCGGCGGCCGCAAGGGCGGCAGCCCGACCGAGAAGGCGGTGGCGGCGGCGCTGAAGTGGCTGCACGACCACCAGGCGCCGGAGGGCTTCTGGGACTGCGACGAGTTCATGTAC